>CAZXYF010000239.1:0-4594 GCA_964644705.1 uncultured candidatus Brocadiaceae bacterium | reverse complement strand
GCGTCGCCGCACGTAGTGGCTAATCATATCGACCCCCGGGGCAGGCCCGGAGGGGCAAACCATAGCGACTTTTTTCCAAGAAGACACCGGATGTTGTTCCCCGCTACATGTCGAATAGGGTTCACTTTATTTTCCAACGAATCAGGAGTTCTGAGGCTCGTCACACACCCCCCTTTTTTTTGTCCACGTCATTATGAGTTCACATTCCAACCACGATTTTTTCGCCGCAATGTCCGCCGAAGCCGATCGCGAATCGCGTCCCGATATGGAAGCCGTGCCCGCCCCGGATCTGCCAGACCGTCCGCTACCCACTGATAACAATCCGAATCTCCAAAAACCCTCTCCCCATGACAAGCTCGATTCACCGGAGAAACTCAGAGCCCGGGTCAGAGAGTTGCGCCAGCACTACCAGCCGTTCCTGCAGGACCACACCCCCGAGATCGCTCATCCACGTCCCCGCCGTTCCCTGGACCGGTTCGCTTTCCGCTTCGAAGAGCCAGAGGACCGCGCCGACGCGCATCGTCCCTGCACCGATGCCGGCGACTGGGAAATGGTCGACATCCCGCACTACCGTGGCCCCGTCGGACCGTGGGCCGCGTATTATAAAACGCGCTTTACAGTCAATGAGGAGTTGATGTCCAGGGGGCGTATCTGGCTCCGGTTCCGGGCCGTTGATTATATTTGCCAGGTATCCGTCAACGGTCACCATGTCGGGGAGCACGAGGGGCTTTTCGCACCGTTCGGTTTCGACATCACCGATCACATCCGGGTGGGCGAAGAAAACGTTTTGCTCGTCCGGGTGGAAAACGATTCCACTCAAAAAGGCCTCGCCGGGAATCGCCCCTGGAACGGATACGGCACCGAAACCCCCGAGGAATACACGCTGGACGGAGACAAAGTTTATGGAGCAACCGGCCAGGGCTGGGACAATCCGCGGGGATGGACCCATTGCCCACCGGGCGCAGGTATATGGCAACCCGTGTATCTGGAGGGATGCCCCACCACCTGCATTCACGATATGTTCGTCCGTCCTCAGCCCGAACAGGGCTCGGCCGAGCTGTGGCTGGAAACCTATCGCAGCGACTACAGCCGCGTCCCCACGTCTGTCGATCTCACGCTCTACCCGAACAACTTTCAGGGCGATCCCATTGATCTGGGAAACCGGGACCTGAGACCCGCGGGCCCAAAAAGATCTTTATACAAAATTGATGTGGACATGCCCGATTTTCGCTGGTGGACCCCCGATGAACCCCACCTCTATACCCTGCGTGCCCGTCTTGCGTGCCAGGAAAACGACGGCGAGACCACCGACACCCAGGATACGAATTTCGGAATGCGCTCCTTCGTGCAGGATACACATTCTCCCCGGCGGGGCACTTTTTACCTGAACGGTGAGCCCGTTGTTCTGCGGGGCACAAATGAAATGGGGAACCTGAGTGTGCCCGTCCAGCAGGGCGACCCCGAGCAGGCTATTGAGGATCTACTGATCGGCAAAGCGGCCCACATGAACTTCTGGCGCATCACGCAACGACCGGTTCAGGAAGAGGTGTATGATCTGTGCGATCGGCTGGGAGTGCTGTTCCAGACGGATCTCCCCATGTTCGCCACCATGCGCCACAGCTGTGTGGAGGAAACGGCCCGACAGGCCGGCGAAATGGAACGCCTGATCCGTTCTCATCCCGGCGCGGTAATTTCCAGTTTCATCAATGAGCCTTCCCCCTCCCCCGAGAAGTCCCCTCGAAGCCATCGGGTCGTTGACCGGAAAACGATGGAAGATTTTTTCGAGGTCTGCATCAACTACACGAAGCTGTACAATCCCGACCGCGTAATAAAATGCGTGGACGGGGATTACGACCCGCCTCCGCGCCATGGAATGCTTGACCAGCACGCTTACGTATGCATGCATGAGGACCATGGCGTTGAACTCGGTAAAATGCACAAAGGGGAACTTTTTGACATCAAAGAGGGATGGCGATGTGGCGTGGGTGAATACGGTGCGGAAGGATTGGAGCCGCTGGACACCATGCGCAAGCACTATCCGGACGACTGGCTCCCGGAAAGTGACGACGATACGAGCTGGACGCCGGACAACATTCCATTCTGCCAGGCATGGGGCTGGCATCACCAGTGGTATGATCGGCAGGACACGATAAAAGATTGGGTCGAGGCCAGTCACCACCATCAGGAATGGGCCGTCCCGTTCATGCACGAGGCATGGCGGCGACGCATCGACGTGATCAACAGCACGACGCTTCACCTGCTGATCAACGCTTATCCCAACAACTGGCTGAAGTCCCTCTGCAGCGTCGAGCGTGAGCCACTGCCCGGATTTTTCGCCTACGCCGACGCCAACACTCCCCTGGCCGTCAACCTGCGAACCGATCGGCATGCGGTGACCGGTGGCGCTGATCTCAATGCCGAACTGTGGTTCCTGAATGATACGGCGAAAAACTACGACGACCTCCGCGCTGTTTACTGGATTACTTGCGGCGATGAGCGTCTGATGATTAATGACTGCGACGGCAGTGTGGACGCGACCTCCGCCGCGTTCCGGGGCCAGATAAGCTGGCCAACGCCGCGAGTCGGGGATAAAACGAATATTGCCCTCCATGCATCACTGCTATCCTCCTCCGATGAAGTGGTCCATGACTACACCCTTGATTTCACGATCTATCCGCCCCACGACGATTGTCTCCTGTCCGGCCGCAACGTAGAGATCCTGGGGCGCGAGGATGGACGGGCGTGGAGACTTGCGGAAGATTTCGGGGCCAATCCCAGCCTCTGGTCCGCCCGCACCGACGCCCCCGATCTGGTCATCGCCGATCACCCCGCAGCGGTCCGCGGAGCCGCCCCGTCCATCGCCGCTTACGTGAGGGACGGAGGAAGCCTCATCGGGTTGCCACTGGAGCCCGGGCTCCAGTGGGATATCGCCGGCGAATCCATTTCCACCGTCTCCCTCCCCCCACATCAGTTCGTAAGCCGCAAAACCGCTCACCCCATCGTGGACTGCCTGGATCCGTTCCATTTCAGTTTCTGGTACGACAGGGAGCATGATCGCATCAATCACATTATCGATTCGGGGCTCGACCATGAAGCTCTCCGCCCCATCACGCTCACCGGCACCGGAACCTGGTATTCGGAACGGCGGGAAATACCGGCGGGCGGCGAACTCAAACTGGGACGGGGCACGGCCATCTTCGATCAGGTATGGGCTTTCTCGCGGATGCCGGGTGAACCCCGTGCCGGTGTGTATCTGCAAAATCTGCTGCAATACGCATTGGGTTCGAACGACGCCTGACACGCCAGTAATGGTAAACCCCGCGGGAGATCTATCGTCCCGGCCGGAGTGAACAGCTCACCGGGCTCTGCCTGAGAAAGCGGTCGTCGGACGAGGTCTTATACAGCAACTGCAGGCTGTTCTCACAGATGTTTGCCGTACGGCACAATTTTTCCTTCAGACAAATCATCAGCATATGGGTAACAACAGCACGAAAAACAATTATTACGTCGTCGTAAAGGGCCGTGAACCTGGTATATATCAGAGCTGGGATGGAGATCAGGGCGCATCCGCGCAGGTGAAAGGTTTTTCAGGGGCCGTTTATCGGGGCTTCAAAAACCTGCTCGAAGCGCGCTGGTGGCTGGAGGACAACGGTCACGACGAACTGTTGCAAAAGCTCAAAAACCACCGTCAGAACTCGCAAACGGAGTCTCGCCCACCCGACGACAGGACCGCAAGTTTGCTGGAATCGGGGAAAGTCGTCATTCACACAGACGGTGGAGCCATCAACAACCCGGGACCGGGGGGATACGGAGCCGTGCTCCGATACGGCGACAAGTCACGGGAAATCTTCGGCGGATTTCGTCGAACCACGAACAATCGGATGGAACTTCTGGCCTGCATCAAAGCACTTGCCTTCCTGCAGCGCGAATGCAACGTCATTCTGCACAGTGACTCACGCTATGTCGTGAATGGTATCGAGAAAGGCTGGGCAATGCGCTGGAGAAGTAACGAATGGAAGCGCAACAAGCGCGAGATGGCCAGCAACGTGGATCTGTGGGCACCCCTGCTTGAGTTATATGAGCAGCACGACGCCACGTTCCAGTGGGTCAAGGGTCATGCCGGCAATCAGGACAATGAACGGTGTGATCAGCTGGCAACACGCGCAGCGAAAAGTGATGACCTGGTCGTGGACCGAGCCTATGAAAACGACCGAACAACCCGTCCGGACGCCTCCGACCACATCGTGCGGGGACGGTAACTTACCCAATTGCTCGTGGTCGATAGAAGACGTCGTGTTCGGAGTTCAATGTTGAATGTTCGATGTTCAAAGTTGAACGTTCAATGTTGGATGTTGAATATTTTTCCATTAACCCCAGTGCTGTCTAAAACGTTCAAAAAGGCGTTTTCAAACGGGTTCTCCGGTGACTTTGAGCCGGGAATACAGTCCATCTCGCAAACCACCCCCAGTTACATTAGGGAGGTGTATCTAATATCTTTACCTTCGTCTTTGCCTTTGTCTGCCTTTCTATCGATGCTACGACCGCCAAAAACAACGGCAGATTATGGTAAAGACGATGATAAAGACAAAGATTC
>CAZXYF010000238.1:0-4721 GCA_964644705.1 uncultured candidatus Brocadiaceae bacterium | reverse complement strand
CCGACAAAGGCGATGGACGAAGGGGCTCGACGATGGCTCCAGCGCCCTCCCGAAAGGCCCTATCGGTTTCCGTGGTACGCCTGCTTCAGTGCACAGGTACGCCCCTACCGCGACAAGCCCGGCAAGTAGGGCATCACAGAACGCACGTGGTTCACTGAATATTTACGCTTAGCGCGCGGAGAACCGAACGTGCAATCAGTTTTTGCCCCTCCAGTGAGGGATGCAGACCGTCGGGTTGGAAATAGCACGCATCCGGTGGACAGTTAAACGTTTCATGCAGGTCCACCACCGCCTCATCCCGACGCCGTATGGCGTCGCAGATTCGATGGATATCCTCGTTGCGCCACATCAGCTTCGGGTCTCCACGCCCCCATCCAAGTTTCACCTTTTCCTCGATCACCGGTGGAGGGGTGATCCAGAGCCAGCGTGCATCAGTTTCCACGGTCCCGTAGTTGCGGAGCATGTCCAGATTGGCCGCAAATTCCTCGGCGCTGACCAGCGATTTGGTGGGCGACTCTCCGTGCAATCGCACGTCGTTGGTGCCCAGCATGCAAATAATCCAGTCGGGATCATCGCCGACCACATCACCAAACCGGCTGATGGCATGGGTGGTGGTATCCCCCGAATTGCCCCGATTGATAAAGCTGACATTGTCTCGGTCCCGCACGAGAGAAAAGCAGCGACGCACGATCTCAAACCACGACTGCAGATCGTCGGTAATGCTGTCGCCGAGCCCCACAACGGTCTGCTCGTCGGCAAAGGGCAACGAACCAACACAGGCCGCCATCTCGGGTTCACCCATCAGATCGTGAGCAACCCCGCATACACGGTCCGCAAACTCCTTCCGGGCCGCATCGTATGCGTCGGGGGAAAGCCCGTGGAGTCGGGCGATGGTCTTACGGTCGGTCCCCGGCAGCTCTTCCAGCATCTTCTCCGGATGCCGGAACTGAATGTTCTTTCGTTGTTCTGCAGAAAGCTCAGAGTCCATCTTAAGCCGTCACTTCCCGCGCTAATTCGACCCAGCGGCCCAGCCGGCGGGGTTGATCCGCCACGGTGTGCACGTCTTTCATGACAATCTCGAGGGGACAGCCCGCCGCAACGTCCACGGTCTTCTGCAGATCCGCCCTGATCGCGTCTTCGTCCCAGTCGTCTGTGCTGATCTGCGCGGGATTGGGTTTCCGGCAGAAGATATAATCCTGACCGAGAGCTTCGGCCATCATCTCCTGATCACACCAGGGTGACACGGAAACGCGGCGCAGATTCGGGATCTGTTTGATGGTGTCCCAGCGTTCATGCACCGGCTCACAGCATCCATAATACGACAGGCCAAACTTTTCGATAATCGGTAGCTGATAGGGGAAGATGAACTCAGCAAACATGTCGGGGCTGACCCCAACGGTCTCCTGGGATTCGGACAACCCCCAGATATCTTTGAGTCGGACATCGTCGCCTTCTGCCCAGTCGTCCTGAGGTAACTCCTCGGTGTATCCCAAACTGCCGGATCCCACGTAGTGGTCTTCATTGTTCAACGTCAGCAACCCCTCGGACTCCGCCCAGTTGATCAAATGAAGATGGTCGTCCCGGAGAAATTCCATCAGGCGATGGACGCCCTCGGGATTATCCATCATGTGCAGCATCAGCCGGTCCAGCCCCACCAGATCCACAGCGCTCCAGGTCAATCCCATGGTCCACCATGGATTGCCGTGAAGGCGCACGTCCAGAATATCCCCGAACAGCTCCTTCAGCCGATGACCTTCCCGTCGGGTCGCCTCCCGATCCACGCTCAGCTCACGCTGATGCAGCTTGTCAAAATCCTCATCGAGATCTTGGATGGGCGGATCCCACCGGTAGCTGGTCTTTTTCTCACCCTCCGTCGTGTGTTTTTCCGGCACCACGCCGTAATCACCAATATTGATCTGCCAGTGGTAGTCAATGGTCGGGGTGATGACAGAATCATCGTCCACCTGTTCATACGTGAAGATTTTGTCCCGCAGCACGGATTCCCAGCCGCGCGCCCAGTCGCTGGTGCACTGGTAATCGGATTCGGGAATAAGCTCATTCAGAACGCCCCCTGTTTCCGCCAGTATCATGGGCCGGGGGCTGTCCAGCGAGGCGTGCCGTCTCCAGAGTTCGGCACGCTCCTTCATGACGGGATCGGCCGCAATTTCGGCCACCCTTCGGGCGAGGTCCCGCAGAATCTGTCGATCGTTCGGGGGTAATTGGTCGGTTCGTGGTGACATAGTAATTCTCCATAATCAATGTTAAAACGCAGTGGCGCCCCCGCTCAATGCTTCCCGCATCAATCCTCGTCCTCATCGGTCGTCTCCAGCGACAACCCTGCCATGTGGTGGGTTTTGCGGGCGATGTGGATGCCGGTAATGACGCCACCAAAAAGCAACGATATGGCGATCCCGCCCATAATTGACGCCGCGAGCCGATCCATGAAAGCCATATCCGGCACTGAAGTTGCGAAATAAGCAAAGGATATAGCGGCCACAACCAGGACCGAAATCGTCCAGGTCAAAATCTTCCAGCTCCGAGCGGCAATCAGAGAGAGCACGAACAGCACAAAGAATACCCCCCATCCGGCAACCGTTACAGCATAGCGGTATACAGCATCATAGCCACCGTAGGGGACCGTTATATCCTTAAGAAACTGCTGTCCGAGCAACACTATCAGTATAGCCGGTGTGACAAATTTGATGAACACATCGAACCAGTTATGAACCGGGATTTCGCTGTGTTCGTTGATATACTCCTTCAAATCGCTGATGTGAAAGAAATACCCCACGGCCACACACTCCAGCAGGCCCACCAGAACGAGACCGTAATTGCTCATCCAGTTGTCCAGAATATCCAACCACATCAACCCGCTCTTGGTGCAGATGAACAGGCTTCCCACAAAACCGATGCCACAGAAAATCGCCGTGAGCGCGGGCTTACTCAAGCTTTCGGTATGGTCGAGGAATCCAGTCACGATCCCCTCCACCAGGCTGAACGCGCTGTCGATGCCCAGCGTGACCAGACAGAGGAAAAAGATCAGACTCAGGGCGGACGTGGCCATCAATCCCATCGGCATTTTAGCGAGCGCAATAGGATACGTCACGAACACGAGCCCGGGCCCCCCAATACCGCTCTCCGCCAGGGTTTTCACATCGGTGCCCTGCACATAGGCCATATATCCAACAACGCTGAAGACGGCGAGCCCGGCGATGAAACTGGTCACACAGTTACCAAAACTGGTGATGAGCGCACTGTTGGTCACATCGCTTTCTTCGGGCATATAGCTCGCATAGGCAATCAATACACCAAACCCCAGTGTCAGGCTGAAGAAAATCTGCCCGTAGGCGTGGGTCCACACCGATGGATCCTTCAGCATTTCCCAATTGGGTTTGAGATAATACAACAGCCCCATCCCGGCTCCCGGCAGGGTCATCCCCCGCACCACCATGACCAGTATCAAAATGACGGGAATGGGAACCGTCAGCATAACTACTTTCCCAACATTTTTGACGCCACGGAAGATAATGAGAAACACGATGAGCCACGTAATGGCGGCGCCAAGAACAAGCGTGGGATTCAGGTCAAATATCTCGTTTCGGTATGGCTTTATCCGTTTGCGGAGCTGCTCGGCTTTTTTCGCCGCGGCCTTCGCCTCGGGCCCATCCCCCGCGGCTTTCTCTTCCAGCGCCCGGACGACCTTTTGCTTGCTCCACACCCCCACATGGAACCCCCCCAGAACTTTTTCCGAGAAATAGTTGTTCACATTCTCACTCAACGTCACATAAAACGTGCGTTTGTCCCGCGGCTTTTTCTCCTCTCCCGCCCGTTTCTCCTCGAGCTCCTCCGAAGTGAAAACGGGGAGCCGACTTTTTGTGGGCTTCTCCGCCTGGGCCCGCTGGAGCCTTTTCTGAGCTTCCGGGGAGGGAGCTTTCAAGCACACGCGAATCTGGTCGGCGGAAACTCGATAGATCTCCGGAACCGTTTCACCCTCTTTTGGCTTCTTCGTCTCCACGTAACTCGTCGGCTGGGTCCAGGCCATATTCAGGGCGCCCACGCTGTAATGCCAGGCGTATCCCATCACAACGACGTAATAAATGACGATCACACTACCCACAAACAGCGCCATCCAGCCCACCCACTTGAACTTGCGAGTGACCGCCTCCAGGGCCTTGGGAGCGCCGCCCTGATACCTCTGCCCCAGAGCGTATTCCACGATCACCAGCGGGAATCCCGCGCTGATGAGGGCGATGAAATAGGGAATGAAAAATGCCCCACCGCCGTTCTGGAAAGCCTGGGCGGGGAATCGCCACAAATTACCGAGTCCGACAGCACTTCCGATGGCCGCCATGATGAAAGCAACGCGGCCCGACCAACGTTCGCGGTCTGATGATTCCATGACTGAATCTCCCGTTAGATTGCTCTGCAGCCCTCGGCCAAATAAGGAGCTATTTTACATTGTGGAGGGCGGTTGAAGATAGTGTCCATTTCAATGAGTAAGTATTCAGTGAACCACGTTTTGTGATGCCCTACTTGCCGGGCTTGCCCCGGTAGGGGGCATACCTGTGCACTAAAGCGGGCATACCAAGCCAAACGATAGGGCCTTTCGGCAGCTACCCTCTAACAGCCGACGAAGGTGAACGATGAAGGGGAAGGACGAAGGACCACGCGTCCCGGAGCCTTCGTCAAGTCCCTTCGTCCATCGCCTTTGTCGGCCGTTT
>CAZXYF010000237.1:0-4722 GCA_964644705.1 uncultured candidatus Brocadiaceae bacterium | reverse complement strand
ACCGCGTTGAAATGATTCACCGCACCAAACTCACGATGGCACAATCGTTTCTTAGACCAACAACCCAACATTCCGCGATCTTGCAGATCGCTCCATGTTGGGCTAGTATGAATCCGCCCCGATGGGGCTCAAAAAAGACGTCACGAGCCGTTCGCTTAGTCCCAACGGGACGGCCTCATACTATCCCGAGATGCAGTGCTCTGAAAGAGCACGGAATCTTGGGTAAGGGTCTTCCTCTCAGAACGCATCGCATTCTTTGATCCACTTCGACGTCTGGAATAGAATCAATGGCGCACTGACACCCCACCTCAGGAGTGAGACGGCATGAAGACACTTGCCGAAAAAACGGCCGAAGAGATCGAGACAAAAATCATCGACGGAGACTTCAGCGAGGGCGAAACGCTGCCCCAACGGAAGATCGCCGAACTGTGCGATGTGAGCCAGATCGTGGCCCGGGAGAGTCTGCGGATTCTCGAAAATGAAGGGGTCGTAGAACATGAACCTAAATGGGGATCCAGGGTCATTGAGTTCGACGGTGAAAGGCTGGAAGAACAGTACCTTCTGAGGGAAGCCCTGGAGGGCATCACCGCTCGGGTCGTCGCCCAGAAGATGACCGAACGGGACCGGGATGAACTGTATGAGCGGGCCGAAGAATTGGACAACCTGTTCAGCGATCCCACATCCGACCCCAAAAAACTGGCCTCGAAACACTGCGATTTCCATAATGCCATTGCCCAGATCAGCGGATACGACCGCCTGATCCAGACGATGGAACGACTGAACATCCAGCAACTCATTTTCTTCACAAGCCGCGTGGTCGCTATCAAAAACCTCGAGCAGCCATCTCAGTGGCATCGTGACCTGGTTGAAACGCTGTGGACCGGCGAGGCGGATGCCGCGGAAGAGTTCATGCGCGAACACATACGCAAAGGTCTTGAGGACCTGCAGTCGGCAAATACACATTCAAAATCCTGACCGATTGTCTCAAAGCTGGCGTACAGAATGAATGATAGCAAACGGCCCGCCAGGAAGTGCTTTTCCGAAGTATCTATACAACCCACTTCTCCATTTGACACAAACTATAACTCTGCATAATGATGATATATCGCATATATCATTCCCCTCTCAGGAGCTCTAACAATGGATTACGACCAACGACACATAGACATGGGACGCGAGATCCCGAGTGAAGGGTACTGTGACCAACCGTACGTCGTCCGCAACGACGACGGTTCGTGGACCTGCGTGATGACCACCGGATCCGGGCATGAAGGCGACGCCGGACAGCATGTGGTCTCCGTTATCACCCGCGATCGGGGAAAGACCTGGGAGGGGCCGTTCGACATCGAACCGGCCGACGGACCGGAGGCGTCCTGGGCCATGCCCCTGCGCGTGCCCGAGACCGGCCGAATCTACGCGTTCTACACCTATAACAGGGACAATATCCGCGAGATTGAGACCGTTAACGGGGAAACCATCGACCGCGTCGATTCCTTCGGGGTCTATGCCTACAAATACTCCGACGATCAGGGGCGAACGTGGTCGGACCAGCGCTATGAAATCCCCATGCGAGAATTCGAATGCGACCGCAACAACGTTTACGGCGGCGATATCATGTTCTTCTGGGGCGTCGGCAAACCGTTCCTCCACAACGATGCCGCCTACGTCGTTGCCAGCAAAGTTGGTGGATTCGGGCCCGGATTTTTCGTGCAGAATGAGGGGGTGCTGTTTCGCAGCCCCAACCTGCTCACCGAACACGATCCCTCCGAACATGAGTGGGAAACGCTGCCGGAGGGCGACGTGGGACTGCGCACTCCTGAAGGCGGCGGGCCGATCGCCGGGGAATTCAACGCCACCCCGATGAACGACGGCTCCCTCTACGGCACCTTCCGGACAATCGACGGATGGAGCTGCCACGCGTGCAGCCGCGACGAGGGCCGGAACTGGGATGTCGACTGGATGTCCTACACGCCCGGCGGACGACGCGTCAAGAATCCGCGCAGCGCCAATTTCGTCCGGCGCCTTTCCAACGGCAAATACATCTACTGGTTCTGTTTCCACGGCGGCAAAAAGCTGGGCGAAATGACCAGCGACAATCCCTCGGCCGGCTACGCCCATCGCAACCCCATCTGGATGTGCGGCGGCGTGGAGAAAGACGGCCGGATACACTGGTCCCAGCCGGAGATCATCCTCTACGACGACAAAATCGGCAACCGGATGAGTTATCCCGACTTCATCGAGGAAGAGGACGGAAGCGTTTTCTTCACCGAAACTCAGAAAGAAATCGCCCGTGTCCACCAACTCGACCGGGATCTGCTGGAAGCCATGTGGAATCAGGGAAAAGTGGGGGAAGTCACGACCGACGGACTTGTGCTGGATCTGGATGAGAGCCAATGTGCGGCCGGAAACACCGAGGAAATGCCCGATATGCCCGCGTTGCACGAGCGAGGCAGCAGCGTGATCGATCCCGCCACCAGCGCCACCCTCAAAAGTGAGGGACAGAAGGAAATCGAGAAGCGCGGTGGACTTGCTCTGGAACTGTGGGTTCAATTCGATGACCTCGCCCCGTGGCAGGTTCTTTTCGACAGTCGTGGCGAGGAGGAACGCGGCATCCTGGTCCAGGTGACCGATCACGAGACAGTAAAGTTCCATCTTACCAGTCGCGCATACGATACGCCGGGGTCACGGCTCGGTAACGGCCTCGTTGAGTGCACAGCCGAGTGCGATCACGATCTTATCACCACCGGCCAGCTGCACCAGATTCTGTTCATCGTCGATGCCGGCCCGCGCCTGATCACCACGATGGTGGACGGCACGCTGTGCGACGGCGGGGACAAACGTCAGTACGGCTGGAGCCGGTTCCATCCCAACATGATGAACGCGGAAGGCGCCCCCGAAGCAACCCTCGCCCCCTCTCTGCACGGAGAGCTGAAAAAGGTTCGCCTTTACGATCGCTATCTGCTGACCAGTGAAGGAGTGGCGAACTGGGAGGCGGGATGGGAAAAGGGCGAATCGTGATGCGTGATTTGTGATTCGGGATACGGGATACGGGATCCGTGATCCCACCTGCGGGAACGCGGGGCGGCGTCCACGGTGTTCACCCAATCCACCCAGAACCAAAACGACATTCGTATTTATTCGTGCTTATTCGTTGTCCACAAAAGTACAATAGGATCCACAATGGCTCAAAATGATTTTCAAGTCAGCACTGATTTACCTCCGCAACCATACGCCGAAGAATGGAAGCGGTCGTGTCCGAATTATCTCGTCTACCATCCCGCTCCCGATGGTAATCCGCGGTGGCATGACGATGATTTTTTCCTCCTCAACGAACATTTCATCGTCCAGTCAACCTCTGATGATCATCTTGTAGCGACCTGGACGGCCCACGGCCCGGCCTGCCGTTTTCGACGCGTCGTCACGGCCCGAAGCAATGACGGTGGGAAAAACTGGACCAAACCGCAGATCGTCGATGGTGGACCGGACGTATCGGCGTCATGGTCCGTCCCCGTGGTGTCCCCCGGCGGCCGCATCTACCTTTTCTATTGCTGGTATCCTGACGGCGTCGGGAAATACTCCTCCTGCGAATTAGCCTGCCGGATCTCCGACGATGAGGGACGGACCTGGTCGGGCCGACACTGCCTGGCGATGCGCCGCACGGAGATCGACCATCCCGAACACTCCCCGCACTTCGTTGCGTGGCGCCAACCGGAATGGGACAGGCACGGTCGGCCTCTGATTGGTTTTACACGAATCGGGACGTCCGAATATCTGCGTGACCGGCATCCGAAGAGGAAATGGTGCCAGAGCGAATGCTTTCGCATCGAAAACATCGACAGCGATCCCCCCCCGGAAAAACTCGATTTGAGCTATCTTCCCGAAAACCCCGACGACGCCCTCACCGTACCCCAGCCTGAGGAGTCCGAAGTGAGCTGGGCCAATGAACCCAGTTTCTGCCCCCTGCCCGACGGACGCATCTTCATTACCATGCGCACCCGAACCGGCCGTCTTTACTGGAGCCTGCGCGATCAAAACGGCAACTTCCGCGAGCCATCCGTCATGCACTACCACGACGATGGTGAAGAGGTGCTTCAGCCCGGAAGCCCCGCCCCACTGTTCCGACTGAGCGAAGAACGGTATCTTCTGGTCTTCAACAACAACGACGGACACGTCTTCGGGGCGGAAGGAACGCACGATTCCTGCAACCGACGCCCCTGCTATCTGTCGTTCGGTCGTTTCGATCCGGATGCCGAACAACCCGTGAGTTTCAACGATCCCGTGCTGTTTGCGGACAACGACGGCATACCCTTCGACGCCGTGGGAAACGAACCGAGGTACGAGGCTGCCGCCTACGGTTCACTCACCAAAGATGACGACGGCTACATCCTCTGGTATCCCGACCGCAAACATTATCTGGTGGGGAAACGGATACCGGATACGCTGGATATTTTCTGAAACGTTGACTTTGAAAAACGGCCCGACCTCAGGTAGAAACCATGCTGAAAAAGTTCGAGTCCCTGCGGCCCGGGGAAGTAGGTATTTCCAGCATTACTCTGAGTGAATTAGAATTCGGAGTCAGTAAAAGCAGCAGGCCCGAGGAAAACGAACTTGCACTCATCAATTTCGTAGCTGATTTAGAAATGCTGAACTACGGTCGCTCTGCCTCAGTAAACATTCGGTAAACCACGTTATTCCAGATGGGCCTGCTGCCGGGCTTGTCCC
>CAZXYF010000236.1:0-4758 GCA_964644705.1 uncultured candidatus Brocadiaceae bacterium | reverse complement strand
ATCAGGTGTTTAGCTCAAGAGTTATGCAGAATACTGATTACGGCATCCATGTTTCCGGATCAGGAGTTCTGAAACTCTCTGATTGATACCCTCCTTAAAATGGCTGGTTTTCTGGGGGCATAAAAAATCCCCGCCGGTCTGCAGGCGGGGATACCTTCACTGTGACATGAAACACGGTTTAGTGGAGGAACCAGCGCATGCCGGAGTGAATCATCACCATGCCGTACTGATCGGCCGCCTCGGTCACGAGGTCATCCCGCGTCGCGCCGCCCGTCTGCAGCACATACTGCACATTGGTGCGTGAGGCGCGGTCGATGTTGTCGCGGAACGGGATGAAGGCATCGGAACTGAGGCAGATGCCGTCGATACTGTTCACGTATTCCAGCCGCTCTTCACGTGAAATGGGTTCAGGCGTTTCTTCAAGCTTATCCAGCAGGTCCTCGCGTTCGGCGTCACTCAGCTCCTCCCACAGCAGGAACGCATCCACGGCGTTCGTTTTTTCCGGACGCCCCATCCCCTCTTTGTATTGGAGATCAAGGACGCGCGGATGTTGCTGCAGGAGCCACTTCTCGGCTTTGGAGCAGGCCAACCGCGTGCAGTGAACGCGCGACTGCTGTCCGGCGCCCATGCCGATGACCTGGCCCTGATATCCCAGACCGACCGAATTGGACTGGGTGTATTTCAGCGCCACGGTAACCACAAGCAGGGTCTCGGCCGCGTCGTCGGGAAGGTCCTTCTTTTTGCTCACGATGTTGTCGAGCTGATCCCGGTGGACTCTGGCTTTATTGCGCGTCTCCTCAAGCTGCAGCCCCATAACGTCCTTGACTTCCGTATCCGGTGGTTCGTATGTGGGATCAATTTCAAAGATGACGTAATTGCCGCCCTTTTTCTGTTTCAGAATCTCCAGAGCTTCCGGCTCGTATCCGGGGGCGATGATAGCATCGGAGACTTCCCGTTGCAGTAGTTTCGCCACGTCAGCGTCGCAGACGTCGCTCAACGCCGCGCAATCGCCGAAGGAACTCATCCGGTCGCCACCCCGCGCCCGAGCGTAAGCGGTGGCAATCGGGCTCAGATCCGTCTCCGGGATCATCTGGGACTGGCGGAATTCATCGGTCAGGGGCCGGGCCACGGCGGCGCCGGCGGGGCTGACGTGTTTGAACGACGCAGCTCCGGGTTTGCCGGTAGCTTCCTGCAGTTCCCGGGCCAGAGGATACGCGCCGAGAGCATCCATGACGTTGATGGCACCCGGTGTTCCGTTGAGAACATTCAGCGGAGAGTTTTCATCCTCCACAAGCACCCGAGCGTGTTCCTGATGCGGGTTCAGACCGTACTTCAGATCAATCGCCATTCCAAAACTCCTGTTCTCCAGAGAAAAACGTGACTATGCCCAAAGATCCGCCGCCTGCATACAGCCAGAGTAGCATCATATCTGACTCGCTCAGCACGTCAAATAAAACGCGGATGCGGGACCAGCGCCCTGCCGCAGTGAGAGCCGGCCGGAGCATATAAGACGGGGGTAAGCGCTCCTTCATCAGGCCTGTCCAAAATAGCGTTTTGAGATGATAGCCTCTTTGCCTTTGGCTTCGTCTCCACCAAACCTCTGCCATTGTTGACCGCCATCCCCCCTCCTGGTGGTGGACAACGGGCGAATGCCATGTCATCATATAATTTGTGGTTGAACAATTCTTCTGCGGAAGGGAGTTCGGCGATGGCGGAATCAGATTCGAATATTGACCTCATATTCACGGTAGTCGGCCTTGCCCGGATGTTTGAAGAAAGCGGGAGCCTGGATGATTTCCTCCAACGGGTCTGTGAAACCGTCGCCGAATTCATGGATGCATCGGTTGCTTCGGTGTATCTCACGGACGAAGAAGGAGAGGATCTGGTCCTTCGTGCCACTGTGGGGCTGGCTTCTGACTCGGTCGGTAGCGTTCGTTTGGGGATCGGAGAAGGGATTACGGGCCTCGCGCTGGAAGAACTCCGGCCGGTGCGGGAAGACCGGGGGAAAGACAATCCGCAGTTTCGCTTTTTCCCGGGGATAAAAGAGGAAGAATACGAGGCATTCCTGGCGGTTCCGATTGTCCACGGCCTCCGACGACTCGGCGTGCTTACGGTTCAACACGAGGAACCTGGATATTTCACCAAAAAGGACACGAAGAGCCTTTCAGCCATTGCATCCGAACTGGCGAGTGCCATTGAGAACTCCGAACTCCTCTCCCATATAGACCGCCTGCAATCCGGTACGGAAGCACCCGATTCCAGCGGAGACTGTCCCGATTTTATTCAGGGGACATCTATTTCCAGCGGGTTTGCATCGGGGAAGGCAACCGTTTTGAAGTCCGATCCCGGGGAGTACCTGCGCCGAATGGTTGACCGAAGCGGGGAGATGGATCTGGACATCGATGACTTTGAGACGGCCCTCGACAGAACCGAATCGCAGATCAGTGAGCTTGAACGGAGACTTGTTGAACAACTGGGCGATCCTTCCGCCGCGCAGATTTTTACCGCCCATCGATTCATGCTGCGAGATGAACACCTCGCCGGAGCCATCCGCCGACGGATTACCGGGGGAGCAGAGGTGTCTGAATCAGTGATGGCCGTGATCGACGAGTACCTCACTGAATTGAGCCAGAGCACAAATCCTGTGTTGCAGGACAGGACCCAGGACCTGCAGGATCTGGGATATCGACTTCTCAGCAATTTGACGGGCGAAGAAACCGGTGTTCGGGACTACAGGAACAAAATCATCATTGCCCGGGATCTGATGCCTTCCGATATCTTCAAGCTGACCACTCAGGGGGCCGGTGGAGTGGTCCTCATCTCCGGCAGCCCCTCTTCCCATGTCTCCATTCTGGGCCGTTCCCTCGACGTCCCGATGGTAATCGCGGAGGAAAACAAACTTTTCAACCTGGACAGCCAGACGGATGTGATCGTGGACGCCGATCAGGGCAACGTTTTCGTGAACCCTGACGAGGAGGTACGCAGCCGGTATCGGGACCTGAAGGCTGCTCGTGAAGAGGCAACCGGTTCCACCAGTAAGGTCGAGCCCAAAACCTTCACGGATGACGGAACCCGTATCCGCCTGCTGGCCAACATCAACCTCTGCAGCGATCTCCCCGTGGCCCGGCGACTCAATGCCGAAGGGGTCGGCCTCTATCGGAGTGAATTTCCCTTCCTCATCCGGAATGAATTCCCATCGGAGGAGGACCAGTTCCGCGTTTACCGCCGTATTCTGGAAGAAATGGGGGATCGTCCGGTCACCTTCCGGACGCTGGACATCGGGGGAGATAAACGGCTGAGTTATGCGCCGGGCAACACGGGGAGCAATCCGTTTATGGGATTGCGATCAATCCGGTTTTCTCTGCAGAACCGTAGTCTTTTCTCGCAGCAACTCCGTGCAATGCTGCGCGCCGCTCATGATCGACCGCTGCGGATCATGTTCCCGCTGGTTGGTTCGGTCGATGATCTTGCCGTCTCGCGTCGGCTGGTGAAAGAGTGTCAACGATCGCTGGCCGAACAAGGAATGCCTTATTGCCGGGATGATCTGGAGATCGGGATTATGGTCGAATTGCCATCCGCTGTGGAACTGATTGAGGAACTGGCGGGCGAAGCGGACTTTATGAGCATCGGCACCAATGACCTCGTCCAGTATCTGCTGGCGGTGGATCGCACCAATCCGGAGATGCAGGAGTTTTACCGTGCCCACCATCCGGCGGTTCTGAGGGCTCTGGCGCGGATTGCCGAAGCGGCCCGCAAAAACGATACTCCGGTCTCGGTGTGCGGCGAATCGGCGGCCGATACCTCCATGCTGCCTTTCCTGATTGGCGTCGGACTTCGGGACTTCAGCCTCGACCCCCGAAATATACCGGGTGTTCAGGCCTTCCTCCAGGATCTTGATATCAAGAAAGCGGAAGCGCAGGCGGAACGCCTGCTCGGCATGAATCGGATTGATAAGGTGGAGGAAGTTCTTGGGGCCACGAATCCAGGTTCATGATGGTCGGCAAGCTGAAAAGGGCTAAGCGGTCTTTCATGAGGACACTCAGGCATCAGGCAAACTTCCATGGATCCTGTTCTCACGCTCTCCTGCTGGAAAGATACAGGGATACACTGAAGGTTTACGTTTATCCGCTGGCGACATCGGTGCAGGGCCGATGGAAGACTGGTTGGTGCGTCGCCGCATGGATGCCGGCCAGATGAAAAATTGACGGAACGGCCCCTGTAATGTAGAATGAAGAGTGGTAGTGAAGTGATTGCGGTCGCTGCACTTGCGGTGAATAGGTGAGGCTCACAGGCGGGCCGCCCTTTTTTGCCTATGACGGATGTTGCTCAAAACTCTCAGGGATAGAGCATATCAGGGCTTCTAAGTGGCCTGAGAGTCGTTTTGCCGCTCTCGTTGCGGCCGCTCCCATTGTGATTTGTGTACTTTGCGTGCGTTGAAAGTCTTTATACCTCTTCATCAAGAGGTGCAAGGCCGATGAGTATTTCGAATGGAGCAAAATCAGCCAGCACATTGCCCGAGTTTGGTGGAGCCTGCCGGCCGAAGCCCAGGCGAAGGCCAACCCGACAACGTTTTACGTTAATCGAGTTGCTTGTGGTGATCGCCATCATCAGCATCCTGGCGGCGATGCTGCTGCCGGCGCTTGAATCGGCGAGACGGCAGGCACAACGGATCTCCTGCCTGAGCGATAGGCGCCAGAATTACATGTCCCTGCAGTATTTTGCCAAAGACCACGATGATCTTGTGGCGCATCCGGTGGG
>CAZXYF010000235.1:0-4778 GCA_964644705.1 uncultured candidatus Brocadiaceae bacterium | reverse complement strand
CCCGCTACATGTCGAATAGGGTTCACTTTATTTTCCAACGGATCAGGAGTTCTGACTCCCAGGCAGACGAGGATTCGGTGAAGAAACATTCCTTCAGCAGGAGTTATCCGCATGAACCACTATCAAACAAAAACCATGCAACATACACGAACCAGAGGCGCGATTGCCCTGGAAGACGGGCGCATTTTTGAAGGTGTGTCGTTCGGAGCAACCGGCACAAAAACCGGCGAAGTCGTGTTCAATACCAGCATGACCGGCTATCAGGAGGTCCTCACCGACCCCTCCTATAAGGGGCAGATCGTTACGATGACCTATCCCCTTATCGGTAACTACGGGGTCAATGATGACGATGCCGAGTCGGCCCTACCGAAAGTGGAGGGTTTTATCGTGCGCGAATATTGCCCCTACCCCTCGAACCATAGAGCCGAAGGCAACATCAGCGAGTATCTCACCCAGCACTATGTGGTGGCACTGAGCGAAATCGACACGCGCGCACTCACCCGTCACATCCGTGAAGCCGGAGCGATGAGCGCGGTGATTGCCGGGGGCGAATACGACACCGACGAACTGGTGGCGATGGCTCGGGAGGCACCGGGCCTGATAGGACGGGATCTTGTCCGGGAGGTCACATGCAACTCAACGTATGAATGGACTGAGGGGGAAGAGCTGCCCGATGACGCGCCGCACGTCGTGGTCTATGATTTCGGTGCCAAACTCAGTATTCTTCAGTGTCTCGAGGAGGTGGGATGCCGGGTCACGGTCGTGCCGGCCAGCACCCTCGCCGACAGAGTGCTGGAGATGAACCCCGACGGGATCATGCTCTCCAACGGTCCCGGTGATCCCGCTGCCGTGCCCTACGCCGTGGAAGAAGTCAAGAGTCTTCTGGGCGAAAAGCCCATGTTTGGCATCTGCCTCGGTCACCAGCTGCTCGGGCGCGCTCTGGGTGGCGAAACGTATAAACTAAAATTCGGCCACCGCGGTGCCAACCATCCCGTGCAGGATCTGGAGACCAAAGAAATTGACATTACGTGCCAGAATCACGGTTTCTGCGTTGATATGGATACTCTGGACAGGGATGAGGTTGAACTCACGCACCTGAATCTCAATGACGAAACCCTTGAAGGGCTCCGGCACAAACAACTGCCGGTGATGTCCGTTCAACATCACCCCGAAGCCTCGGCCGGTCCGCACGATGCTCGAAATCTGTTCAACCGTTTCCGGACGATGATCGACGAAAACCGGTAGACCGGCCACCACCCTCAAACAACGATCAACCAGCAACGATCAACCAGCAACTATCAACTATCAACTAGCAACTATCAACTAGCAACTAAAAAAACACCATGCCTAAACGTGACGACATCCAGAAAATTCTCATTGTAGGCTCCGGCCCGATCGTCATCGGTCAGGCCTGTGAGTTTGATTACAGCGGCACCCAGGCCTGCAAAGCCATCCGGGAGGAAGGCTACGAGGTGGTGCTTTTGAACTCCAATCCCGCCACCATTATGACCGACCCGGTCATGGCGGACCGCACGTACATCGAGCCCATCACGGTCGATGTGCTGGAGAAAATCATCCGCCGGGAACAACCGGATGCCCTTCTGGCCACGCTCGGCGGACAGATTGCGCTCAACACCGCGGTCACGGCCAAGGAAGAGGGTGTTCTCGACGAGTTTGGTGTGGAAATGATCGGCGCAAACTACGACGCCATTCAGTGCGCGGAGGACCGGGAAAAGTTTCGGGAAGCCCTGCAGGAAATCGGCGTGGACATGGCCCGGAGCGTTCCTGCACACTCACTGGAAGAGGCTCAGGAAATCGCCGAGCAGTTCGGATACCCCATCCTCATCCGTCCCAGCTTCACCATGGGCGGCGCGGGCGCTTCGGTGGCCTATAACGCCGAGGAGTTCGTCGACTGCGCCCAGCTGGGTCTGGATCTCAGTCTTATCAACGAAGTGCTGGTGGAGGAATCCATCCTGGGATGGAAGGAATATGAACTGGAAGTGATGCGTGACCACCGGGACAACGTTGTCATCATCTGTGCGATTGAGAACATCGACCCAATGGGGATCCATACCGGCGATTCCATCACGGTTGCGCCTGCTCAGACCCTCACCGACAAGCAGTATCAGAAGATGAGGGACGCCGCCATCGATATCATCCGCCGTGTGGGGGTGGAGACCGGAGGGTCGAACATTCAGTTTGCCATCAACCCCGATAATGGACGTATGGTGGCCATCGAGATGAACCCGAGGGTGTCCCGCTCCTCCGCGCTGGCCAGCAAGGCCACTGGTTTTCCCATCGCCAAATTTGCGGCCAAACTCGCGTGTGGGTACACGCTGGATGAAATTCCCAACGATATAACACGAGAAACGCCGGCCTGTTTCGAACCCACCATCGATTACTGCGTCACCAAAATGCCACGGTTCACCTACGAGAAGTTCCCGGGCTCCGATGACACACTCTCGGTATCGATGCACTCGGTCGGGGAAACCATGGCCATCGGCCGGACATTCAAAGAATCCTTCCAGAAGGGGATGCGCGGACTGGAGATTGGGCTCAGCGGTTTCGATACCCGCGGAGAAGAGGCGGTCGATCCGGACACCGTGACCGAGCGACTCAAGCGCCCCACCCCCGAACGTCCGTTCTACATCAAACACGCCCTCAAAAACGGCATGCCGCCGTCCGGGGTCGCCAAACACACCGGAATCGACCCGTGGTTCATCTGGAACATGAAAGAAATCGTCGATTTTGAGTGCGAGCTGGCGGAAGTGCCCGAGCTGGACAAACTTTCCGATGAAATGATGGAACATGCCAAACGGCTTGGGTTCTCCGACCAGCAGATCGCCAATCTCCTCGACGCCGAACGCGAGGATGTCCGCGAACGACGGGAGGAGAGCCACCTCTTGCCCGTCTATAAGCTGGTCGATACCTGCGCCGCCGAGTTCGAGGCCTATACCCCCTACTACTATTCGACATATGACCGGGAGGATGAGAGTCGTCCCGGTGAGAAGCCAACCGTGCTGATCATCGGTGGCGGCCCCAACCGTATCGGGCAGGGACTGGAATTTGACTACTGTTGCGTGCATGCGTCTCTGGCGTTGCGGGAGATGGGATACGACACCATCATGGTCAACTCCAACCCCGAAACCGTATCGACGGACTACGATATCTCCAATCGCCTTTACTTCGAACCCCTGACCTATGAAGATGTCCTGAACATCATCAAAAAGGAGGGACCGGAGGGCATCATTGTGCAGCTGGGCGGACAGACGCCGTTGAATCTGGCCGTTCCGCTGGCCGATGCGGGCGTGGATATACTCGGCACGCCTCCGGCGGCCATCGACCGGGCAGAAGACCGGAAACTGTTCCGGGACCTGCTCAACAAACTGGATCTCAAGCAGGCTCCCAGCGATACGGCGACCTCCGTGGATCAGGCCCGCGCAATCGCTCGCCAGATCGGCTATCCTGTGCTCATTCGCCCTTCCTACGTCCTCGGCGGACGCGCGATGGTTGTTGCCTGGAAAGAGGAAGACCTGGAAGAGTTCGTAATAAACGCCATGGAAGCCGCCCCCGGCCGCCCCGTGCTCATCGACAAATTCCTCGAAGACGCCGTTGAGGTGGACATTGACGCCGTCTGCGACGGGCAGGATGTGGTGGTGGCCGGCGTGATGGAACACATCGAGGAAGCCGGAGTGCACAGCGGCGACAGCGCGATGGTTCTTCCACCCTATTCACTGGAGGACGCGGTCATCAAGGAGATTAAAGACCAGGTGCGTCGCATGGCCATCGAGCTGGGAGTGAAAGGTCTGATGAACGTGCAGCTTGCGGTCAAGGACGAGGAGGTCTATGTGCTGGAGATCAACCCGCGTGGTTCCCGAACGGTTCCGTTCGTCTCCAAGGCTACCGGACTCCCGCTGGCCAGCGTCGCGTCGAGAGTGATGGCGGGTGAGAGCCTCACTGAACAGGGCATCGCCAGTGATCCCGTGCCACAGTACTACGCTGTCAAAGAATCCGTCATGCCCTTCGATCGGTTTCCCGGAGTGGATCCGGTGCTGGGACCGGAGATGAAATCGACGGGTGAAGTGATGGGGCTCGACAGCGATTTCGCGATGGCCTTTGCCAAAAGCCAGACCGCCGCCGGCATGCCCTTACCCACGGAGGGGAAGGTTTTTGTCAGCGTGCGGGACGCCGACAAGGAGAAGGTTATCCCCATCGCACGCAGTTTCCACAAACAGGGCTTTGACCTGCTGGCCACTTCCGGCACGCAGACGGCCCTGGCCGATGCGAATGTCCCGGCGGAGGAGGTCCCGAAACTGGCCGAAGGACGCCCGAATATCGTGGATTTCATCAAAAGCCAGGACGTGGGACTGCTCATAAATACCCCCAGTGGACCTGTGCCGCGACAGGACGAGGTAAAGATTCGTGGAGAGGCCGTGCGACACACCATTCCGCTGATCACCACCATCGCCGCCGCTGAGGCCAGCGCAAAAGCGGTCAAGGCGCTGCGCGAGGATAAACTGAAGGTTCGTTGCCTCCAGGAAATCCATGGTGAAACCGAACGCCTCCCCGAAGACATCGGGCCGGAGTCCCTCCAGGAGGTGACGGGTTCCGGCCAGGCCTGACCCGGAAAAATCCAGACCGCAAATCCGTTCATCGTTTGAACTGTTGAAAACACACTGTGATTCACAATTGCCCTGATTGTTCGACATTGCCTGTGGCTGAGACTGCTTTTAGAATAATTCATGCTTGAGGTTTGTGAAATGTTCGGCGTAACGAGG
>CAZXYF010000234.1:0-4792 GCA_964644705.1 uncultured candidatus Brocadiaceae bacterium | reverse complement strand
GTCCGCGGCATCAATTCGAGTGCATTATCTGGTGAAGCCCCGCTAAGCGGGCCGATGGAGCTCATGGAAATAAAACCGGAACGCATTTTGTGCCGCCCGCTTAGATAGCAGCGCGAACCGGGAAGGAAAGGAAGTATTCAGTGAACCACATTATTCCCGATGGGCCGGCTGCCGGGCTTGTCCCGGTAGGGCATCACAAAACGCACGTGGTTCACCGAAACCTTCCGGAGGAAACGGCACACAACGGCAAAGAAGAGGGAAAGAACAGAGAACACTGCCATATCACGCCGGATCGGCGGCAGACGAATTCTCTTTGGCCACAACTGGTAAAAGTGTGTTATGATACAGTTCTTCAATGAGATGATATTATCCGGTCGGGTCAGCTGACCGGTTGAGAGTGATTGTCAACCTTTTGTCGATGATCCCCCGAGCAATGGCAACAATCAGCGTTTCATGTGATTTTTGCGGACGTGATTTCACGGTGCCATCCTCCATGGCCGGAGAGATGGCAACCTGTGAATGTGGTAGCACTGTGCAGGTCCCTGACGCCACACCATCCGATACCGAGCAGGCCGGGGACTCGGCCGTGGAGACGTCGGAGGAGGAGGTTCCGCGGGATGGATGGTATGTTGACACCAACGGCGAATCAGTCGGTCCGAAGTCACTGCAGGAGGTGCGTCAGCTCATCGAATCCGGTGAACTTGCGCCGTCGCAAAAGGTGTATCACCGCACGATGGATAACTGGCAGACAATCTCCTCGGTGCCCGCTCTGGCTTCCAGCTCCATGCCGGTCCCGGAAAGCATCCCCTCGGACGGGAACGGCGATCAGCCACAATGGTATGTTCGGGTTGGCGGATCCAAATACGGACCGTACAGGCAGGACCGGGTCCGCAAGATGCTGGATAAGAACCAGCTCCGACCCGACTCACAAATCTGGAGCTCGGAACTTGGAGAATGGAAATCTCTGCAGAATGTTGAACCGTTCGCAAGTATGGTATCCGCCTCTCCCCCTCCGACTCCTGGAACCGGGGAAAATGCAGATGAATCGGCATCCTCTCACCCGAAATCATCATCGGAAGAAAACGTGACAAAAGAGAAGCCATCAGAAGAAGAGACCACGCGCAACGAGACGACGGAGCCCTCCAAACGTCGAAAGAGGGAAACAAGCCAGACCGGTTTAACCACAAACCTGAAAGGCCTGTTTCAACGCGGCGACAGAGGTAAAGCAAAAGGAGCACAGGTTCCATCCACCGTTCTGACCGTTGAGTATGTGGATGATACGGAGGGCATCGAAACGTATCTGAAAGACATCGTGATGTCCCTGGAATCACTTCAGGAACAAACCGAACAGGTCGAGCAGTACGTTTCTCGTCTTGCCCGTGCCATGAATCAGCAGAAAAAACGTCATGAAAAGTCCATGCAGGCGCTGCGCCGGCGCATAGACCGGCTGTACAGCCAGCTCGAAAATATGCCGCAGCAACCCGCGGCGGGCGAGGAGATCGAACCACCCCCCGCTGAGGAAGAGGAGGGTCCTGCGCCCGAGGACTTTGGCGTTCCCGAGGAATTCAGCAACGATGATGCACATCACCGGGCCTGGCAGGTGGCTGAAGTAATGGCCAGTGACCTGGAAGTGTATCATGAGGACGAGCTGGAAGAGGGCGTAAGATACGGGAATCTGGAGGATATCCTGGAGGAGCCCATCGCTGAGGCGCGGGAAACCTATCAGGATCGCACGCCCGAGCGGGTGCGTGAAGAGGTGGATTATTTCGACATGGCCCTGCGTAAACTGGTGGCGCAGAAAAAAAGGGAAATGAATCAGGAAGAGGTGTCTTGAGAACACCATCAACAATGACAGTCCACGGGACGAGGGTATTGGCCGGATTCCTCGTGCTCTTCATGATATGTGTGGTGGCAGGGGAGCCAACGCATGCGGCATCGCTAATTCTGGCCGCCAACGACGCCCCCACGATCGAAGAACCAGAAGAACCACCGGCCCCCGGAGAACTCGGGGAAAAACTGGACGAAGTAGCCCGCAAGAAGATGAAACAGGGCACTCGCAGCTGGCAACGCGCCCTTGAGCGCCTTTCCGCCCATGGTCCCTCGGGCTGGCTGTTGTGTGTGGTGGCCGTCATTCTCGGATTTGCCCTGCTTGGGTTCGGCGATCGGATGGTCGAGAAAGCGTTCATCCCCGTCGTGTCGCTGGTGGGAATTGGTGCTGGCGGCTACCTGGGATTGCAACTTTGCATTCTGGTGCTGGGTTATCCCAGTGACACCTCTCAGGCCGTGAGTATTCTGGGAGGTGTGGTGCTCGGTGGCCTCATCTATGCTGTATCCGCCATAAAAGCTCCGCCCGTGGCCTGGATGCTGCTCGTGGCCACGCCGTTCCTTATGCTCTCGGCAATGCTGGCAACGACAAGCCCGATCGTGGCGGCGGTATCCGGCTCCGTGGGAACTGTTCTGGCCATTCTGGCCTGCCTGCGCCACCACGTTCTGGCCACCATTTCCACATCCATGCTCGGTGCTTTCGCTCTGACGTTCTCGTGGGGGCTGCTGATGCACCTCGTCCCGAACAGACAATACCGCGCTTTTTTTGTCAGAGCGATCGACCACCCCTACGTCCTTGCCCTCGTCATTGTCCTCCTTATCGGCGCCGGGGTTGATTTCCAGCTTTTATTCAGTCGCGAGAGGAAGTGAGAGGTGCTGTCAGAATGAAGAAGACCCTCCTGCGTTATTCGCGCCGGGCCTACATCAAGCTCGAACGGCTCTGGTATAAACTGGTCACCCTCAAAAGCTCTCCCCGGAAAATTGCTCTGGGGTTTGCCCTGGGTGTGTTTATTGCATACACGCCCACCTTCGGCATTCAGACGGTGCTTGTGGTCTCTCTGGCCGCCCTGTTCCGCATCAATCCCGTGTCCGCCACCGTCGGAGTGTATGTTTCCAACCCCATTACGATCTGGCCGATGTACTGGCTGTGTTACAAGGTGGGATCCGTGATCCTGCAGGCGGAACCTCTGGGAAAAGACATAGATTTCTCTCAAAGCCTGTTGAGCCTGAGCAAAACGGGCCTGTCCGTGATCGGGGTGGAATTTGTCGGTTCCCTCGTGGTGGGCACGGTAACCTTCCCCCTGGCCTACTTCGTTGCCCTCTGGGGGGTGGTGGCATACAGACGCATGCGCTTGAACCGCCGCATCAAACGAATGCGCGAACGCCTTGAACAGCCGGAGGAGGACGAAGGCGAAAACGGTCCTACCTCCACGCAGTAGGACTGACAGCACAAAAACATCCACCCGTCCCCAAACCTTCGTCGAACCCCTCGTCCTTCGCCTTCGTCGGATGTCAGAGCGGAGCCCCGGGAAACGACCGACAAAGGCGATGGACGAAGGAACCCGACGAAGGCTCCGGAACGCGCGGACCTTCGTCGATCACCTTCATCGTTCGCCTTCGTCGGTTGTTAGAACGGAGCCCCAGAAAACGGCCGACAAAGGCAAAGACGAAGGTAAAGATGTTAGATACATCTCCCGAAACGTAATTGGGGGTGGTTTGCGATGGCCAGCAGAAGCCCCCCCTCAGCCCTTTGCCCGGGAGGAAGACGATTAGCTGCTGCGCCGGCTGGTGGGAACCAAAACAGACTGCGGCGAAACATGCACGCTCCCCATCGTCCTTGGAGGCTTGTTCGATGAAACTCCCTATCGCCTGTCAGAGCGTTAAGGCGCGGCGGGCTGACTGGAATTGCGTGCCCACCGCTGGAGCCCGCGCCGATAACTTTGATTGTTCTGGCGAAGATAGGTATTGGCCGCGCTGTCTGCACCAGCCGGCACAGACCAAGAGATCCAGCGGGCTGACCCGTCGTAGAAAAGTCCGGTGAAACCCAGCAGGTCGTCGCCAGCAACATGGGAGAGACCATATGTAGTCCCACCGTACCAAGGGGCAGAATACCATTTGTCATCGCCCGAGCGTCGGACATTGGTGCAGCCGACGAGCATGGCGCTGACGGAAGGTTGCTTCCACAAGCGGGCAATGTCTGTCAGAGTAAGTCCTCTGATGTGGTCCTGGGAATAGTTTGGAAACTCACCAGTGAACAGGTAATGGACGATCCCGGCATCCATCGTGGAACCAGGATGTTGGCCCTGTGTGAGCTGATCCCAGTTCTCACTGTGATCGAACCAGTTGAACCGCATTCCGGTGACGCTGTAGCTCCGCCGGAAAGCGGGGCAGAAGAGCGTCTGCGGGGCCTCCACATATCCCTTCATCGCGAGCGTCCCGAGTGCCCCGAGGTACCGATCGGGGCGGTTCCGGGCGAGGTTTTTCGGATTACCGTAGTTATTCCCGCCCGGAATCCGAATGTCGTATTTGCCATCTCCCGTATGTACGCTCCACTTCCCCTCGGTCCATTGCCGCATCTCGTAGGGGACCATGTCGTTCTCGTCATTGGCGAAATACGTCATCTGCAGGAAGTTCTGCCGCCGATCGCTCAAACATGTGATCCGCTTCGCCATCCTCCGCGCCGATTCCAGCGCCGGCAGAAGCATTGCAGCCAGAATGGAGATGATGGCGATGACAACCAGCAATTCGATCAGCGTGAACGCGTTGCGTTTCATGACACCTCGCTTTGTTTTAAATCAGTACTTCAACATTTAGGGTACCCATACATTAATCATTCGTCAAATCTCAAGAAAACAGGATACCTAAGCGGGCAGAATAAAGTCCGTTCCTGTTTTTATCTTCTTGAGTCCCAGGGGGGCGGATTCATACTAGCCCGACATGGAGCGATCTGTCGGATCGCGGAATGTTG
>CAZXYF010000233.1:0-4814 GCA_964644705.1 uncultured candidatus Brocadiaceae bacterium | reverse complement strand
GGGAGTTATGCAGAATACTCATTACGGCATCCATGTTTCCGGATCAGGAGTTCTGTGGCTGGTGTGTTAATCGTGGTTTTTCTGGTCGTCTGGATCTCTGTATGCGCTATTCGGATTCCTCGGGGGGCTCTTATGTTTCCGTCCACCGATCCGCCAGATATCGGACGAGGGGGGGCATGCTGGCTGATCAGGGGCAAAAATTAGTGCTGTTCTTGCCACAGGACCACTTGCTGGATGAACTGTTCGAAGTCACTCAGATGATGTTGCACAATGGCAAAAACTATGTCCCAATCGATTGACTGGTATTCGTGAACGGAAATGT
The DNA here is from genome assembly GCA_964644705.1 of uncultured candidatus Brocadiaceae bacterium. Classification (GTDB taxonomy): domain Bacteria; phylum Planctomycetota; class Brocadiia; order SM23-32; family SM23-32; genus CAZXYF01. The sequence continues at coordinate 4,492 of CAZXYF010000233.1, read as the reverse complement.
TTCGGAATCCGACTGCTCGCGACAAACGTGAGGCCAGTTCATCCTCGATTATGCTCACTTGCGCGAGTTCGTCAAAGGTCTGTCCCATTGTGTCAGGAACTCTTCTCTCGCTTTCAGCAATAAGGTGAGCGGCCAGATCAACACTTATCTGCACCGCCCGCTCAAGGTTGACAGAAATGATGTCCTGAAGGTCATAGTCGTTTTTCAGTTTTTCCACATCTGATGGTTTCTTCTGCCTGATTCTGCTGAGGCAGTGACGGATGTTTTCAATTTTGCTGTGAACAAGATCGGTGTTCATGACAACAGTTTTTCCCGTCTTTTCTTCCATATGTGCCGGATGTTGGGCATCATATCGGTTTGGTGATCCAGCATGCGGACGATCAACCGTCCGTACAGTTCTGGTTCTTCATTTTTCAGCACGACATTATCTGAGCAGATCTCGTGAAGAATCATTCCCTCGGCGAGTTCGATATCCAGCAGGTCCACATCTCGTGAGGTTGTTTGTGATAAATCTACGGACAGCTCCAGTCGTTCTTCTGCCGACAGAGGCCGGCCAGCGCTGACGGCCACATCTACGTCGCTGCCGGCGTGCAGAGCCCCCGATGCAGTTGATCCATAGACCAGAGCCAGAGCGATATGGTCTTTTTGACGGAGGACCCGTTCCAGATCTTTGATGATGTCTTGTTGTTCCATGGCTCTCATTATCTGTCGATATTGGGAGCATTGCAAATTCGTTGAGAAGGGGTTGCCGCGCCCGGGGGATGTATACTGCGGATTCTGCTGTTCTCAACCACCATCCATCATCTCGGCCACTTCGATGGCGCGCAGAAGGGCTTTGGCTTTATTGAGCGTCTCTTCGAATTCTTTTTCCGGTACGCTGTCGGCCACGACGCCGCCGCCGGCCTGGACCCATGCTTTTTCATCCCGGGCCACCACGGTGCGGATGGTGATGCAGGTGTCCATATTCCCGCTGAAATCAAAGTAACCCACCGCCCCACCGTAAGGGCCTCGTTTGGTGGGTTCCAGCTCATCAATGATCTCCATCGCCCGCACTTTGGGGGCTCCGGTCAGCGTTCCGGCCGGGATGCAGGCCATGAGGGCGTCCAGCGCGTCGTTATCTCCGGTCAGCTCCCCGGTGACGTTGGACACGATATGCATGACGTGTGAATATCGTTCGATGACCATGATCTCGTCGGCCTCGACGGTTCCATACTCACACACCCGCCCCAGATCGTTGCGGCCCAGATCGACCAGCATGACGTGTTCAGACCGTTCTTTGGGATCGTCCAGCAGTTCGTCCGCCAGCTCCCGATCCTCCTCCTCGGTATCGCCCCGTCGACGGGTTCCCGCGATCGGGCGCACCGTCGCCTCATTGTCCTCCACCCGTACCATCACTTCCGGCGATGAACCGACCAGGGATAGATCATCCATTTTGAGGTAGAACATGTAGGGGGACGGATTGATCACCCGGAGCGAACGATATATGTCGAGCGGAGAGGCATCGGTTGATACCTCCAGTCGCTGCGATGGGACGACCTGAAAGATGTCCCCCGCGCGGATGTACTCTTTGCATTTTTCCACGCCCGAGAGATAATCATCGCGCTCGAAATTAGATTTCCACGGCAGTGATGCCTCCCCCCGTGGGGAGATGTCGTCGCTGAGGTTGGTCACCGGTGTGCGGAGCTGGCCGATCAACGCATCGATGCGTTGTTGGGCCTCCGCGTATGCCCGATCCAGATCATCCACCTCGTCCGTGCGGACGCTGCACACGACCTTGATGGTCTTGTTGAGGTGATCGAAAATCAGGATTTCATCCAGGAACATGTAATAGATGTCCGGCAGATCCCGATCGTCCGGCGGGCAGTTCGGCAGGTTTTCGACCAGCCGGACCACATCGTAGGCCATATAGCCGACCGCTCCCGAGGAGAATCGGGGCAGTCCGTCGATGTGGGCCAGCTCGAATTTGTCCAGGAATTGACGGAATTCTGCGAATGGGTCGTCGGTGATAAACTCGCGGGTCTGATCGCCCTGCTCGATGTGGACGGTATCGTCCTGGCTTCGAAAAAGAGCGAAGGGGCGGCTCCCGAGAAAGCAGTATCGTCCAATTTTTTCGGGGCCACTTACGCTTTCCAGAAGAAACGCATAGGGGTTGCCGCTTATCTTCTGGAAGGCGGAAACCGGCGTTAGCGTGTCGGCCATGAGCTGACGGTAAACCGGTACGACGTTCCCCTCCGTGCATTTTTCTCGAAACGTGTCGCGGTCGGGATAATATTGAGCCTTCATAGCCGGATTATTCCTCTCTGTTTTTCAGCAGCCGGTTGACGGCGGCCATGTAGGATCGCACGCTGGCCTCGACGATGTCGGTGCTCGACGCGCGTCCGCGCTGACGCGTGCCTTCGGCGGTGATCTGGATGGATACCTCACCGAGGGCATCTTTCCCGCCCGTTATGGCACGGATTTCATAATCCGACAGCTCGCATTCCATGCCGGTGATACGGTCGATGGCCCGGTAGACGGCGTCGATGGGCCCATCACCGGTGGCGGCATCCGTTTTTACCTCCTCCTCTATTTCCAGCTGAACTGTGGCTGTGGGGACGGCGTTGGTCCCGCTGGAGATGTGGAAATTCAACAGCCGAATGATATCCGGTGCCTTTTCGAGTTCATCGCGCACCAGCGCTTCCAGATCTTCATCGAAAATTTCTTTTTTCTTGTCGGCGAGTTCTTTGAACTTCTGGAATACATGCTCGAAATGTTCATCGTCCAGATCGATGGCCAGGTCTTCCATCCGCTGGCGGAAGGCGTGACGCCCGCTGTGTTTGCCGAGTACCAGCCGCGTTTCTTCCACGCCCACGTCTTCGGGACTCATGATCTCGTAGGTGCTTTTTTCCTTGAGCATACCATCCTGATGAATCCCGGCCTCGTGGGCGAAAGCGTTTTTGCCGACGATCGCCTTATTGCGCTGGACGGACATGCCGGTGACGTTGCTGACCAGTCGGCTGGCGGGCATGATCTGTTTGGTGTTGATGTCGGTGCGCACGTCGAAGAAGTCCTGCCGGGTGCGGATCGACATGACCACCTCTTCGAGGGAACAGTTTCCGGCGCGTTCCCCAATGCCGTTTACCGCGCACTCCACCTGCCGAGCTCCGTTACGCACCGCCTCCAGTGAATTGGCCACGGCCTGGCCGAGGTCGTTGTGGCAATGGACGCTGATGATCGCATCGTGGACGTTCGACACCTCTTCATGCAGCCGGGCTATCAGGCTGCCGAACTCGTGGGGAATGGCGTATCCGACGGTATCCGGAATGTTGACGGTGCCGGCACCGGCCTCGATGACGGCCTCCACCACCTCGCAGAGGAAGTCCGGTTCGGTGCGGCTGGCATCCTCCGGGCTGAATTCCACATCCGGACATATCTGCCGGGCCCGTTCGACGCCTTCGACGGCGAGTTTGATGATCTCTCCCCGCGCTTTTTTCAGTTTGTGTTTGCGATGTATCTCACTGGTGGCGAGGAAGACGTGGATCCGACCTTTGTCCGCATTTTCGAGCGCCTCACCCGCCCGTTCGATGTCCTGTGGAACGCAGCGGGAAAGGCCCGCAATGGTGGGGCGGGTGACCGCATCGGCCACCTCCCGCACGCTCTCAAAATCCCCGGGAGAGGAGATCGGGAATCCCGCTTCAATCACGTCCACCCCCAGGCGATCGAGCTGACGGGCGACGTGTACTTTCTCCTCAATTGTCATTGAACATCCGGGTGCCTGTTCGCCATCCCGGAGGGTGGTGTCGAATACGATTACTTTGTCTTTGCTGTCAGAGTTTCCCATCGTTTGTTTGCTCCTGGTCAAATGCGGTTGAATGACGATAAAACGGAATGCTCAACCGCCGGCCAGCGTGCGTGACGCATTGCTATCCGCCGGAGCGGCGGACGCAGTCGTCACGGTATGGCCTCCTGTAGGATAAGGTTCGGTGGAAGTGTGAGTTGAGGGAATCATTGTATGATCCTGAATGAGACGTTGCGAACCAATCGTTCTGTTAACAAAAAAGCCCTGCAGGACCCTAAAAATAGCCTGCAGGGCTGAGAGACCGAAATGTATCGATAAAATCAAGCCCTCACACGACCTGCAGCCCCTGTCGCCATAGGAGCTCAGGGGGCAGCCATCGTAATAGGTTCAGGTGCTGGGCTTGTATTTTTACCATGAGATTGTATTTTACCACCAAATGCCGTCTCGTCAAAGTAATGTGACTTTATGCGGTCCTTGATAAGTATCCTAAGCTGTCAGGCAAGCTTCTATGGGTCCTATTCTCACCCTGTCCTGCTCAAAAGATACAGGGATACACTGATTCAAGGATACAAAGGTTCACTCTGAATCCCTGCATCCTGCACTCCTTGTATCTCCCACAGGACATCCTTTATAGAACGGATTCCCAGGGGCATTAAACTTTAGGTTATTAATGACACTCCGCGTAACTGCGCCTGATTCGCCGCAGCCGATCTC
>CAZXYF010000232.1:0-4834 GCA_964644705.1 uncultured candidatus Brocadiaceae bacterium | reverse complement strand
AGTACGCCTCAACCGGGACAAGCCCGGCAGCAGGCCCATCTGGGATAACGTGGTTTCGCGACTACTTACTTTTCAACAACTCAAAACGACACCGGTTTAGTCTCCAGCCGAGCGATCACTCCTCAGTATGCCAGACGGTGATCTGCCCCGAAGCGATCTCTTCCCCATCCCTCATCACGGTCCCATGCACCACACCGAAATCGCCCAGTTTTGTGACCTTCTCCACTTCCACCTCCGCCGTCTCGCCCGCGCGGAGGGTATGGATCACTTCAAAATCTCTGACGCTCATCAGGAACCCCGTCGTATTCTCACGCTGCTCCGCCGTCTGATGGAAGCTGTTAATCGTGGCGATCCCCTGGGCGACCATCTCAATGTGGACCGTCTCATCAAAATATCCACTGGCATCGGCCAGCGGATGTCCTTCCGGCATCCGGGCTCTGACTCGCCCACATCGTTCACCGACGGAGACGAGTTCATCAATCAGCAGCATCGGCTCCTCCTGGGGCAGGTAGGGTCGCACGTCCGCCGGTAGATTCGTAATTTCAGTTGCATCGTTACACCAGCAGGTCGGATCGGCCGCCAGATAATCCCCCGTCATCTGATACGCCGTTCCACGACATCCGTAACATCCATCGGCCCGATCACACGATGCGCATGGTTCTTTGATGGTCTCCCGATAATTCCGCAGATCATCCATCACCTCGCTGTCCCGAAGAATCGTCTCAAGCGATTCCTCATGGATGTTTCCGATGGGAATCAGGACGCCAACACACGGCATGACCTGGCCCTCGGCGTTCACGAAACAGGAGAATTGATGGCGGAGACATGTGTGGCCCACGAGCGGGGGCTGGGGTTCCCATTCACTATCGAACTCCTCACGATCCATCCGGGCCAGTTCCCGGAACAGCGCTTCCTGCCGGGAAATATCCACGAACATCGAATCCTTACCACTGGCGCGTCCCTGGGGAGTGAGCATCTCAAAATAGGGTTCGATATCTCTGGCGCGCGCCCAACGCCACAGTTCCGGTAGCTCATCAAAGTTCTGCTCGCATATGACGGTACTGATTGCCAGTCGTTTACCGTCGTCGGGATACCCGGCTTCCTGCAAGTTCTCCAGAGCGTTGTGAATGATTCCGTAGGATCCCTCATGCCCCGTCAGCTCATCCTGCAGATCCCGGTCGAACGTATTCATTTTCACCACCACGGCCACGTCGTGCTCATACATGAACCGGGCATTCTCGGGCGTCAGGTTGGTCCCGTTGGTGAACATTTCCACGGCCATATCGTGATCGCGGATGAAACGTATTTTCTCCAGAATTTGCGGGTGGATCATCGGCTCCCCGCCCAGGATGATGATTTTCTGCGCGCCCAGATCGCGGGCCTGAAGCAATACCTCATCGATCTCATCGGAATCCAGGGACTGCTGTTCGCCCATCTCATCGTTGTAGCAATACGGGCAGCGGTAATTGCAGGCGCGCGAGAACTCAATCTCCATCGACAGGAGCCCGCACCGATCAACCGCCGCGGAGATTTCCTCCGGGTCAAAAGCAAAACCGTCCTGCATCTGGCGGCAGCTGCAACTCACGACGTTCTCCGATCGATAAAGCGTATTGGTTTGCGCGACTCGGGATTGAAAATCTTCTGGCGAAGTTTTTTTGCCGACTCCACCTCAATCATGGGTTTGACGCGGAGTTTCGACTGCAGATGAGCGCCAATCCGATCCGCATCCCAGGCCGGATCATCGACGGCCACATGGACCACCACCTGATCCGACAGCGTATCTTCATTATAAACTTCCACGTAGTGTTCCACCACGGCGGGGATGCTCTGGAGGGCGGCCGCGATGGGTTGGGGGTAAAGCGTTGTGCCTCTGTATTTAATCATCTGCTCTTTCCGGGCCAGAATCGGTCCCAGCCGGGGAGATGTGCGTCCGCATCCGCAGGGCTCATCCACCAGGAAACTCAAGTCGCCGGTTCGGAACCGTATCAGCGGCATTCCCTCCACGCCGAGGGGCGTGACCACAACTTCTCCCACCTCACCGGGATCGACCGCGCTCCCGTTATCATCAACGATCTCCACGATCCCCAGTTCCGGATGCAGATGCCCCCCGCACTCCTCGGTGCATTCACAGAACGTCGTCACGATCTCCGAGGAGGCATAGGTGGAATGGACGTGGGCTCCCCACAGATCGTGGATAGCCCGACCCACTGGCAGGTATTCCAGATCGCGATCGCGCACCGGTTCACCGATGCAAATCAGACGTTCAACCGATAGCTGCTGGGGATCTGTGCCCTGTTCCCGGGCATGTTCACCCAGTTTCTGGAGGAACGACGGCACGCCCACGATGACGGTCGGTGCCACGCGGTTTATGATTTCAAGATGGCTCTCCATCGGGGCATGTCCGCTCCGAATCGCCGCCGCGCCTATATCGCGAACACCAAGAAAGTAGGCCAGCCCGGCCACAAAACATCGGTCGATGGTGCAGGTGAGCAGCACCGTATCGCGGGCCGTCATGCCCGCCGCACTGAACGACTGTCGCTCATTGTAGGCCAGACGCTGAAGATCCCGCTCGGTGTAGGCGATTCGGGTGGGGCTACCGGTTGTGCCCGAGGAAAACACGATATCGACGATGCGTCCGGGGGAAACGGCAATGAAGTCCTCGTTGCTCTGCCCCAGTTCTGCTTTCGATGTGAGAGGCAGGCGGTCCATATTTTCCACCGACACGCACTCCGGGTCTATCTCCCGGTCGCCCAGGAGCCGCCGGTAATACGGTGACTCCGCGGCGCAATGGCGCACGTGCTGTCGGAGCAGATCGGACTGGACCCGGCGTTGCCGCGACGCTCCGGCCCGATCAAGTTCTTCGTAATCCTCGAATCTCATTCAACCCGTCCCTTCAACCTGATTCAGGTGTTTTTGCAAGATGTCCCGCAGATGTTGTTTCAGATGAAACGCGTCCATTCCTCTGTATTCCTCCGGTCGAATCGCCGGCAGTTTGTGCACTTCAATCCATCCGGGACGCAGCATGATCGATCCTTTCGGTGGTATATTCTCGTTTCCCGCAATGGCCAGCGGAATGATCGGGGCTTCCGCGCGAACGGCCAGCCGAAAAATGGAGCTCGTGAACGGTCCCATTTGACGCCGTCCCGATCGCGTTCCTTCGGGAAAAGAGATAATGCAGACTCCTGCGCTCAGCAGATCCTCACCTCGCTGGTAGAATTCCTCCACGGCAATGTTGGTAATATCAATGTATTCCACAAGACGCGCGATCCACCCCAGCACCGGCAACCGCAGCGGCCAGTCATTAACGAGCTGCACGGCATCAATTGGCATGCAGGCCATCAAAAAAGCGTCCGTGGCCGCCCGGTGATTGCAGATCACGATGCTGGCTTCCTCCGGTCCTGATGGTTCCAGATCGCGATACCGCACGCCGACGAACGGCCACCAGCACCACATGACGATCCGACCATACAACGTAACAAGACGTCGGGTGAGCCAGACGGTGATACGGCGCGGGAACAGCACTCCGACACAGGCGGTGGGAATAGCGGCCAAAACGATCGTCACCACCGATACATACGCGAAAAGTGGCCAGAACAGCGCATTCTGTATGATCAGTGGAACCCAGTGCGGTCCCATAGCGGAGTGTTTACCCGTTCTGTGCTGACCTTGTGCCGCCATGCCGCCCACCGGTTCAGAAAGTCAGGTTTCAACCGTCCTCGAGGTCCAAATCGAGTTCTTCGCGGAGCGTATGGAGGTAATCATAGAGGTCCTGCAGCGTGCGCACCTGACGAACACGTTCATCGTCACGCACACGCACCCCGAACTCCTTCTGAATGGCTGCGATCAGATCCACCACATCCAGGCTGTCAAGTCCCAAATCTTCAAATATACGCGCCTCCGGTTCGAGTTCATCCGGCGGGATTTCGAACCCTTCCACGAAAACGCGTTGCACGACCTCTTTTATTCTGTCTTCGCCCATCAGCTCGGATATCCAAGAAAAGAAAACTGACGAAACCCGCCTTTCACCGGAGATTTTATGCCCGATGTGCACTCAGAAGGCGATTTTCGATTATACGCCGCCCCGCTAACCCCTGTCAAACTTTGCAGCATGCACCTCCGGCAAGTATCCGACCCATCAGCACGACGGATCCAGAGAATCGAACTAATCAAATCAGTCGAATTATTCGATTGTCTCCAGGGCCCATCGCCGGGCAGCCCGCCGCAGGAGTTTATCCTCCTGACAAATCGCCTCCTCCAGCGGCATTCCCGGATCGTGGATGGCACGTGCCGTCCGGATACCCCGTTCGCGGTATTCCGGCGGGGCGACCTCCACCCGGCCGGCCAACACCACCGCGGGAACGCCTCTCTCCTGCGCCACCGCAGCCACACCGGAAACAACTTTGCCGTCCAGCGATTGCCTGTCGAACGCACCCTCCCCCGTCAGGCACCAGTCGGCGCCGTCCAGTGCTTCGACCAACCCCGTCACGCCAATGAGCTTCTCAATGCCCGGCACGAGACTGGCGCCGAGAAACGCCACGGCCCCCGCCCCCAGTCCTCCCGAGGCACCGCCCCCGGGCAATGATCGCACATTTTTCCCCAGATCAATCTCAATGCGTCGGGCCAGATTTTCCAGCCCGGCCTCCAGTTTCTCGACCTCAGCAGGTGAGGCACCCTTCTGCGGAGCATACACGCGGGCCGCCCCGCGTGGGCCACACAGCGGATTCGTCACATCGCACAAAACGGTCAGCGGTGGAAGCCGAGGCCCGTCCGGGGGCACGATGCCTGGCAGGTGGTCATAAATGGCACTGGACAACGGGGTTAGAATGTGTTATCG
>CAZXYF010000231.1:0-4857 GCA_964644705.1 uncultured candidatus Brocadiaceae bacterium | reverse complement strand
CAGAGCTCTCGGAGGAGATCGCTAACCGCACGTAAATAGGGGTCTTCAAAAGTATCCTAATGATGCGGAGGTCAACGATGAAAGTTCTTGGAGTTGCTGGAAGTCCGCGTGCGGGCCGGACGACCGAACAGCTGGTGCGCACCGTGCTGGATGCGGTGGAATGCGAGACGGAATTATTGTCTCTGGCGGGTAAAAACATTAATGGTTGCACGGCGTGTCTGGGATGTGTTGAGGATAACGTATGCGTCGTGGAGGACGATATGCAGGCGCTGCGTTCGAAAATTGTGGAAGCCGATGCGTATGTCATTGGCGCCCCCAATTACTATGGCATGCTCAACGGAATCACGCACTGTTTCCTGGAACGCTGGTATCAGTTCCGGCATCGTGAGGGGAAGGCCGTGGCGGGTAAGCTGGGAGCGGCGGTCAGTGTTGGTGGTGGAGAACCACAACCGCCGGCCGAGGACATCAAACGCTTTTTTGAGTATAACCAGATTGACTGCGTGGGATCGGTCAGCGCGCAGGGCCCCGCCTCGTGTTTTGAATGCGGCTACGGGGAAACCTGTAAAGTGGGGGCGATCCATATGTTCTACGGCCCCGGCACCGAGATCACCGAGGAAATCACCCCTGATCTGTCCAAACAGCCTGAGAAGATAGAGGCGGCACGTGAGTTGGGGGAACGGCTTTACGGGCGGTTGGAGGGCTTCGCCCGGGCCACATGAAGAGGCGGGGCGCTCATACTATACTGGACCTGCTGGGGCTGGCTCATGTATGGTGAGATCTGCACGCCTGCAGAAGCTCTGGCGGATCTGCGTGGAAGTCAGTGGCTTGCCTTGTGCTCGTGACCGTGGGTCCGTTCGGTCTGATCGTTTGGGCGATGCAACAGGCAGCTGGATGATCCGGGTAAAAGTTGAAAAGATGCTGCTGAGTATTTAAACTTATCATTCGCGCCAGCTATTATCTCGGTTTCATGCATCAGGGACAGGGGATTTGGAATATGGGTAATGACAGGGATCGTCGATGTCCGCGTTGTGGGGAGAGTATGTGCGCGCAGAGTGCGGCCGGAGATGAGGATACCGCGCAGTGCGAACATTGTGGTCATCGGATGTCCGTGTCCGGAGAGGATCTGATCTGGTCCACCATGTCGATTCAGGATGTGAAGCAACGTTGGGACGACCAACTGGACAGCGATATTACTCCGGGCATGACCATCAAGGAGCAGAAGCCGGATATTTGTCCGACGTCCGGGGTCAATATTTACTCGAAATCGGTGGCTGTTGAGGGGGAAGAGTTTGATCCACCGGCCGAGTATGAGCTCAAGGATCCGCTCGGGGAAGGGGGGATGGGGCTGGTTTATGCTGCCCGCCAGAACTCGGTTAATCGTACGATTGCCCTGAAAATACTTCGCCAGGAGATTGCGAAGGATCCTGCCAAACGAAACCAGTTTTTGTCCGAAGCCGCGGTCACCGGCGAATTGGATCATCCCAATATCGTCCCCATCCACGAACTCGGGTCGGATGATGAGGACAATCTCTTCTACGCGATGAAGAAGGTGGAGGGCAGTTCGTGGCAGAATTCGATCGATGATTTATCCGTTGAAGAAAACCTCGAGATTCTCATGGATGTCTGCGATGCGGTCGCGTTTGCGCATTCAAAAAACATCATTCATCGCGATCTTAAACCGCAGAATGTGATGGTCGGGGAATTCGGAGAAGTCCTGGTGATGGATTGGGGACTGGCTGCATCGGTAGGGGAAGAGGGAAAAGCCCCAAAGCTGGAGGGGGAGGTTCATACCGCTGGCACCCCGGCCTACATGCCGCCGGAAATGGCACGGGGGGATGGGGGACGAACAGGATGTCACAGCGATCAGTATCTTCTGGGGGCCATACTTTTCCGTATCGTCACAGGCCAGCTACCTCGTTCGGCGGATACGGCTTCGGCGTGTATCTGCAAAGCGGCGGGGAACGAGATTGCGGAGACGGACAAAACCGGAGAACTTATGGACATTGCCCATCGAGCGATGTCAACTCGGCCCGAGGATCGTTATGAGGGCGTTGAAGAATTCCAGCAGGCGATCCGCGAGTATCAGTTCCACATGGAGAGCGTCACACTTACCCGGCGTGCACAGAAACAACTGGCCGAAGCGGAAGAAAGCGGGGATTATGACGACTATGCGCGGGCCATATATGGTTTCGAGGAGGCGCTTGAATTGTGGGCGGAGAATGGGGAAGCCCAGAAGGGCGCCAGGGAGGCTCCAGCGCTGTATGCGCGTCACGCTCTGGAGAATGGTGACCTGGATCTGGCCTCGTCGCTTGTGGACGCGAATGATCCCCAACATGCCGAACTTACCGAAGAAATAACCAGCGCACGGAATGGAAGAGCAACACGCCACCGACGATTGAAATCCTTCAAATACGGGATTTGCCTTCTGGCGGCTGTTGTCATGGCCGTTCTGGCGGTGGGTTTTTTCTGGATTCGATCCGAACGGACGCAGGCCGTTGCCCAACGCCGCCGGGCTGAAAAAGCGTTGCGGGAGGTGGAAGATGCATACGACATCAGCAAATTGTATAACGGATTGGGCCCGGTCAACGCGACAACGCTGGCTCAGCACGTGGATAATTTGCTGGCTTTACAGGATTTTATTCCGGCCAATCAGGACAATGTCCAACTGAGTGAAGTCACAGAACGGCGCGATCGCGAGGCCCGAAAGTTCGTTGAGATGATTATGAGCGATATCAATGAGGGCAACGCGAAACCGGTTGTCACCGCGTTCCGGAAGGTCTCCGGTTTTAGGGATGTCCTTATGTTGCTGGAAAAAGAATATCCGGACGTGATACCCGCCATACGGAGCGTCCTCCAGGCGACGGTGAGTCTGCCGGTACCGGAGGGCCGTGCACAATTTACCCGGGACGCTATTGAAATGCTCAAGTGGGTGGATCCGGACAGCAAAATTGGTCGTGCAGCCGAGCGAATAATGCAGAAACGGCGCAATAAAATGGATGTGCTGATGGACCAGGATTTTCAGCAGTATGCCGTGGGAGATCATCCGGATGATTGGGCCCAGATGTATTCTGTGGAGGTCAACGAGGTGAGGGGAAAACGGAAGGCCCTTCTGGTTGACTCAACCTACGGTAACGCCGGGGTGTGTAAAAATATGGTGGATGTCAAAGGGGAGGTCGCGATACTGGAGGCCGACATAAAGCTGGAACCCGGGGAGGAAAAAGACGATGGGCCATTGGAGGGGGAGTTCGGTTTCGGAGGGAAGAAATATGTTTGTCGGCTGGCCATGCGAGAAAGCTATTTCGGGCTTATTCGACGGGGTGAGAACGGGCAGCGCGTCTTCAAAAAGAAATTGCGTATTACCCCGGGGGAATGGAATCACGTATGCCTTCGGTATTTCCCCGAACGCGGCACCTTTGATGTGCGTGTAAACGGCTTGTTTCTGGGGGAGGAGGTGCCTGTTGAGAATGCACAGGAGGTGCGTTCTGTGAATGTTGTCAGTATTTCGGGCACCAGAACTTTTGTGGATAATGTGACTCTGCGCTGCTCTGATCGGAAAATGAAGCGCGCGCTGGGAGATTTCTGGCCGGTTATTGCCGAACAAAAAATCCCGTTGCAAGTCGCCCGTTTGGTCGAGGTGTCGGCGCGGGGTCTCACGGTCGCAGACGTGAATGGAGACGACCCTCCCGAAATGGTGATCGGAGGAGAAACGACGGAGGGGGAGGGCAAACTGAAGTTTGTTCAACTGCATGGGCGATGGTTCAGGCCGAAACTGGTGGGGGTGCAAAAATTCAAAAGTGATTTTTCGCTATCCCCTGCAACAATGGTTGGCCCGTATATTGGGGTGTTCGGATTTGGGGAGCATGTTCACAGGGCGAATGGCAAAAACACGCGTCATGGAGGCTTTGCGTTAATAGAGGTTCAGAAAGATTTCAGTGCAAGTAAAGTGTTTTCCAGGAAATATCCCAGAACCATACGGGGATGTATGACCTCATTGGAATTTGCGGATGGGACCGCTGGATTGGCTGTGGGGACAAAATGTTACTGGCGTGGCCTGGAAGTCTTCCGATGGGATCAAAATAAAAACTCGTTCCACTCGGTCGCGCGAGAGCGTCCGGGAGATTCAGAGGCAAGCGACATCCGAAGCATCGTGGCACATGACTGGGATGGGGATGGCGGCGATGACCTTTTCGTGGGGTGGGGCCCCTGGAACGGCTTTGGGCCAGTTGTGATAGCACTGGAGGATAAACGACCATCGATGCCCCGGCGGCTGACGGATGGCTGGGTCGGGCGAACACGTGTGGATTGCAGCCCCCTGGGAACGGACACGTCGCATCTGTTGGTTGTGAGTACCCGGGGACGCGACAGTGGAGGCGACCTAATCGACGGCTATGGACTGCGTATTTATCGTCTTAAAAAGAAACGAGCAGAGCTCATATGCCATCGGGAAATAAACGCCTGTCGGGTGGCAACCGGTCGCATCGCGGGACGGGAGGTGTTTGCTGTTGCGCGCAGAGAACAGCACGAGGGGGGACGAAAGTCATGGACGAAATCGCTCGATGTGTACGAACTGCAGAATAACCGACCCCGTCTTCTGTGGCGCACCCGGTTTCGCCGGGATCGGCTTGCTCCTAAAAAACTGGTTTTTGCCGATGCAAATGGTGACGGAGTTGAGGAACTGCTGGTCTCGTTTGGTGATGAGGGTATTCTGATCGTTTCCGACGCCTCAAACAGAAAGCTTCTTCCGGTGAACAACATGGTTGGAAACGAGGGGCGCTGAGCGAATTGTCATTGATAGCCTCAGGACTCCTGATCCGTTGGAAAATAAAGTGAACCCTATTCGACATGTAGCGGGGAACA
>CAZXYF010000230.1:0-4863 GCA_964644705.1 uncultured candidatus Brocadiaceae bacterium | reverse complement strand
TAATCTATAGAAACGAGAGGGATCAGAACGGTTATATATCCCTTTCAGGGAAAATGCCCTCTGACAAGCTAACCCAGGGTAGCATTGGCAAACACCGCCAATCCAACCCCGGGCTCTAAATAAATATGCCCTTCGGGCAAACAGATACGGTGGGCTGCCAACCTGAGATTCATTGTCCGATCAATGCAATTGGCGTATTCCTCCATTCAGGCGTCGGCACCTGACAGCGGGTGAAATATCCGAACGTCTCCGGTTATCAAACGTTTGTCTGAAACCTTAGAATACTTATGCAAACCCGCTTAGAGGCCCCAGAGTGCCCTGGAGGATGTGCTGGAATACAAAACTGGGCCCCCAGGAGAGCGGACGCCGGGAGGTTGAGGAGGTGGTGAATTATGTTCGGACGCGCCGGTCGATCTACTCCTGGTCCGCGGAAAATTCCCAGATCGTGGTCTGGGTGTATGGATCGTCCGGCGTGGTGATGATGTCACAGATCTCGGGATCGTTTACGCCGTCCGGGTATTCCTGGGTCTCAAGACAGAACCCGGCACGGGGGTTGTGGGGCGTGCCATCGCGGCGTGGAGGCTCCGGGTCAATATACTGGCCACCGAAAAACTGGAGGCAGTCGGCCGTTGTGGAAACATCCAGCTCGATGTCGGTGCGCGATGAAGATGCGCGGGCGACGTGTTTCAGTTTCCGGTCCCCCCGTGTTCTCCGGACCATGTAGTTGTCCCCATGTTCCAGGTGAAGCCGGGGAATGACCTCGCCGAGTCTTTTCGGCTCTCTGAGGTCCACGGGTTTACCCTCCACCGGTTCCACGCGCCCCTGAAGCGTCAGATCCTCGTCGCACGGCACATACTCGTCCGCGTCGATCATCAGCCGATTGTCGTCCGCTGTTTCGGCGTCCGGACCGTCGAGGTTGAAGTAGGCGTGGTTCGTCATGCTGATCGGCGTCGGTTCGTCGGTTTCCGCGTGATAATCGATCCGTATGCGGGGGGCATCCGCGGCCAGAGAGAATTGTACTTCGAAGTCAACCGTGCCGGGATAGCCCTGTTCGTTGTCCGGAGATCGATAACGGAAGACCACCGACTCCCCTTCCTCGGACTCCACCGGTTCTCCACTCCATATCCGCTTGTCCAGAGCTTTGCTGCCGCCATGGAGGTGATTGGGCGGATCGTTCACCTCGAGTTCGTACTCCTCTCCCCCGAGCGTGAACCGGCCATCGGTGATGCGGCCCGCGACGCGTCCCACCGTTGCACCGAAAAACATGTCTCCCTTCATGTAATCCTCGAGGGTCCGGTAACCGAGGACGACGTTGGTGGGATTCCCCTCGCTGTCGGGAACGAGGAGATCGGTAATGGTCGCGCCGTATTCGATGATTGAGAGCTCTGCTCCCTGACGGTTGCTGAGGGTGAAACGACGCACTTCTGTACCATCCGGCATTGTTCCATACGTTTCGATCTCCATGATCCTGTCGCTCCTTACTTTTGGTGATACTTATCGGGTCGCGTCGTCCATTCGGAATTCCGCGTGGGGGAGTCGGGCTAATTCTGGTGAACCCAGCGACGCACCTGGCCGAAGATCAGGGGGATGATCGCGCAGGCGAGTATGACCAACCAGTCTCCCGGCGTCGGGGCTATGGTGCCCAGAATGCGCTGGAGGATGGGAAGATAGACCGCCGCCACCATGAGTACGGCACTGAGAAGGATGCCCCCCACCATCCACGGGTTGCTGAGCCAGTCGCCGATGTGCATTGGCGTGCGGGTTTTGCGGCAGTTGAACACGTGAAACAGCTGGGCGAAGGCGATGGTGAGGAAACTGAAAGTTACCGCCGGGTAGGAAGTCGCTCCGCCGGGCCCCACCTGCCTGTAGCCATAAGCACTCAACCCGTAGAAAAACGCCAGCATGGTGGACAGCGTCAAAATCATCCCGAAACCACCGATAAATTTAACCATGAATCCGGTCACCAGCGGCTCATCCGGGTCGGCGGGGGAACGTTCCATCACGTTGCCCTCTCCCGGCTCAGCGGCCAGAGCCAGTGCCGGGAAGACGTCGGTGATCAGGTTCATCCACAGGATCTGCAGCGGGAGCAGGACCAGGGGGTATCCCAGCAGCGAGCCGGCCAGCATGGTGAAGATCTCGCTCAGGTTGCAGCTGAACAGGTAGGTGATGAACTTCCGTATGTTGTCGTAGATGACGCGTCCGCGGTGGATGGCCTCGCCGATGGTGCTGAACCGGTCGTCCAGCAGCACCATATCGGCCGTCTCCCTGGCCACATCCGTGCCACGCTGGCCCATGGCCACGCCGATATCGGCGCTTTTAAGGGCCGCAGCGTCGTTGACTCCATCGCCGAGCATCGCGCAGATCTCCCCGCGGTCCTGCAACGCGTTCAGAATGCGCAATTTGTGTTCGGGTGACACCCGGGCGAACACCTCGGTATCGGCCAGACGCTGGCGGAGTTCCTCATCGTTCATCTCCTCCAGTTCCACACCCGATATAACGGGTCCGTCGGGCTGAGCGACGCCCAGTTCGGCGGCGATGGTGCGTGCGGTCAGGGGCTGATCGCCAGTGATCATCACGGTGCTCACCCCGGCCCGGGTCATGACGGCCACGGTGTCGCCGGCCTCATCCCGCGGGGGATCCATGATGCCCGCCAGGCCGATCCAGATGAGATCCTCACAGGCCGCATCTCGCTCCTCCGGAACGCCGTCGAGCGGGCGATAGGCCAGAGCCAGCACGCGGTATCCCTCCTGCGCGAGTACTTCGTTCTCCTCCGCCAGTTCATCACGCACGTCGGCCGACATCGTCTCGATTCCATCGCCGGTGAGGACTCGCGTGCAGTCGGCCAGAACGCGATCCGGTGCGCCTTTGACGCAGCTGGCCAGGTCCTGCACTTCGGGCAGCTGACCGGCCAGGTTGGCGTTGATGGTGGCCATGTTCATAAGATCGCTCGAAAAGGCGAACTCTTTCTGTTCGGGGTAGTCCGAGCGAGCCTCCTGCGATCCCATGCCGGCTTTCTCGGCGGCCACGGTGAGTGCGCCCTCGGTGGGTTCCCCGCTCACCCGCCACGTTCCCTCCTCATCCTGGCTCAATCCGGCGTTGTTGCACAGCACGCCCACCAGGAGGGCCGCGCGCAGCGTGGGATGCTCCCCGGGGTCGATCGTGCGGCCCTCGGTGGAGAATTCACCCGTGGGCGCGTATCCGCTGCCCCCGATATCGACCCGATGTCGTGGCAGAGCCACCGTGCGTTCCATCATCTGGCCGCGCGTCAGAGTGCCGGTTTTATCCGTGCATACGCACGTGACCGATCCCAGGGTCTCCACGGCCGGGAGGCGGCGGATGAGTGCGTTTTTGCGCGCCATCTGCCGCATGCCGACCGCCAGCGTGATGGTGGCCACGGCGGGCAGCCCCTCCGGTATGGCCGCCACGGCAAGGGCGACGCCCGCTTCAATCATATGGACGATGTCTTCCCCCTGGATGATTCCCGCTGCGGCAATGATGATGGCAACGGCCAGGCAGATCCAGATGAGTTGGTGGGACAACGTGGCCAGGCGTTGTTCCAGCGGCGTTTCCTCCTCCTCAACGCCGCTGATCAGCTCCCCGACCCGACCGATTTCCGTGTCCGTTCCGGTTCCGATAACCACGGCCCGACCGTTTCCGCTGGCGACGTTGGTGCTCCGATAGACCATGTTCTCGCGTTCGGCCAGCGACGTGTCGGGGTCCTCCAGCGGGGTTGGGTCTTTCGAAACGGGTTCAGATTCCCCGGTCAGGGCCGACTCATCCACCGTGAGGTCGGCGGTTTCCAGCAGGCGGGCATCCGCCGGGATGGCCTGCCCTTCCTCCAGCACAATGATGTCGCCGGGCACGATCTCCAGCGCGGATATTTCCTGTGGTGTTCCATTGCGGAGCACGGTGCCGGTGATGCGTCCCAGTTTCTGCAGGGCTTCCATCGCGCGGTTGGCGCGGAATTCGGTGAAGAATCCGATGAGGGCGTTGAGCAGGATGACCACCACGATGGCTCCGCCCTCCAGAGTGTCGCCGAAGGCAAAACTCGCAACGGCGGCTGCGGCCAGCAGATAGACCACGGCGCTCTTGAATTGTTCCACCAGCACATCCTGCCAGGCCACCTGCTTGGCTTCCTGGAGCTTGTTCGGGCCGTATTGTTCCCGCCGTTTTTTCGCCTCCGACGGGGTCAGGCCTTCATCGGCATCCACATCGAACGATTCGCAGGCGTCCTCGGACGGGCGCGTATGCCAGTTCCGAGTGGACTTACTCGTTTGCTCGTCATCGTTGGACTGTTTAGCCATGGGAAGGTCCTTCACGTATGAAAATATGAGAAGACTTACGCAAGACCGCTTACAGGAATGTCAGGGGTATGGCAATGAGTATGTCAGTGTCTATAATTGTCAGATTTGTTATGAATTACCCCCATTCTTCTCCCCGAATTTTACGCACCCACTGGGAGCTGTCCGCCATGTCCTCGCGATTCCTCCAGATCCCACCGAAGGATTCGTTGCAGAGCGGTTTTCCGTTTTTTTTGTTTTGGTGGTCTGCTGGTTCCGCACGAAAGCGATAAAGTCCGCCACCTCCCGTTGGCAGAGGGAGGGAGTTCTTCAAAATCGTGCAGAATTTCACTCTTATCCATGGCGCTTATCCGATTGGATTTTTATTTATCCCCGACTGATGGTTTATGACAGTGATAGTAATCTTCTGAACCTGAGGTGTCAATAAGCCCATATGGTCAGCTGGCGGGTCACTGTTGGGTTTTAAGCGGTAGTTAGCAACTTTTCCGATGTTTTCGTGTGATTTGGGGCGTTCAGCGCAGCAAATAGCAGAATTAATCGAGTTCAGCTACTGTCAGGGCAA
>CAZXYF010000229.1:0-4905 GCA_964644705.1 uncultured candidatus Brocadiaceae bacterium | reverse complement strand
CAGGTGGAAACGACGGTGGAGAAGTTGCAGAAAACGCGCTGGTTCCGATCCTACAGCTCGCCGTCCGATAAGTTAACGGAGATTGCCACGACAGAGCACTTGAAAGTGAACCGGAAGGATGTGGAGACACTGCTTTGCAAATTGGCGTAAAAGACCGGGGAAATGGACGACGCCAATCTGGAATCGTCGCAGGGTGCAACTCTTCGGAGAAGGAGATATGTTACAATGCTCAGTTGTTGCCTGTGACCAACATTAAATAGGGGACAGCGTGGAGCGGAGGATGGGTTGAGGGATTTGGTGTTCACGCACCACCTTCACGATGCTATATAGCCGTGGTTTTGCAAACGACAACAACAGTGATCGATACGCAAGACAATAGTTCAGGAAAACATATGAAAAATCAGATACATCAGACCAAAGCATATATCTTTGCTGTCTTATATTTATTGACGACTGTGTCGGTATTTATTTGCAGCAACGATTGCCGTGCAGGTGATAAGCCGGTTTTTGAACGTGTATCTACGGACAGTGATCAGGTTTTGCAAAAGGCTTTGAAAGTAAATGCCTCGGAATATCGAAATTCTGATGCAGCAATGGTGCACCGGGAGAGGTTTATGAGGTGTACTAAACAGGGTCATTATAAATTGTGGGATGAAACCTACTGTAAGGTGCTTACAAATAGGGGAAAGAAAGAGTTACGCACCATCTCCAGAGGCTATAAAAGGGCTTTCAGCAGGTGGGAATTCAAGTTGGCCGAAATTATAAAACCCAATGGCAAAAGAATTGTGATAGATATCCGGGAAAACACCAGGTCAATGGTTGATCGCTCGCAAATGGCCAGCAATATATACAATCCTGATGCGCGTGTTCTACAGCTGAACATCCCGGAGCTGGAGGTGGGAGATATACTGCATTACCAGGTAGTTGAAGAAAGAAAACATGTGGTCATCCCGGATGAATTCAGTCGTGCAATTCGTTTTAACGCTTTTTGCCCGCTTGTTTTTAGCAGATGCACAATAACCGTTCCGTCCGAGCTGCCTCTAAAACACAGGATCCTGAAAAATAAGATCGGTGAGACTGTTAAATTCACAAAAGAAAAAAGAGCGGGGCGTGTTGCTTATCAGTGGACAGCAAAAAATGTTCCGCGGGCAGTTCCCGAGCCGGAGATGCCCCCATTGGCAAATGTCGCTCAAAAGGTGCTGATAAGCACCATCACCGACTGGCGAGAGATGTCTCGGTGGTGCTGGCAGTTGTGCAAGCCCAGTATGGAGGAGACCACCCCGGCCATGCAGGACAAAGTGCGGCAACTAACTGCGGGGCTTGACTCCGACGAGCAGAAGATACGGTCCATCTTCAATTGGGTCTCGCATAAGATCAGATATCTTGGTCTGGTGGTCGAAAAAAAGAATCCCGGTTTTAAACCCCATCCGGTTAAGATGACTTTTGAACAGCGGGCCGGAGTGTGCAGGGATAAGGCGGCTCTTCTTGCGGCCATGCTCAGGATAGCAGGCTATGAGGCCTATCCGACAATTATGAAAATTGGTCCCAAGATTGATTCCCGGGTGCCCATCAACCATTTTAACCACATGATTACTGCCCTTAAAAAACCGGATGGATCTTTCTTGCTTCTGGATGCCACCAATGAAAATACGAGCAGGCTGCTTCCGCCTTATCTGACGAACAAATCTTATCTGGTGGCCACGCCTGCAGGCGAGACTCTCAGGTGTTCGCCTAAAATTCCAGCGCGGGATAATATGACCCTGATCAGGACTCGAGCCGAAATTAAAGAAAGTGGAGAATACCGGGCGCAGACGAGTATTTCATTCCGAGGTCTGGATGAGAATCATTACCGAAATAAACTAGTGCGGATGTCGAGTATGAACAGGAAGCGGGCCGTTGCTTCCCTTATCCGGGAGAAACTGCCAGCAGCCAAAATTAGCAGCTGTAAGATCAGCCCCGAAAATTTATTTGATGTATCTAAACCGCTTCAGCTCAAGCTTAATTACAGCGTGCCGGATTCTTACATACGTCATAAGCAGAGGGTGGTTCTTGATTTGCCTGAATTGTCCGGTGCTCTGGGCGTAACTCATTCTTTGCTGCAGAATGCAGGACTAAAAGAGAGAAAATACCCTTTTTACACGGGGCATGCCTGTGGGGTGCGGGAAAAAATCAGCCTGGATTTACCTGAAAACTGGCAGAGCAGTCTGCAACTACCGGCAAATATTAGTCAACACACTTCAGGGGTGAACTGGAGGCGTAAATATAAACACAAAAGCAACGGACTTGAATATATGAACACGCTGATGCTCAAAAAGGAGAAATATTCCCCCGGAGAATACAACGAACTTTTCTCTATTTTAGCCAGAGTGCAAAAAGCGGATAATAAAAAGATCCTGGCCAGGATAAAAAAGGAGAGGGGAAAGCAAGATAAGTGGTATGCCCGCTACTCGGCTGACTCTGTCCTTTTAATGCATGATATGAAAATAGACATAAAGGATCTGCATACCTGGACTGAAAGGCATAAAATCAGAAGAAAGATTCTCACTTACGCCGGGAAAAAGTCTAAAAGTGAGCTGAAGATTGACTTCAATCCAGTCTGGAAAGACGTAGAACTCCAGGGTGGGCGGGTTATAACCCCCAATAAGGAAGTGCATGAGATAGACAAGAGTGCCATTAATGTTATGGATGCAGGCTGGGTGGGCGGTGCACCGCGCTATCCAGCTGGAAAGACTCTGGTGGTTAGTTTTCCCTCTGTGGATGTAGGCAGCGTAATTGAATATACCCTGCTTATAAAATATAAAAACAGAGCAAGCTTTCAGCTTTGCGAGTCATTTCAGGGTTTTGAACCTATAGGCATACGCAAGGTAAGCATAAACGTTCCCCATGATCTGCCTCATAAGGTCGAGTATTCTGAAACGGGGTTTGGACTCAAAGACAAATGGTGGAGGGTGCCTGAAGGTAAAGCAGACCTGAAGGTAAGCACCCGGAAAGGGATCAAAACCTACAAGATGCGCAAGGAGCGCGTCTCGCCCCTGCCAGCGGAGGACGACGTGCCTCCCCTGTTTTCATTCTGCCCGACTCTGGTTGCCAAATCAGCGTCCTGGCAAGACCTGGCGCGGGAGTTTAAGGAGGTTGTTGCAGAAACGCTGGGTAAACCCTCGCAAAGGACAGAGAAATTAGCTGGTTCCCTGACCACAATTGAAGACAAGGGGGAGAGGATGCTGGCGATAAGGGATTTTGTTGCCGAAAACATTAAGCCGGTGGGACCGGAATTCAATCAGGTGCCCCTATCGGAGATGACCTGTCCGGAAGACACTTTAGAGGACGGATATGGGAATAGTGCGGACCGAGCCCTGCTTCTTTTGAGGCTGCTTGAACTTAACGGTTTTGATGCGCAGTTAGTTTTGCAGGCGGACCTTCCTCGTGTCCCAGCTTTAGCTACTGTTCTGGAAAAAAGTAGCGGCTTTAGATGGTTTAATAAAGTTCTTGTGCTTGTGATCGGGGAAAACGGGCAGCCGATCTATTTGGATCCCGGTGGAGAATACGCCCATTTAGGGACTACCCGGAGTAACGGCTTTGCGGGCTTTTATCCCCGGGAAGGCAAAATTGGCAGAATCTCGGTCAGCCAGGATAAGCTTGAGACTGCCCTGGATGTCGATCTTGGTGTCACACTTTTAAGTAATGGGGATGCTCAGGTCAGGTTTTGCCGCGAACATTTTGGAATGAACCATGCAGAATTCAGGGCAAGAATGGACTCATTGACCCCGGCGGAGAAGGAGCAGTATATTGAAGAAAGGGTAACTGATTTCAGCAAGAGCGCTGAACTTAAGGGGAAGTATGAGATTGATGTTCAGTCGTATCCTGCCCGGGAATGCTTCCAACTCTTTATACCGGATTTTGCCTCGACTCAGGATGGGCTCATGCTGGTGGATGTTCCTTTACTGATTAGAGATATGAGCGGAGTAAATAGTGAGCACAGAAGTTTGCCTTTATTAGGGCCAGCGCATAACCGCAAGCAAATTGATATAACATTCCATTTGCCCCAAAACACCAGGAAAATACTGTCAAAGCCATTGAATAATCGGGAATTTAGAATTCCCGGAGCTGGTTTTATCCGATGCAAAAGTATTCAAAAGGATAAAAAGAGCCTTCACCTCTCCCAAAAAGGCGAGCTGCCCCCCATGATTGTGCTACCGTATCAATATCCACAGCTCTTAAATATCCAAAACGAACTTGCACGGCCGGAGAATACTTCCCTGGTGCTAAGAATAGATGGTGAATAAAAAACACTGTGCTGGCGTAGATGGCACATCTGAACGCGCTGAGCGGGGTGGTTTCGTTCACGGATAGATTGCACCTGTTGCGCGACCTCTACGGATCGCAGAAAGGGGAAGCCCTGGATCTGCCCGAGAAAGCCCTCGTGAATTGGAGATTGGTGTACCGGCGAATCAGGACGCATTCGCCAAAATAACCAATCAAACGGTGGAGGAGTTGCAGAAAGCCCGCTGGTTCCATACGCCCTCCCGGGCGATCGAGCGGGGCATAAAGGTGCACAAATACACGGTCCCGAGGAATTCCCATCTCACGTTTAATTCATGCTGAAGCACACGAAACCCCACGCGGAAACCTTTTAGCTGATGTATCAGCGGACGCGCTTTCTGGATCCCAACCTGCCGAAAACAGTGTTTCGAGGTACACGGCTGTTTGTTCCCGCAGAGGAACCTATTTCAACAACGGTATTGATAAGAGGATTTTAGGCGGTTAGGGTCACCGCAACAGTATATTCCGGGCTTTCAGGCCTCAACATCATTGCTACTGACCTACAACCCAGACCTCCGTGGTCTTCCAGGCCATTTTGCAAACCACCCCTAATTATGTTTGGGGAGGTGTATCTAACATCTTTAC
>CAZXYF010000228.1:0-4930 GCA_964644705.1 uncultured candidatus Brocadiaceae bacterium | reverse complement strand
GGACAAGCCCGGCAGCAGGCCCATCTGGAATAACCTGGTTTACCGAATGTTTACCTTCGCGCCGACATCCCACAGATACAAGAACGGCATCCGGCTCATTTTTGAGCGGGATGCCGTTCTTTTATGAGATGGTTTTCCCGCATTTCTCAGGACCCAGAAAAAGATATCGTCCCGACCGAGCCGTCAGTTTGCGCCGTACGGCGAACATCGGCAAAAACAGCCAGCAGTTGCGGTGTAAGAACACGAGCGCCTTTCTCTGTTTTCAGAGCTGCCGCACTGATAGTCCGTGAGAAATGCGGGTTACGGAAGGGGGGCAATCCGCGTAAGGGACGAAGTGTTCTCCGTAGTCGTCGCTCAGTCCTGTTCGGCGTCTTCGACCAGATACAGGTCCGCCAGGTGATGGGCGAATAGGTGATAGACGGCGCCGCAGAGAGCTTTTCGATTGCGTCGCACCGCCATGTCGTCCACGTTGACGAAAACCTCTTCAAAGAAGTCATGGATGGGCTCGGCCAGAGTCCGGCAGTAGAGTTCGGCACCTTCGACGAATTGGCCATCGACGAAGCGTTCTGTGACCTCCGCGCGGCATTCGTCGAATCGCTTCGCCAGCTCTTTTTCCTCGGGTTCCCCCAGCAATTCAGTTTCGATGGAGGGCTGTTCGTCCATGTCCCTCTGAATCCGGTAGGTGCGATCGACCAGTTCCACCAGATCCGTCCACCATTCCTCTGAAGAACATTGTTCCAGGGCCTCAAGCCGTTTCCAGAAACGGTGCACGTTGTGGTTGAGTTCTTGCAAGGGGACGGTATGATCAAAACCCGTTGACAGGGCGGCCCGCACGAGATCGTGGGAGTGGCCCCGGTCGATGGCATCGTGATAGAGTCGATCCCGGCAGAAATCCAGCACGCGATCCACGGGCACGGTCAGATTCGGGTTTTCCAGTTCCTCCGCTTGAGCCTGCAGGACATCAGCGGCCGCCTCCACCAGATCCACCAGGCGAACATCAAGTTGACGTTTTTCCAGTATAAGCAGAACCCCCAGGGTGTTCCGCCGGAGAGCATACGGATCCTGGCTGCCGCTTGGCTCGTGGCCGAGCGCAAAACAGCCCGTTATGACATCCAGTTTGTCGGCCAGTGCGAGGCCCACGCCCGGTTCAGTCTCTGGCAGCTTATCCTCCGCCCCCGCCGGCAGATAGTGTTCGGCAATGGCCTGGGCCACCGGCTCGGGCAAATCCTGCTCACGCGCCAATTCGCGGCCGACATCTCCCTGCAGGTCAGGGAATTCGCCCACCAGGCCCGTCAGTAAGTCGGCCTTGCAGAGATGGGCGGCCCGGGCCAGATGATGCCGCTCTTCACTGGAGAGATTCAGCTCGTTGCCGATTCGGCTGGAGAGTTGTTCAAGGCGATGGGTGCGCTGAAGGTTATTGCCCAGTCCGCCCAGGAAGACAACCCCTTCCAGACTTTCGACTCGTTCTTCAAGCGGCACTTTGCGATCCTCCTCCCAGAAGAACCGCCCATCGTCCAACCGTGCGCGAAGAACGCGTTCGTTGCCCTCCCGCACCGTGTCCGCCTGCTGAGCAGTGCGGTTGGAGACGATGACGAACCGGTTCAAAAGGTTGCCATCGCCGTCCCACACGGGGAAATAGCGCTGATGTTTGATCATTGCGGCGCACAGCACGCAGTCCGGGACGGCCAGAAATCGCTCTTCAAAGCGGCCTTCCACCGCGTGCGGATGTTCGACAAGATTGGTGACCTCCTCGATGAGCCCGGATGGTTTTCGGGTGGATCCGTATTCGGCCAGTATCGCATCCACCTGATCCGTCACCCGCTGTTTTCGCTCTTCCGGGTCCACAACAACGTGGTGTTGGGCGAGTGTGTTACGGTAGAGATCGAAAGAGGCATCGCTCAGTTCAACGGAGGCGGGGCTCAGAAACGGATGGCCGTAAGTGGTGTTGTCGGCCGCAATGCCCGCCAGTTCCAGGTCCATTACGTCCTCGTCCAGCATCGCCACCAGCCAGCGGATGGGTCGGGCAAAGCGGATGTCGGAATTCGGCGCGTCCGGATCACGTTTTTCCGGTGGCATTGGCCAGCGCATGGATTTGGGAAAACCCAGGTTGAGGGTGGTCTCGCGCAGAATCTCAGGCACCACCTCTATTGCCGCATCCCCCTCGTGTTCCACAGTGACGGTCACATACGGCCCCTTGTCGGTTTCTTTTGTGGACAGGTCATTCACGGTTACGTTCTGGCTGCGGGCGAACCCCTCCGCCGCCTGGGTGGGATTCCCATCCTCGTCAAAGGCGACCCCAGCAGGGGGACCGACCACCTCTTCAGTGATCGAGGGCTGTTGTTGGGGTATGCCGGTTGCCCACACGGTCAGGCGCCGTGGTGATCCGGCTATGCCCGTTTCATCTGCCTCCAGACGGGCCTCAGCCAATCGAGTTTCCAGCTCTTTCTGGAGCTGCTGGAGAGCGGGGTCGATGTAACCGGCCGGGATTTCCTCGGTTCCTATTTCAAACAGAAGATCACTCATAGCGTGGTGGGGAAGGGCGGAAGGATTATGAATATGCGTTGCGAACGTCGGGGGCGGTTACATGGGCACTCCGGTAATAGTTCCCTGAAAGACCATGCGGTCGCCGACAAATCCCTGGCAGTCCATAACGCAGTGGCGCCGACTGATTCGATCGACCTTAGACACCAGAATGAGTCGCTCTCCGGGTTCGACGGCCGCCCGAAATTTGACGTTGTCGAGTCCACCGAATCCCATGAATCCATCGGCTTCGGTGCTGTGTTTGTAATAGAAACTGCACAGCTGTGCGGCCGCTTCGCACATGAGCACGCCGGGCATAAGCGGTCGATCGGGGATATGACCGCGCACCCAGAATTCGTCATCGGAGACCTCTTTGACCCCCACGACATACTGTTCATCGGGGTTGTAATGCAGAATCCCGTCGAGCTGTTCAAATTCATAGCGCTGGGGATTGCATTTGCGGACTTCGTCCATTTCAAATTCGACCGTTTCCAGGTCGATCGCATCCAGATCAATCAGGGGTTTCGGTGGCATAAAAAACCTCATGTGAGTGTGAAAGAATGATGAAGACAGGATTATAGCCATGCCCGTCAGCAGCGTCAAACTGGGTATGGGAGGCGTTTACGGGGTTTGCGAGAGTTCGTATTGTGGTCGCCGGGATTGCTTGGAAGGGGAGTACCGTGGTTATTCTTCCTCACGTTCAATGGCCCGGTATCCAATATCCGTCCGGTAATGGGCATCAGCGAAATCAATTTTCCCGACGGCTTCATACGCCAGATTCTGCGCTTCTTTGATCGTATCAGCTCGGGCGGTGATTCCCAGCACCCGGCCGCCATCGGTGACAATGTCGTCGCCGCTGAAGCGGGTTCCGCTGTGGAACACCGTCACGTTCTCCATATTGCGTACCCGATCCAGACCGTGGATGATTTTCCCCGTTGTGTAGTCTTTGGGATATCCGCCCGATGCCATGATGACGCACAAAGCCGCGCCTTCATGCCATTCGATCTCCACATCCTCCAGGGTGCCGTCGGTGGTGGACATGAGGATGGGCACGATATCACTTTTGAGCATCATCGCCAGCGGTTGCATCTCGGGGTCGCCGAACCGGCAGTTGAACTCAAGGACGTTCGGCATCTCGTCGTCCATCATCAGTCCCGCATAAAGAACGCCGCGATAGGGTCGATCTTCCCGGTTCATCGCATGGATGGTTTGAATGATCACATCCCGTTCCACGATGTTTTGTAATTCCTCCGTCAGTACATCCGCCGGGCAGTAGGCTCCCATACCGCCCGTATTGGGTCCTTTATCGCCGTCATACGCCGGTTTGTGATCCTGGGATGTGGGGAGTATGGCGATGTTGTGTCCGTCGGTGAATGCCAGAACACTTGCTTCTTCCCCCTGGAGGCAGTCTTCGACGACGACTTGATCCCCGGCATCCCCGAATTCTCCCTCAATCATGATTCGGTTCACGCCCTCTTTGGCCTCCTCGACCGTTTCACAGACGAGCGCCGCCTTGCCGCCGGCCAGCCCGTCCGCTTTAACCACGATCGGCGCACCAACCATTTCAACGTAAGCCTTGGCTCGGTCAGGACTATCGAAGGTGCGGAACGTGGAGGTGGGTATATTGTGACGTTCCATGAGACGTTTGGAGAAGACCTTGCTCCCCTCCAGGCGAGCCGCTTTTTCGGGAGGTCCAAAAATGCGGAGATCCTTCGCCTGAAAAGCATCGACGATGCCGGCGCACAGTGGCGCTTCAGGACCGACGACCGTGAAATCAATTTCATTGTCGATTGCGAATTTTCTGAGGGCCATGATGTCGGTGTCTTCAATATCGACGCATTCGGCCAGCTCGGAGATACCGGCGTTGCCGGGAGCGCAATACACTTTGTCCACCTGCGGGGATTGAGATATCTTCCAAACGAGGGCGTGTTCGCGACCACCACCACCAACGACAAGAACTTTCATGATGCGTCTCCTCCGAATAAACGGCTGATCAGGGGGGAAATGATTGAATACGTGTGGAACGATAAGTATATCTACGGAGTGTGGGACGGTCAAGCACTGAGGACGGTTGAGGAAGATGCACAGACAACGCGATAGGGCCTTAGAACCTGGTCCTTCGCCCAGATCTTGCGCCCTGATCTGCCGATCCCTTCAGGTTCCTAAAACGGCAGATGAGGGCAAAGGATTGTGGGGCAAGTAAGGGGCTGTGATCCCATACGCTTTATCGTTCGTCTTCGTCGGCTGTTAGAGCGTAGCCCCGGAAAACGGCCGACAAAGGCGATGGACGAAGGGGCGCGACGAAGGTTTAGGGACGCGCGGACCTTCGTCGATCACCTTCATCGTTCACCTTCGTCGGCTGTTAGAGCGTAGCCCCGGGGAACGGCCGATAAAGGGATAGACGAAGAAA
>CAZXYF010000227.1:0-4936 GCA_964644705.1 uncultured candidatus Brocadiaceae bacterium | reverse complement strand
ACCGTAGTTCGGCTGTTTTTCTTATCGAATTAAGGTTCCTTTACCACAAAAAGGTATCAAGTTATTTTCCACTGTCCAGCTTTTGAGAACGAGTGGCAAATGAGTTGTATCAGCTGTTTAGCACAAGGGTTATGCAGAATGCTCAGTGCGGATTGGTGTTTCCGGATCAGGAGTTCTGAGGCCCTATCGCGTTGTTTGTGCCACTTCGGGTAGTGCAGAAGTACGCCTCAACCGGGACGAGCCCGGCAGTAGGCCCATCTGGAATAACGTGGTTCACTGAATGCTTACCTTTGAGCAGCGCCCTAAAAGTTGCAAACTCAGTCTCAGCAATGATATGTTATGGTCTGACCTTTATAGCTGTCCCAAGGTCTGGAATATGTGCCACATAACGAGAGCTGCCTGCGAAATCACAGTGTGGAAAGCCGTGTGGGGAAAAACCACACGCACGGTTTGGTCGGTGAGGTAGAGCCCCGGCTACGCAGAAGGATCGAGGAATAAGGCGGACGAGTCCTTGATTTTTTTTCTAAGTGGTATGCTCCGTACAGAGAGCCATGATACTTTTACTCTTTCCCGTGTGGGAGGTAGAAGATGCGTAAGTGTAAACGGAACAAAATGCTGGGCTTTACTTTAATCGAACTGCTTGTGGCCTGCCGGCCGAAGCCTTGGCGAAGGCCAACTCGACAACGTTTTACGTTAATCGAGTTGCTTGTGGTGATTGCTATCATCTCCGTTCTGGCGGCGATGCTGCTGCCCGCGCTGGAGTCGGCACGAGAGCAAGCCCGCCGGATCTCCTGCCTCAGTCAGCACAGGCAGCTCGGTCTCAACCTCATCATGTTCACGAACGACTTCGACGGGCGCGTGCCCTGCGACGTCGGCAAGGGCACGAGCGGCGAGCAGCTCTGCGGGGGGCGCGGCGAGTTATCCGAACAGAACCCGGAGATGACGGAGTATCCGTGCCGCTCGGTCGGCGGAACACTCAATATGACGCGACAGCACAACAGCCACGGCGGCGGCGCCCAGTGGGGCAATCCGCTCGCGCTGATGACGCTGCGCGGGTACATCGACGCCCCCGACCTTCTCTATTGCCCCTCCTATGTCCGCTGCTTCGGGCGCTACTTCGGATCGCAGGAGTATCAACGCGGCACCGAATGGACGTGGCATATCGATAACCCGGACTACACATGCGGACACAAGGCGTCCGAAGGCGGCAATATCCCGCTCTGGGAGTGCTGGACCAACGGCGACCGCTTCATACCGAGCACGCACCTTCCCGGTGGTCCCGCGGCGAACCTCTACGGCGGCAATCACCATCGCAACAACAGGGCGCTGCGCCTGGGGATTTCACACCTGCTGATGATTGGCTACGGAGGTAATAATACGATCCGTAGGCCGACCATTATGGACTATGGAAGAAGATACAACGACGACGGAGCGAGTGTTTCACCTTACCTTTTTGCCTGCGCGCAGGGCGTCCCGCGCGAGTATACGCAGTGGCAGGGCGCGCCTCAGGCGACGCCACTGTACGACATCCCTTATACCGGATGGGAGGCCGAACTCGAGTACCCCTACAACAATTCCCATGGCGCACACGGATCCAACGCGGTCGCCTACGATGGCTCGGCACGGTGGATCTCCCGCGGCGAGGTCAAGGCGGCCGGACGCCTCAGCACGGGCTCAGAGACCGACACCTGGTACTGGAAGGTCCGCGGCTACATGAACAACGCTAAGAGTAAGTCCGGGAAAAGCAACTTCCAGGTCTGGGCGAGAGAATACGCCGATCTAGAGCCGTGAGGTCTGTCGGCCCGTCGGTCACCCGTGATCTGGCCGACAATGTCGTTCGCGGGGGGGCATGAGCCAGTGCCAGCAAGCGGTGGCGGAATGGGTAGCGCAGATAGGGAAAATCCGAGCACCCAGGGACGATGTGTTGGTACGGGCTGGTGCCTGACCCATTTTGGGCTGCTCCCGGGGCGAAACGGTGGGATCCGGTTGAAAAAGAGGGCGAAGCCCCCCCCCGGGAAGGCCCTTCGCTTGCGTTGTTCTGAGGAAGGTGCTATAAGAGGTATCGATGCGAAGAAAAGCGAAATTCTATTCTTTCACAAAGGGACTTATCATGACCACTTTTTCGTTAAAAAAGGCCGCTAATCTCGCAATCCTTCTGGCAAGCATTGTCATTGTCGGCGGTTGCTCGTTACCTGCAAAGCGAAAAGCATTCTCTCCGGGGACTGTGTTCATATCAAAAACGCGTGATGCAGAGCAAAACGGGAGGTTCATTGAGGAAAGCAGTGAAAGCGGTAAGTATTTTGACGAAGTACTGGCCAAAAAACTGAATGAAAGTGGTGCGGGTTTTGAAGCAATCAGGAGTACAAGTTCGTCAACGACCCATCAGAGTAATATCTCGAAGGAAAAAGCTATCGAGCTGGCGCGCCAAAAAGGCGCCGATTACTGTTTTAAAGCGGAATTCGGGGAATTCCTGGATGCGGCACCGATGACATTCAGGAGCGATTCCCTTGTTCTACGGGAGGCTGCCCTGTACGACGTACAGGAGGGTGAATACGTTTGGAAATTAACTCAGGGGGTAAAACGGGAGTTAGGTAATTTACCACCATATACGGTCCTCGTGAGAAATCTTGCACATGAAGTGGCGAATGATATTATAAAGTCCTCTCGTAAATAGTAACCCGAACCAACTTTATTCTTGCCGCTTACCTGTGCACTAAAGCTTAAAATGGCTACCGCTGCGGGGGCGGAATGGATTCGCCGTGGCGGCGGAGGGGTTACTGTGTGCTTGCGGCCATTTGCTCGCGTTTGCGTTCGTCTTTCCTGCGCTTCCCTTCCTCAAGGATGGCCTTCCGTATCCTTATCGATTCCGGGGTGACTTCAACGAGCTCGTCGGCAGCAATCCATTCAAGGGCCTGGTCGAGACTCATTTCACGCGCCACGTCAAGTGTGACGGTTTGGTCTTTTGAAGCCGCGCGGTGGTTGGTGGCAACTTTCCGTTTGGTGGGATTGCACGGAAGATCCTGGGGGCGGCTGTTCTCTCCCACCACCTGGCCTTCATACACCTCTTCGGTCGGCTCGACAAAAAGGGTGGCGCGTTCCTCAAGGCTTTCGAGTTGATAGCTCGTCGCCTGGCCGGTGTTCATGCTCACCAGAGAACCCCGGGTGCGGGATTTGATCTCACCTTTCCACGGGGTGTAACCGATAACCCGGCTGTTCATCGTTCCCGTGCCGCGTGTGTCGGTAAGAAAATCACTGCGATAACCGATGAGCCCGCGTGTGGGAATTTCAAATTTCATCCGCACCAGACCGGTTCCGTGATTGGCCATATCCACGAGTTCTCCTTTGCGGTCCGCGAGCTTGTCTATGACGACGCCCTGGAACTCTTCAGGCACGTCCACTGCCAGCTCTTCCAGAGGCTCCACCATGCGGCCATCTTCATTGCGATGGGTGATCACTTCCGGTCGCGAGACGCAGAACTCCAGACCTTCCCGACGCATTTCCTCGATGAGTACTGCCAGGTGCAATTCGCCCCGGCCACTGACCTTGATGCCGTCCGAATCTCTAACCTCTTCGATTTTGAGTGCTACGTTCGTCCGTGTTTCTCGCTCCAGTCGATCCCAGATTTTCCGCAACATAATCACGGAACCTTCTCGGCCGGCGAACGGTCCGTTGTTGACGAAGAACATCATGCTGACCGTCGGTTCTTCGATTTCGAGGGGAGGGAGAGGATCGAGGTTGCTGTCAGGTTCGACAAAAGTATCTCCGATGGATATCTCCTCCGGTCCGGCCACCCAGACAATATCCCCCGCCTGGGCTCTGTCCACGTCCGTTCGGGAGAGTCCGCGTGTGACCCATATGTGGAGGGCGGGTTCACTGGATTCATGTGTTATTTCCCAGTTTTCCTGTGAGGATACCCGGCCCTCCCACTGCGTGCAGAGGCGGCGCATCATGTCGCCTTTTTCGAGAACGCCCTGGTCCACGCGTCCACAGCCAATGCGTCCCAGGTAGTCGCTCCATCCCAGCGTGCTCACCTGCATGCGGAAGGGGGCTTCGGGGTCCACCTCAGGCGGTGGAACGTGATCGACGATGGTCTCAAACAGGGCGGTCATCCCGGTGTCAGAATCTCGCTGGTCCAGATCGTCAGTAACCCAGCCGTCAAGTCCCGATCCATAGAGTATGGGAAAATCTGCCTGTTCGTCGGTGGCGCCGAGCTCGATGAAAAGATCGAAAGTCTGATTCAGGGCAAGTTTTGGGTCAGCGTTTGGTCTGTCCACTTTGTTGAGCAAAACGATGGGTTTTAATCCCAATTTGAGCGCAAGCATCAGCACGTAACGCGTTTGGGGCATAGGCCCCTCGTTGGCGTCCACGAGCAACAGGACACTATCGACCATGCGCATAATTCGTTCAACTTCTCCCGAAAAATCGGCGTGTCCGGGGGTATCAATGATGTTGATCAGATGCTCCTGCCACTCGACGGTGCAGTGTTTTGCGCGAATGGTGATGCCACGTTCCCGTTCCAGATCGTGACTGTCCATAACTCGTTCGGCAACGTCCTGGTTGTCGCGGAAAAGACGAGCCGCATCAAAGATTGAGTCGATAAGCGTGGTTTTCCCGTGGTCGATGTGGGCGACAATAGCGAGGTTGCGGATTGTGTTGACTGGATGCATTTAAAACAGTGGTCCTGATCTGATATTTGATGGTTAGAGGGGGAAAGCTACCCGAACGGGCACAAAGTCAGTATAACTGAATGAGATGTTTTCTGCACTGTGCGGGGAGGATGTGGGAGCGGCCAGTTGTTGGTTGCTGTCGAAGATCCGCCGTACGGCTGATTGCTGGTTGCTGGTTAACGGCGGGAAGAGCGCGATACGGGATACTTGTCACGTTCTGATACAGGAGGCAAAGCGTGGGCTCAGGTTTTGAATTAGACTTTCGAAAC
>CAZXYF010000226.1:0-4952 GCA_964644705.1 uncultured candidatus Brocadiaceae bacterium | reverse complement strand
GATGATTAGGCGATACGGGCTGCGCGCGCACGACTTCATGACATATGTCAAGATGGAGGGCCGGGACCGTAGTTCGGCTCTTGTTTTTATCGAATTGAGGCTCCTTTACCACTTCTGCACGAACCGCGCCCGCGGAACGGATTCCCGCGAAAGATAATGGGCTTTAACCTCCCCATTAAATGCCAATCGGCACCGAAACATCCTCTCGGTGCCGATAATGGCGTTCAACAAGATGGTGACCCCAGGGGGAGTCGAACCCCCGTTGTCGGATCGAAAGTCCGATGTCCTAGGCCACTGGACGATGGGGCCACACATATCTCTGTTCATCTCTCAACGGCAATTAATGATACCGTTTTCGCAGATTATTTCAAGTGTCAACGGCCGGAATCGGGCATTAACATGCCTCTCTGAGCCGATGCAGCCGTGTTATTTCTGCTCGCCACGCTTCTCCACAGATGCGATATCCAGCTGGTCGAGGAGATCGCCCATATCTTCCGGTTTCTGGGCCTCTTCCTTTTCCTCAGGCTCCTCGGCGCGCGGCCGCTCTTTCCGCCCGCCTTCCTTTTCTTCCTCCTCCTTACCGTATTGCTCCAGCTTCTGCATCCGTCGGCTCTTCTTGCCCACATTTTTGCGGGCCTGTCCGACCGAGGAGGGAAGATCGGCCTCCGGAACTTCTTTCGCTTTTTCACGCCGACGCTGTTTTTCCTCCTCGCGCTTTTTCGCCTGTTCACGCGCACGAGCCTTCCGCTTGGCGGCCTTCTTTGCCTCCTTCTCCGATCGCATAGACAGAGCAATGCGCCGACGTTCGGTGTCGACGTCCACCACCCTGACTTTGATCAGATCACCGACGGAGACAACGTCGTAGGGGCTTTCGACGTATTCGTCGGACAGCTCGCTGATATGAACGAGGCCGTCTTCACTAACCCCAACATCAACAAAAGCACCAAAGTCAACTACTTTCCGCACAGTGCCATACAGAACCTGCATCGGTTCAAGATCTTCGAACCGCAGCGGTTTCTGACGCAGGACCGGTCCCTCGTATTCGAGACGAGGATCGGGCCAGCAGGCCGTCATCTGGTCAAGGATGTCCTTCAACAGGAGATAGTGAATCTTGAACTGTTTCTCCAGCTCGGCAAACTTGACATCCCCCCGGCTCTGTTTGATCTCTTCAAGAGCCTCTTCGTCCGCAAGATCATCAGAAGCATATCCCATCTGTTTGAGCATCGTTTCCGCGACCACGTAATGTTCCGGATGAACACGGGTATTGTCCAGAGGCGTGTCGGAGTCCTTCAACCGCATGAATCCGGCGGAACGTCGCCAGGTATTGGTATCAATACCGTCCACTTTGCGCAGATGCCGGCGGCGTCGGAATCCATCCTTCTCCTGCCGATATTCGTTGATTTTCTGTGCCTTGTTGTAGTCAAGTCCGGGCACGTAGGAAAGCATGGGAACGGGAGCTTCGTTCATATCCGGACCTACGAGGGCCACACATTCTTCCGCCACTTCGCGCATTGTTTCTTCAAGTATCGTATTATCAATCTCCTGCACGTAGCGCGCGGTGCAGAGATCCCGGAGATCCACTTTCGTCAACTCGCGCAATGGGTCCTGCATCTGGCGGGCCATAAAGACCGACATCCGCATGGCCTTTTTGACGCCCGGCAACTCCTTATTGGCCTGGCGACTCCCCGAGTATTCCTTCGCGGGTTCCTGATCCACAACGGCAAATCGTAGCTCGGGACATTCTTCGTCGATAAGGTTGGAAATAAAGGTCTCGGTATCTTCGGATGCCGTCCCCTCCCCTATCGCAATGACTGATATATCATATTCATCAACCAACTCAGATATGGTTTCTTTTGCTTTCTTTTTCTCATTGCGGGGTGTGTGCGGATAGACAACTTCTTTTTCCAGAACTTTGCCATCCTCATCCACAACAGACAGCTTGCATCCCCTCCGAAGACCCGGATTGAGGCCCATCACGCGCTGTCCCACCAGGGGACGGCGCATCAGCTGTGTGCGCAGGTTGCGCCGGACAATGTCCACGGCCAGGTCTTCTGCGTCACGCCGGAGTTCTCGCTCCAGTTCACGGGTGAGGATCGGCGCGAGTACCTGCCTCAAGCTGTGGCGGATGCA
This sequence comes from uncultured candidatus Brocadiaceae bacterium, assembly GCA_964644705.1. Taxonomy (GTDB): domain Bacteria; phylum Planctomycetota; class Brocadiia; order SM23-32; family SM23-32; genus CAZXYF01. The sequence continues at coordinate 2,822 of CAZXYF010000226.1, read as the reverse complement.
CCAGTACAGGAACTCCGTACCACTCAACTCTCCCAGTTCCTCGCGTTCGGGGGGATCATCCTGTTCACCGAACATCACATCAATTTCTTTATACTGTTCCGATCCCCCGCGCAGGTAGAGGTCAGCCGCTTCTTCATACATCTTTTCACGCGGGGCTTCCACGCCATACCGCAGAACTTTCAATCGTTTTCCACGCATCATACACAGCACGTGATAAGGGTGAACGTCGGACACCGGAGCCGAAAAGTTCATGTAGTCCCGGAATTCGCGACGATAGCGCCCTTTGCCCCGCCCGGACTTCTTAGAGACCAACCGTCCTTCATCACGCAGGACATCGCGCTGTTTATCACGGTGCGTTTTTTCCTCGGCCATCCAGTCGCACACGATGTGGAACACGCCATCAAGGACATCACCGATGTCCTCCAATCCCACTTCGCTATCGACATATTCCTCAGCAGCTCCCGACATCAGCTGAATGGGCTCATCCTGTCCAAATACGCGTCGGGCCAGGGGAGCCAGCCCCTGCGCCAGCGCATGTCGGGACCGCGAGCGCTTACGCGGACGGTACGGAACATAATAATCAATCAGCTCGCTCATAGACGAAGCTGAATTGATCTGTTCACGTAACTCGTCGGTGAGAACGCCCTGTTCCTCCAGGTTTGAGCGGATCCGTTTCCTTTCCTTCTCCAGCTTGGAAAGACGGCGCTGCTCCTGACGTAGTTCGTTCAGGGCGTCAACTGTGAGATTAGCCGCTAAATCCTTGCGGTAGCGAAGGATGTACGGCGCACTGTAATCCTGACCCAAAAGCTTAAGCAGCTCCTGGACCTGATCGACTTTAAGATGATACCGGCTTGCGAGTTTCTTAAGGGACTTCTCAGACATAGGATGGGGGCAGAAAAGCCTTGCTCCAGAGGATTGTAACGTAAAGGTGGGAATAAGAAGTTTGCACACCAATGTGCGTTCGAGTACCCAGCTGCATAGTATACATGAAGAATCTCACACGTCAACTGAACGACGCGGAAAATGCCCGCTGAACGCTCAATCCGCGCCCCTACTCACGCTTGCCCGTCAGAGATGCTTTCGTTATACTTCAGCCCTGCAAATTCGCGCATTCAAAGCGAATGCGTCACAAAATACAAGTGCTCAGCTGCTGAAATAGCAGCTGAGTGAATCGAGGAATGTCCCCACAAACCTACTTTAATTCCGTTGAAGGAGCACTGCAGAACATGTCTAAAAAAGTTATTATTGGCGAATCAGGTGGGCCGACTCCCGTCATTGATTGGGAAGTGGCCGGTGCCGTGGATGAGGCTCAGAAAAATGGTTGGGAAGTGTATGGCATGACGAATGGGCTTGAGGGCCTGCTCAATGCCAACATCGATGGCAACATCGTGAATTTGAGCAACACCGACCCCATGTCATTTGCCTACAATGGCCCGGGCGCCTGTCTGCGCACAACGCGACTTAAACCCACCAATTCCCAGTATGAGAAAATGGGGGAGCATCTTGATGCGATGGATATGGATGCGGTTATCTATTTCGGCGGAAACGATTCGGCCGATCAGCTGCATGGCCTCAGCAAACAGGCTGACATCCAGGCTATTCACGGAATAAAAACTGTGGATAATGACCTGCCGGTGACCCACCACTGTCCCGGTTATGGATCCGCGGCGCTGTATAATGCCACCGCTCTCAAAAACGTGCACAGCGACTACAGTTCCTATCGCGTCCGCGCCAATTTTGAAGTCGACGGCAAGGTCGAACAGGGCTGGGACGTCGCTCCCATCGCAATCTACCAGGTTATGGGTCGTAAAGCCGGTTGGCTTGCGCAGGGAACCGGGTTTGCCAAAGTCGATCCCAAAGGAAGTATCATCAAGGATCGGGCCCCTCACATAATCCTTTCGCGGGAAATCCCCTTCGATAAAGAAGATTTCATGGCGAAACTCGACGACGTTCTGACGCGTCTGGGGGAAGCCGTCATCGTGGTTCAGGAAGATCTCACCGATGCCAAAACGGGGGACAGCCTGGCGGAACGGTATGCCGAAAACGTCGAACGCGATCAGCATGGGAATATTCAGCATGGTCGAGCCACCTCCTTCTCACCGGCTCAGTTCCTTGCCCAGCTATGCACGGAGGAGCTTGAGGTGGACGCAGTCCACGGCAAAGTCAAGGATGTGGCCCTTGTGCCCCAGCACATTCAGCGCAGCTGCATGATGTCCAACGTTGATGCCTCGGAAGCTTACCTGGTCGGTAGCTCGTGTATTCAGGCGCTTGATGCCAACGAAACCGGAAAGTCCGTCATATTCGAACGCGAAACCGGCACCACGTCCACCGGCCTAACGGACATGGGTAATATCGCCGCCAAAGAGCGCGACGTTGAGAGACATTACATCAATGACGTCTGGGGTCCCACGCAGGATTTCATCGATGATTTCATCTACCTCATCGGTGGGCCCGCGGCACTGCCCCATTACTCCAAGCAGTCATTCCCGTCGGTCTCCGTGCCGCAAACAATCAAGGATAATCCCTACATCGCGAACAAATAACCTGGCTATGACCTGACGGCCATACGTCCCCGAGGGTTCCGGTCTCCTCCACAAACGGATAAACTGATTGCTTCGCCGAAAGGTATCGTTGAAGCGTTGCAACCGCTTATGCGAGGGGAGCGGAACCCTCCTTTTTTAAAAGGACCCTGCAAGCGATGTAAATATTCAGTGAACCACGTGCGTTTTGTGATGCCCTACTTGCCGGCCCTGCCCCGGTAGGGGCGTAAGCGGCCCGAACTAAAAACTTTCGGGTTTCAAACCCGGTTTGGTGTCGATTAG
>CAZXYF010000225.1:0-5006 GCA_964644705.1 uncultured candidatus Brocadiaceae bacterium | reverse complement strand
CAAAAACAACGGCAGATTATGGTAAAGACGATGATAAAGACAAAGAATCATGCTTTTCGAAACGCTATTTTGGACAGGCCTGGCCTGAAGCCCTGGCCTGATGATTAGTTCTGGTGGTTGATATGTAGATTAGCGATGCGGCACCAGTACGAATTGAGCATGCTTGGTTTTCTTGCGCAAAACAAGGAGAAGCGCACTCTCCCCTTCGTCAATATGGCTGATGTAGCGGCGGAATGCTTCTACACTGTTAACCGGTTGACGGTCCTTTCCAACGCGGAGAATGACGTCTCCGGTTTGGAGGACATCGGCGGGCCCGCTTTCATCAACATCTTTGACCATAACCCCGGACAGATCCTTCCGTCCATAATACTGTTTGGCTTTTTCGGTCACCGGTCCCACTTTTATACCAATCCAGAGGGGTTTGCCGGTGGCCTGGTGTTCGGAAAGTCTGGTGAGCTTCACCGTCATTTTCTTTTTTTCACCGTTACGCCAGATGGTGAAAGATACTTTGCGGTTGGGTTCGGTTTTAGCGACCAGGCGTCGTAGTTGGGAAAAGCTTTTTACCGGGGTTCCTTTCCAGGCAACGATGATATCACCGGCCTGAAGCCCGGCTTTTTCAGCGGGCGTGTCTTCTATGACCTCGTTGACGATAGCTCCCCCTCCACCCTCGTAGCCGAATTTCTTGGCCAGATCGGGTTTGAGGTCTTCGCCCACGATCCCGAGGAAACCACGTTCAACGGTTCGCCCTGCCTTCAGATCCTCAAGGATGGGTTTGGCCATGTTGATCGGAATAGCAAGACCTATACCCATGTAGCCTCCGGTTCGGCTGACGATTGCGGTATTGATACCAACTACTTCGCCCTGCAGATTGACCAGCGGACCCCCGCTGTTGCCGGGGTTAATAGCCGCATCGGTCTGGATAAGATTCTCATACTTTGCAATGCCAATGCTTCGTCCTTTAGCGCTCACTATTCCTGCACTGACGGTTTGGGAGAGGCCGAGGGGGTTGCCGATTGCTACCACCCATTCTCCCACGTTGAGTTCATCGGAGTTACCCATTTCAACGACGGGTAAGTCCCCGAAGTCCCCTTCCATCTGGATCACAGCCAGTTCCGTGGAGGGGTCAACTCCTGAAACGGTGGCCTTGTATTCTTCTCCATTGGAAAGCTTGACCGTCAGCCTGTCCGCTTCGGCCACGACGTGGTTGTTGGTAACGATATGGCCTTCCTTATCAATGATGAATCCGGAACCGAGCCCACGCTTCTTGTACTCCCGTTTCTTCGGTTCATCTTTCTCTCGTAAGTGGGGTCCAAAAAATCGGCGGAAGAATGGATCGTTGAAGAGAGGATTTCTGTGTTGACGCTCCACTTCAATGGTTTTTTCTGCTTCAATCCAGACAACTGACGGTGAAACCGAGGCGGCGGTGTATCGAAACAGTTTTCCAAATTTTTTCCCGAACTGGCGGAGTTCCTTCATTTCCTTCTGATCAAAGTCCGGTTTTTTGGGAGCCGAATGAGCCGAACGCGGCGAGGCATAGAGTCCTCCGAGAGCAAAGGCAACACAGACAACGAGTGCGACCGTCCACTTTTTCCTCATGACTGACCTCCTTACATTCGTACGAAAAGATCTCATCTGATCGGTTACGCGGAACAGGCAACAGAACGAAAAGCGCAGCGGCGATTATTTTTGTTGGTAAGATCGCCCCAAGGTTCAAATAAATTTCATTTTTCCACGGATGATGAATCCTCGTTTGAGCGTTTGTATCTCTGTCGTGGTTGTTGTTTGAACCGGTAATGGAAAAACACACAGAGTGCTACAGCGATCACGGCGAAAAGAAGGTATATGGACCAGGTGGGAATGTATCCGGAGACTCTGCTTGAGCCCGCGCTTGGGGTATCGTAGCCACGTTCCGATGTGATTGTGTTGGTGATAAACAACGGGACAATTTTTTCATCTCCGCCGCGTGTGCTGTAACGAATCAGCTTGTAGTAAACTCCTGTGAGTATGGCTACATCGGAGCGCTCTATTTCAGGTTGGGGTTTGCTCAAGCAGTAAAAACTGTACCAGTGACCCTTAGCGCCCTGAATTTGTCCCTCGTAAATGGTATCGATGCCGAGGTCGGGAAATGTTACCCCGGGTGTCTTTTTCAGACGGCGCAGTGTACCTCGGAATTGGCACACCCGACCACGTATCTGTTCTCTCTTTTTGGGTTTTGTAAAGTCAATCCATTTGATGCTATGGTCAACGCGAGCTTCCAGTTCGTCCTGTGGTATTTTTTTGACGGCTTCCAGAACAAGGGATATCAGGCTTTTGTCGATTTTCGTCTGTTTTCCGGCCGATGTTATGGTAACCGGATTGGCCGGGCGCTCGGACATGAGAAGACCGGGCAGGACCACCTGAGCGGGGTCGTTAGGATCCGCAGTTGGGATCACGGTAGGATTTTCCAGAGCCTGTGACTGTGAAATTTTGGTTTTGTTTTTATCGCGAGATTTCTGGAAAGGGGTGAAATAAATGTAGGCCCCAAAGCCGGCAACGAGCAGAGCAGCGATCCCCAGGACAATGATTACGCGCCGCACCTTACGATTAAAACTGTCCTGCTGTTTTTTTAGCTTGTTCCTGAAATTGGACATAAGGGGTCTGATTACCTCCTGTGAATACGAAACGATTGTATTCATTTTAACAGAACTCGCCTCCCCAGTTCCATCCTCCGTATTTTCTGATCTTTCGTATGTTTGCGCGGTGGACTATAATGCCGTCGGGATGGGGATGAAGCTGGCTGAGATTGGTAGAGAATGTTGCTTGAATGCGGAGGAAATGGGCGATGAATTTGTTCGTGCCGGGGCGTATTTGTCTGTTTGGTGAACACAGTGACTGGGCCGGGGGATATCGGCGGATTAATGCCGATATCGAGAGGGGACGTACAATCATTCTGGGGACCAACCAGGGGCTGTATGCGGAAGTGGAACCTCATCCCGATCACCTTATTTTCAGCAGCACCTTACCGGATGGATCCGATGGTGGTAGTTGTGAATTGCCCATGGACACGGAAGTTTTGCTGGAAGAGGCGCAGGAAGGGGGTTTTTTCAGTTATGTTGCCGGTGTGGCGTATCAGGTGATGACTCACTATCGGGTGGGAGGACTGAAGATCACCAATTACAAAACGGACTTGCCCGTGAAAAAGGGTCTTTCCTCCAGCGCTGCGCTGTCGGTGCTGGTGGCCCGTGCGTTCAATCGCACATATGACCTGAAAATGACGGTGCGGGGAGAAATGGAATTTGCGTATCGTGGAGAGATTACCACCCCTTCGCGCTGCGGCCGGATGGACCAGGGATGTGCTTACGGCAACCGACCGGTGAAGATGATTTTCGACGGCGAACAGGTTGATGTGGAGGAGCTCCGCACCGGTGAACCCTTATATTTTGTCATTGTGGACTTGTGCGCCGGTAAAGATACGAAGAAGATACTGGATAAACTCAACAACAGCTACCCATTTGCGGATGATGAACAGCAGCAACGAGTTCAGGAGTATCTCGGGCCCATAAACAGAAACATTATCGAGCGTGCCAGTGAGGCGCTTGAGGAGGGAGACGCTGAGCGGATCGGCGAACTGATGGTCGAGGCCCAGGCGGAGTTTGACCGCTGCCTGCAGCCTGCGTGCCCCTCGGAACTCAGCGCGCCGGTTTTGCATCACGTTTTGAACTACGAGCCAATTCAGGAATACATCTGGGGCGGCAAAGGAGTGGGGTCGCAGGGGGATGGTTCGGCACAGTTCATTGCCAGGGATGCTGAATCTCAACAGAAAGTGATTGAAATATTGGAACGGGATCTGGACATGCCGGCACTCAAGCTTGTTCTGGATACTACCCGCCAGGTGCGCCGGGCGGTTATTCCCGCCGCCGGATTTGAGCCCGGACTTTTTCCCGCGTCCAAGGGGATCAAGAAGGAACTTTTCCCTGTTGTTGATGAGCAGGGGCGTGCCGTCCCTGCCATTCTGAAAATTGTGGAGGAGGCGACCGGAGCTGGTATTGAACAGGTGAATATCGTTGTGCAGCCGGAGGATCGACAATTATTCGAGGAAGTGTTTCATGAACCAACGCGTCCCGCCCACCTCAACAAATTATCTCGTTCGGACCGTGATTTTGCTGATTACCTTCAGGATATTGGACAGCGGATAACCTTTGTGGAACAACCGCAGCAGGAAGGATTCGGCCATGCCGTACTCTGCGCCGCGGAACAGTGCACGAATGAACCATTTTTACTGATGCTTGGGGATCATCTGTATTCAACTGAAAACGAACTATCTTGTGCCCAGCAGTTGTTGAAGGTGTATGAAAAGTATGGGACAAGCGTTGTGGGCCTGAAACAGAGTCCGCTGGAAAGTGTTCACAGGTTCGGTTGTGTTCAGGGCATGTGGCATGATGATGAAGACGTGGTGGATGTGCGGGAAGTGGTGGAAAAACCCACCCGGGAATACGCCGCGGATCACCTGACGATGAATGGATTGGGGGAGGAGACCTTCCTGACGCTCAACGGTCTCTACGTTCTTGATCCGGTCATCTTCAGCTATCTGAAGGAAAATGTGGACAAAAATCTTCGCCAGCGGGGGGAATTTGAGCTTACGCCGTGTTTGGATCGCCTTCGCCGGGAGGAGGGTTTGCTTGGATACGTGGTTGATGGACGGCGTTATACCATCGGATCCCCGGAAGTGTATCAGCAAACGGTGAAGGATTATCCCGGGTAGTGTGGCCTCAGAACTCCTGATCCGGAAACATGGATGACGGAATGAGTAATCTGCATAACTCTTGAGCTAAACACATGATACAATTCATCTATCACTCATCTTCAAAAACAGAACATTGGAAAATAATTTGACACCATCATCTCGCGTTTTGCCGTTTCCTGTTCTCCGAGTGGGTGTTCTACCATCCGGGGGGAGATATCTTTGAGGAGACCACGCGGATGATATGAATACCCACCCGGATGAAGCACAACGTGTCTTTCATTCT
>CAZXYF010000224.1:0-5008 GCA_964644705.1 uncultured candidatus Brocadiaceae bacterium | reverse complement strand
TCCTGCTCGCAGCTCAGCGGCACCGGCACCGAAAAACCCACCGCGTCCAGGTCCTCAAACGGTTCACCCTCGTCCCACTCGCGGTTGCCGTTCTGGTCGGTGAAGGGTTCCCACGGATCGTAGCGGCCGTTCTTCTTGCCGGTATCCTCGAACGGCTCGGCCCCGTCCCATTCACCATTGCCGTTTTTGTCGGTAAATGGCTCTCCATCGTCACGACGACCGTTTTCATTTTCGTCCTCGTAGGGTTCCGCACCATCGTCATATTCCCCGTCGTAGTCCCGGTCAATGAGGGGCTCGGGGCTATCATATCGGCCGTCACTATCATTCTCGTACAACAGATCAGTATCTTCTTCGTAGGTCCAGTTTCCATTCACATCGCCAAAATATTCACCCCTATCCCAGTGACCATCGCCGTCCACATCGGTGTAGGAGTCAAGCGTGTCGTATCGGTCGTTCCCATTGAGATCATCATAGGACTCCCAGGGATCGCGCCTCTCGTTGCCAGCTCCCCATCCCTCACACCGGTAATGGGTGCGCGCGGTCAACGCAAGCGGCTCGCCCGCCGCCACGCTCCGGTGCCCTTCAAACTGACTTCTCGCTGCCTCTGCCCGACGGTTTTCGTGTTTCGCATACAAGTGCATCGCAAGCTTGATATCGTGAAAAGTACCGGAGTAAGAGCGTTCCTCCATATCGGCAGATGTATAGGTTATGGGGGCATTTTTTGGATCCGGGAAATCGTTCATCTCTACTTGGTCCAAACATGGCGGAGAGTAACTCCTGCGTTGGGATGATCCCGGCGCCATCCCTCCGTGGTCACTCCAGAAATATGTCTTGATAAAAGGCGCGTTCGCTACCCGAGTTTTTATTACGGGAACTCCCCCGACGTCACAGTAAACCCACCATCTTTTTGCGGGTGACTGATTCTCCCGATCTGTCCTTGAATAGCAGGCATCCAACCAAACATAACGCGACAACATTGAAGATATTCCTTTTCGCGGATATATGACTCCGACGTTCGCCAAGCAGGCGATATCCAGGTCCTGTGAAACATCTGACCAAGAATACTCGCTTTCTCCGTAGAGATTCGCCCACGCGACGATAGCCCAAAATGTCCACCGCTCATCCCGCGCCTTTGTCCACAGTCCGCCACCTTTCTCGTCCAGAGGGGCGGCCAGCTTCGAATTCAGGCACCCGGTAATCTCCTCGGCCGCGGCGGCGGTCAGGTAGTCGAGGTTGGAAAGGTCCACCGTCCATCCGTCGGCGTCGGGGAAGCGCACCTTCGGCCAGGATGTATCCTCGTAATGCCCGCCCTGCCCCCACCTGTCGGCATCGACGTAATCGGCCACGCCCGCCGGCCGGGGCACACGCAGGCGATCTTCCAGCGCATCGAGCCGCCCCCGCAGCTGAGCGGCATCCTTCCGCCGGCTCAGGCCCCGGTGCCAGCTGTCAAAGGGGTTCATCTCAATCGTCATCCGCGCCCGCTCCACCAGCACCTTCTCCCGGCGGAGATCATGAAAAGGCACCGCCCGAAACTCTTTGCCCGCGGGCGCGGATTCGTTACCGGCCGCATCCTCCGACCGGATCAGCATCCGGTAGCGCTGTCCGGCGGTCAGTCCCTTCACCCGCGCATGCCCCCGGCGGCCCTCCTGCACCGGGACGGCCTGCTCGGCGGTCACCTCCCCCAACTCGCCGGATTTGCTCAGTTTCCGGACCGTCAGGCGGCACCTGGCGGCATCGCTCCCGGTCGGCAGGGTCCAGAACGCCTCCGCCGCGGTGCCGTCGGGACGCGGATAGGCCCGCACGGTGGTCGGTGCCGGAGGCGGGGTGGTGTCTTTCAGGTAGTAGAAACGCTGCCAGGTGAGACGACCATCGGTATCCATGACCCACACGAAGACGTAGTGCAGGCCGTCGGTCAGCTCGATCGTCTTCGAGAACGGTCCCGCCGGCAGGTTATAAACCTTCTCTATGGGATTGCTGCGCACCGTCACCTCCATCCGGTAGGGCGCGGTGCCACCGGTGAGGGTGCCCTCCAGGACGAGATCATCGCTGGAGGCGACCACCCGGCGATCGTCCCCAATACCGGCCAGCTGCAGGTTCAGATCGCCCACGTATTCAAATCCGTCCTTCAGCGTCGCGTTGCTTTCCGCACCGACCGCCACGGTCACATCCACCGCACCCGGATCGGCCGGCGGGGTGGTGACATACAGTTTTTTAGCGGATTTGCAGCGCACCTCGGTGGCGTTTTTCTCCCCGAAGCTAACCGTCGGGTCCGGCTGGAACCCGGCCCCGTGAATCTCCACCCAGGTGCCCCCGCTCTGCTCACCGGTGGGGGGAGTCAGCTCCGCTATCACCGGATCCACCTGCAGAGTGGCCGCCTCGCTGGTGGCCTCTCCCGCCACGTTCGTGACCACGCACCGGAGACTGGCGCCGTCCCACGCGGCTGTGGCCTCCTTCAGGCGGAACGTCTGTTCGGTGGCGCCGGGGATCCTGCTCCCCGCGCGCTGCCACTGGTAGGAGAGCGGCCGGGTGCCGGTCGCCTCCACGGTAAACTCCACCGGCTGGCCCGCCCGGACGGTCCGGCCGGTCGGCTGGGTGGTGATGGTGGGCGGCTCCGCCAGCATAAAACTCCACTGCCGCTCGGTGGTGTTGCCTGCCACGTCGGTGACCCTCACGCGTGCGCTCTGCTGGCCCACCATATCCTTACCTATCGGGAAAGTCGTCTTACCGGGCGTCGTCGTGGCTTCGGCCGTCACATCCTCGCCGCTTACCCGTAGCCGGGTGGCGCTGGCATCAATACCGCTCAGATCGTCCACGTGTTCCACAAAAATTGCGTCGGGAATATCGGAAGTGGTCGAACCGTCGGCGGGAAACAGTTTTATGATGCGGGGATCCGTGCGATCGATGTTGAGTTGCATCTGGGTGGTGGCTGTGTTGCCGGCGTGATCGGTGGCCTCTCCGGCGACGCTCAGACCCCGCCCCTCACCGGTCACGGTTCTATCGCCCGTGACCTGCGCCACGCCCGAGAGCTGATCCGTGGCGCTGAAGGAGACCGTCACCGCGCTCCGGTGCCATCCGGCGGCGTTGGCCCCCGGGGTGGCGTCGGCACTCAGGGCCGGCGGGGACTTATCGATCTTAACCGAGATGCTTTTCTCCGCTTCGGCGTTTCCGACTCCATCGACGCTCCAGTATTGCACGGTGTGGGTGCCCTCGGCAGTGATCTCCACCGTGGTGCCTTCCTGCGTTTGCCCGTCGTCGATTCTGTAGTAGGTGTGCGCCACGCCGGTGAGGTTATCGGCCGCGGTGAGGGTGATCGCGGCGTTCTGGCTGGTCCACTGTCCGTTCAGGGCGTAATCGTGTTCGGTCGCCGGCGGCGTGTAGTCGGTGGTAAACTCGCGGGAGATCTGCCGGCTGTTTCCGGCTCCGTCCGCCGCGCCGATGGTGAGGGCGTGCTCTCCCTCGGGCAGATCACTGTCGTATTGCCCACTCACGCGGCCGGTTTCGACGTCGTAAATCGCGGTAAGCGTGTTATCATCCACCCGTATCCTGATCGCGTCCGGATCGATTCCCGACAGGTTATCGCTCAGGGTGGCGCCGATGTTCGGACGCGCGGAGGCGGTCTGGAATCCATCCTCCGGGCTCACGTCGGTAACCTGCGGCGGGGTCGCGTCCAGCGTGACGGTGCGCCGGGTAGGAGTGGTGGCGGCGCGCAGGATTTCCGGCCTGCGCCGGCCTCTGCCCGGTCGCCACAGCAGGATCCCCCGCGCCCGGACGGTATAAATGCCATCGGGCAGGACCTGACCGTCGGGGTCCCGGCCGTCCCAGCCGGCGGTGAGGGATTTCTCCACCCACTCATCACCCGCCTCAATCTTCGTCTTCGACTCACTGAAAAGCACCTCGTTCCCATCCGGGCCGGTGACGGTCAGTTGCTGACGCAGGTAGGTTTCGCGGCGTCGGTGGGGCCGGGCAGCGTACAGCGAGGTGAGCGCCGCGCTGCCGGCACCCGGCGGGCTGAAGGGATCGGGAGTGGCCTGCACATCTTCCAGCGTCAGCAGGGTATCAATGCGCCTACCGGGCAGGTGCCGGACGCGGATCCGCCGGCGGGCGCTGGCCACCGGCACCACCGGATCGGCGATGACGCGGTCCAGCCAGGCAATTTGGGCGTCGATGAGCCTCAGGCGCCAGCTTTTCCACCAGCGTGGCAGCCACCAGCAGGTCTCGATCCTCCGGCGCCGGCGAAGCAAACGGCGCCTGCGGGCCTTCGCCCACCGGAGAAGTCGCTCGCTGCGGGCGTGGACCACCACCGTCAGGGTCCGGGCGCCTCGCCCGGATGCGGTGGTCCCGTAGCGCCAGCTCAGCTCGCCGGTCCGGGCCATATCGACTGACCGGAACACGTGCGGGTAAGTCGCGCTGAGACTGATACCCTCCCGGCCGGCGGGGTTGCTGACCGAGACATCGAAGATGATCCGCTCCCCGTCCGCGAAGGTCCGGTGGTTGGACCGGACGCTCACGCTGATGCGCTCAGAGGAGCTCTGGCGCGCATCTGCCGGGAGAATTGCCCCCCCCCACCATCGCCAATGTAACTGCCACCAATACCGCCACTCGACCTACTGTTCCGCCAGTTCTCATCGATCGGTTCCTTTCCACATCTGCGCTGCGCATGATACCGGGACGCTCGTCCCAACGTTACCCCTGATGCGATGGACACTACAACAGATTACAATGATGTATGGATATCAAGCACCCTCAAGTATAGCACCGGTGGGTTTTATTGTCAAAATCAAGGAAATGGTCGCATAATACACTTCAGGAAAGATATGCGTCGAGCCACTCTTGCTGGTATCCCGCCATCCCATCATTTATCACGTTGGCTCAAAACGCGCGTGGGTTGATCGGTCACCATGGGGTTGATGATCTGAGACCCGTATTCCAGGCTTCCCTCCTCCGACTTCAGTTGTAAGTATTCAATAAACCACGTGCGTTTTGTGATGGCCTACTTGCCGGGCTTGTC
>CAZXYF010000223.1:0-5024 GCA_964644705.1 uncultured candidatus Brocadiaceae bacterium | reverse complement strand
GAAAGTCGAGATAAGTTTCCCAACGTTTTCATATCGTCTCTTGCTGTATCGTACGCAAAAGAATCCCACTCGTCTGCCGCAGGGGTCCTCAGGTTTCTATCTACACAATGGGATACATGCGAAATAAATCCGCCCCGCCATTGCATTCGTGGGACAACCATTGATAGTTTTTTTGTTCTTCTGACTCCCAGAAACCTTAGAACAATTTTGCAGAAGCGCTTGAGAAACACCGGATGTCATTTCCAGCTATTTTGCGAATTGGGGTTCACTATATTTCCCAACGGATCAGGATCTCTGGGCCTTATGTGCGGGGCGCGGGGGGCAGCATGGCCGAAATCGGGTTCAGGCGGTGCGTCCGGGGCGGCTCACTGGCAGGCGTTGTGGATGACCTGCAGGACCTGCTTGTTGTGGTAGACGGGATACGTTTCGTGGCCGGGCCGGAAATAGAATACGCGGCCGCCTCCACGGTAGTAACAGCATGCGCTGCGCAGGGCTTCGCCGCCAGATAAGCACATCGGTGTCGACCAGCTTCTCCGGAGCCAGTTCGTGTTCCGGCTCATCGGGTGTAGCGGTCCGGACCGCTCCCGTGTCCGGTTGTTGGTTCAGAAACGCGTCGATGGCCCCGTGGATCCCCCGGGGATACAGATTCGCGACATCCTCATCCTGCTGTTCATGGCGGTTTTCGTTCCAGATGGTGATGTTGGGATTATTCGGCACACATTTCTTTCGGGATTGGAGTTGTCGGGCAGGGAGGATAATGATTGATAGCCGCTGGGCAACGCCAGGATGGTATGAAAATATTTATCCTGAGGGCACCGTTTGAGGGGGAAATCAGGACGAAGGATTTGACGGAACGGGGAGCAGGATATACAATTACGACCTGATGTGGGCGCATAGCTCAGTGGCGAGAGCGCTACCTTCACACGGTAGAAGTCGCAGGTTCAAGTCCTGCTGCGCCCACCATTTTTATGTACCCCCCTCGTATTGGTATCGTTTGCCGATCCCACTTGTTCTGGGCGTTAGCCGCATTTTCCTCGGGGATGAAAGTTTCGAATCTGGTGCCATGACAATACAACTGTTTTGAGGAGCGATCATGGGTGAGGAACTGGCGCAAATGGTGCGTGTCCTGGAGATTTCGGTGCCCATCTTTGTGCTCATTGGTCTGGGCGGATTATTGCGGTATGCGGGACTGGTGACGCCCAAAATCCAGGCGTTTCTCAGTCATTTTGTGTATCACGTCTGTCTCCCCGTGATCATTTTTTTCGTGGTCGCTCGTGCCGATTTCCCCTCCCTGATGAACGTGCCGGTTATCAGTGCTTCGCTGATCGGCGCCGTGGGGACAGCGCTTATTGTCTGGCTGTTGAGTCTCCGTTCCTCCGCCCGGGTCCGCGATCCACTGGTGGTCAGCACGTTCTTCGCCAACACTGCATTCATCGGGTTCCCCCTGGTCAAAAGTGCATTTCCGCAGGACGGAATGATGTATGCGGGGTTGGTCAATGCTGTGGTCATGCCCGTTTATTACATCTTCAGCGTGCTATTGATGGGGTCTGAGGAGGAAGGGGCGGATCAGGGACGAGTCGAGGCGGCGATTTCTTCCGCGATACAGAATCCAGTTCTGCTGGCTGCTATAGCTGGACTGGTGGTGTCGGCCATCCTGCATGGTACGAACATCAGCACCGTGGTGGGGAACTGGCCGGGGGTGCCCGATGCCGTGGCGATCGCTCAGAAAACCGGTGATATGATCGGGCAGATGGGTTTACCTCTGGCGCTGATTGCCGTGGGGGCGGCATTGAAATTGAGTTACATCCGCTATCACTGGGGACGGATGCTAATGGGGGCGGCCGGGAAGTTGATGATAGCGCCGTTTATCGGTCTGGTGGTCTGCCTGAAACTGTTCCCGGATATGGCTCCGGCGGCGCAGGGGACTACGGTGCTGCTTCTGGCCTGTCCGGTCGCGGTTGGCAGTTACATCCTGAGCCGCGAGATGGACGTGGATGATGATTATATGGCTGGAGCTCTGGTGATGACCACGATTCTGGCGGCTTTCACCATTGCGTTCTGGTTGTATATTCTGAGGGTGTGAAAATCGAGGCCGATCTGCTGTCTTTGTAAAAGCGATAGTGCAGAGACATAATTCCCACGCCGTTCGCGCCATGGTGGACCACCTGACGCCTGAATACCTGCGTGCTGCAGAACCGTCGGGTCGGTTTCGGGTCACCAAAATGATTTCGCGGTTAGTGAGAGTGCTTCGGAAGTAATTGCCAGGTGTTGAACAGCGAACGCTTATCCCAGGTGTTGCCCGCCGAGGAAAAGTCGCAGAGATGGATGGTCGTGTCGTCGGCCGTCAGGTCGAAGCTCTGCCAGATGTCATCCGGACAGGTGACCGGCTGAAGACGGCCGGGTTGTTCGGGGCAGAAGCTATCCGGGAGCGACTGAAAAATGTCATCCTCCCCGAGTCGTATATCCCGCGCCAGCACGAGGGGACCGCGCCGGAATACCACCGCGTCGCGGTGGGGCAGGGCGTCGTCGGGGGTGAGCAGGTGGGGCACCGGATCGGGGCTGTTGTCGCGCATGTCCGCCCATTTCTCCTCCGACCATTGGACCAGTTCACTGTCGGCCTCCAGCATGGAGGCGTCGAACTTCTCGATATGCACCGACATATCCAGCTCCAGTTCAACCTGGTCGCCGGAGTCCCACGTCCGCTCTATTTGCTCCCAATCTCCAGGCGTGGGTGTGGGCAGGTCCTCGCCGTTGACGCTGATGCGAGTGTCGTTGCTCCAGGGTGGCACGCGGAGGCTGAGTGTAAAACGCTCGGGGCGAGCCAGTTGCAGATCGATGCGGACCGTGCCGGTCTGTGGATATTCGCCGCTGACGCGGATGGTGGCTTCCTGTCCCCCCGGTGTTCTGACCGAACCCTGGCCCGGGTTGTAGAGCAGGCATCGCAGCCCGTCGGCGTCGCTCATCACGGCCATGTCCGCCGCCTGAAGCAGTCCCCGCGGCAGGTTGTCCAGGCAGCAGTGATGGTGCTGCAGGTTGCAATGTCGTGGCGAGGGCAGATGCTGGTGGGAGAACCGGAGTCGGCGGAGTGTCCACGACCCATCCGGTTTTGCGGCACAGAGCAGGGTGTTGTATAGAGTCCGTTCGATTTCATCGGCGTATGCGGCTTCTCCTTTCAGGCGGAGAAGTTCGAAGGACAGGCGGTTCCAGTACATGGCGTCGCAAATCTCCGCCACGGTGTTGATCAGCCGGCACGATCCCACGAACTTGTCGTTGAAACTGACGCTGCCGACCGGTGAACGTTCCCACTGGAGGATGTTTTCGTAGATATTTTCTACCGCCTGCAGATAATCACCGGTCCCCGTGACCCGATACAGATGGAGGAGTCCCTCCACGCAGGAGATGAATTCATAACTTTTCGCCCAGTTCTCCGGATTCGGAAACCAGGTATGTATGGGGTCGCCGGCCAGCCCTTTATTCAGCAGATCCGGAGGCCCGTCGGGATGCTGGCCCCACTGGTCCACGATGTGCTCGGCAAAGTCCAGGTACCGTTCGTGACCGGTTAATCGGTACAGCCAGACAACGGGCGTGAGTATGGAGGTGCTGGGAAGTCCGAACATTTTCCCGGTCCGGATGATGTCGCCCTGACCGGGGCCCAGTTGCGTCAGAAGGTGATCGGTGAGCCGAACCGCCGCCTCGAGGATCTCCTCCTCTCCCAGCAGATCATGACATGACAGTAGCCCCCAGAGGGTATATTTGCGGCACCAAACGTTCCAGTTCCTGTTTCCATCAATGGATCTCATAAAATCCGGATCGTGGTAGGTGCCGATATATCCGTCGGGGGCCTGAGTGTCGATGATATCTCCGACCGAACGCCGAATGGTGCTGCGGAGCGCATCATCCTCGTAATATCGACACGCCCGCACGGCCGAGAGTATCCACTTCCCCCAGAATTCGCCCTGCCAGTAGCCGGTATCCTGTTCCATGCGGTCGTCGATTCGTTGCCGAAACGCCTCGACGGTCTCGTCGTGGATGGTGTGGCGGGCGAAATCCGACCGGAGGCGCGCCTCCGTGAAGGTGTCGATACGGGTACCGAGATGGCCGGTGAACTTCCAGTTTCCGGAGGGGCAGGGGGTGAGCTGATCTTTAGTTTTCATGAGTTTTCCTTGCGGCAGGAGTAAAGCCAGGACGTCGCCGGAGAGCACACTTCGACGTGATGTTGAATAATTTTTTCCGTGAGCGACTCCACTACGTCCCGGTGGCCGGGGTCGTGGTAGAGGTTGTTTCGTTGTTCGCTGTCATTGATGCGGTCGAACAGGACAGGATCGCCATCCCTGACGTATGCCAGTTCGAATCTGTCGGTGAAAATGCCCGCTCGCCTGTGTTTGCTGTGGTGTATGTAAGCCTCGTTGTCCCAGTCCCCGTCTTTGCCCTGCAGCAGCGGCGCTGCGTCCCGTCCCTGTTCTCTCCCACACGTGGGCTGGCCCATCAGATTCAAAATTGTGGGTTGAAAATCCACCGTACTGATGACCTCTTCGACAGTATGTTCCGCGGATATGGTTTTCGGCCATCGGACCACCAGCGGAACCCGGTAGGCCGTTTCATACAGTTCATTTTTCCCGAACAGGCCATGTTCCCCGGCATATTCGCCGTGATCCGACGTAAAGATCACGATGGTATCATCCAGGATATCTTGCCGTTCCATTTGTGCAAGAATTTTTCCGACGCAGTCATCAATCAGTTTGACCTCGCCGAAATACAGGGCGAGGAAGCGTTGAAGCTCCTGCCGTCGCTGATCGATGTGCGGTCCAAAACGACTGCGGCCGCGCGCCTCCCTCGCCCAGTCGAGGGAAGATTCCGAGTGGAAAGTGGACGGCAGGGGCATATCGTCTGGATTGAACATCTCGTTGTACGGACTGCGCACGCTCACCGGCGTGTGAGGGTCGGGCAGGCTCAACATGTAACAGAAAGGCTCGTCCCAGTGATCGTCGAGGAAACTGAGGGTCTTGCGCGTGAGCCAGTCGGAG
>CAZXYF010000222.1:0-5040 GCA_964644705.1 uncultured candidatus Brocadiaceae bacterium | reverse complement strand
TTTGTAGGTCGAAGCCTAAGGAACCCCGCGGCAAGCGCGGGGGATTTATTTGGTCTCTTCTCAGTTTTTTGTAGGTTGAAACCTAAGGTTCTCCGGGGCAAGCCCGGAGGATTTATTTCGTCTCTTCTCAGTTTTATAGGTTGAAACCTAAGGATCCCCCCGGCAAGCGCGGGGGATTTATTTCGTCTCTTCTCAGTTTTATAGGTTGAAGCCCAAGCATCTCCGCGGCAAGCGCGGGGGGTTCTGTCAATACTAAAGGTAAAAGCGCAATATCAAAAAAACACTGTTATCAATACATCAACGTCAAACTAAAGTGGATCTCATCATCACCGCGTTCCACGCCTTCACTGTCAAGATCCCTCAGCGCCTGGCCCCATTCCAGTTTCGCGTTGAGATTCGACAGGATCTGAAGCTCCACCCCAAGTCCCGCTCCCAGCAGATCATCGTCGGTCTCGTAACTGAGCCGGTCGCTGTTCTCCACACGCGCCCAGTCCACGAACGCCTTCAGTTGAAGGTCCCAGTCAGGATACCCGAACGTGTGCTGCGGCGCCACTCGAAATGGACGACCCAGCAAAGGCACTTCCGGCGGGCTGGGATTCGGGCGGAGGACGCGGGGTATGTGTAAGCGATATTCCCCCCGAGCAATATACACGTCGTCGCCGGCCACCGCCGATTCCGGATACCCGCGCACCGTGTGCATCCCGCCGGCCACCATTTGGGCCTGCGGTACCAGACGATTGCTGAAAGAATACTGCCCCTTGAACTCAAAAAACATCTCATGCGCCAAGGTGGAACTCTCCGGACTCTCCACGTCTTTGAATTCTTTACCGAAAATAATTGGTTCGAGGAAAAATGACTGATAGGCGTTCCAGTGGGCCACCGTCCAACGTTTGTCAACGTTCAGACGTCCCAGGCGCGGCAGCTCATCCTCATCGGTGCCGGCCCAGCTGGCAAGGTTATACTCGATATCAACACTTGCCCCTGTGCGCGCCAGGCGAGTCTGGCGTTCCAGCTCGATGCCCACATAGGGCAGCAGAAAGTCCGTCTTGCCCTCCACGCCGAACAGATTGTTCTGCACGCGGGTGTGTTCGTACCGGGCTCCCCCCAGCACGTCGATGAACAGCGGTCCGTTCTGATAGATGTTCCACGTCAACTCGGTTCCCGCATGCCATCCTTCCCCCTCGAACGCATCTTTGGCGCGCCCGACCTCCGAGGCGGTATATTCGTTCCAGCTGCCGTAAACCCGCAGATCCGAATAGAGCCATTTAACGGGAATCTGATACGATCCCACCAGAGCATTCACCTCATCAAACGTCGCGGTCACGTAATCCAGACGCAGAATATCGTCACGCCCGGTCAGCTGGCGATGCGTCAGACCGAACCGCTGACGCCACTCGTCCGTTGATTCCGTGCCGGTGTTGTTGAGCTGAAAATAAGCCATCCACGGCTTATTTTCCGCCACCATGTAATCCAGAACGGCCTGGCCCGGTTCGTCTCCGGCCGA
This sequence comes from uncultured candidatus Brocadiaceae bacterium, assembly GCA_964644705.1. Lineage (GTDB taxonomy): Bacteria > Planctomycetota > Brocadiia > SM23-32 > SM23-32 > CAZXYF01. The sequence goes on along the minus strand of CAZXYF010000222.1, from coordinate 3,536 downwards.
GACGGCCATGTCCACGTTCCGGCCGGGATGACGGTTCAAGCTGTAGATGTAATCCGACACGTCTTCGATCCGCAGCAAATCGCCGGGTTGCACAGGTGAACCGGTTCGTATGCGCTCGTGCACGGGACTATCGATCCGGTTCTCCTCATCGACCCGCTCCCCCGAAGCGATGGTCCGCACATTGCCCACCTGCGTCGTATGCACCACCAGATGCAGCGTCTTATCTTTACCGCGACGGTCCTTGCCGGTGCGACGCCCGATGTCCTCGGTGGACACCATCACGTAAACGCCCAGATAGCCTCGATCCTTAAACGCTTCCACCAGCTGGTTGCACACCGCCCGGATACCCCCGGGATAGAACATTTTGGGCTCGGCCGGCGGATCCCCCACGGTCCATATATATTTGTCGGTTCCTTTCCCTGGAGCGCCCAGTCCGCCATCCACTCGTCCCAGTTCAATCTTGACACCATGGAGTTCCTCCAGTGAAAGATGGCCGCCCCGCTCGTAGCGATAACTGAGCGCGAACCGACTGACGGGGTATCGCACTTTTCTTGATGCGGTTTTCGCCCCCTCTTCATTCCGAGCCTGAGCCTCCCTCTTCCGAGGAATGGCTTTTTTGGGTTGGGCTTTTTGGGCACCTTCGTTATCCGACCCGGCTAATGCGATGCCCCGCCCCACGGTTGGGAGCATCAGAACAACGAGAATGAACATGTGGACAAAGAAGTTACGATTCATTTTTTTGATGAACATCGCAGGAACCTTCGAGCTACTGGAGAAACGCAGGGATCAATAAAAAATGCGCTGAATAGTGTTTGTATTCTAACGGCACCCGCCCACACCATAAAGCCAGCCCACATCTCAGGAGTGCAGATAGTTGAGATCGACAGGCTCCGTTCAGGAACATCAGATGACAAAAAACAGCAATTCTCACAATCCGCGAACTGGATCAACCACCCAGCAAATACTCCTGCACCAAAGCCTATTATGTCCCGATGACAGAGCAAAACGCGAAATGAGAACACTGTTTCGTTGATGTGTGACCGCATCGCTCACTCTATGGCGGGACTGAATCGATGTCAAGCCCTGCAGCGTCACCGGTAGATTCTTATCAATCCGGACATTGAGACGCCGCCCTCTTCCTGCTACATTACCATCAAGGTATTGATTTGCTCTGATCATTTGATGCCACGGGAAAAAAGAAAGGAAACGGTATGGTTACAGCCTTTGTCTTGATCGATGCCAACCGCGATATGGTCCCCGAAACGGCCGAGGCCCTCACGGGCATCGACGGAGTGGCCGAAGTCTATTCAGTCGCCGGCGAATGGGATTTGATTGGTATCGTACGCGTGCATACGAACGAGGAATTGGCGGAAGTCGTGACCGAACACATGCTTCGTCTGGAGGGTATTGAAAACACAGAGACCCTCATTGCTTTCCGGGCATACTCCAGCTACGACCTGGAACGGATGTTCTCGATCGGAATGGAAGAGAAGGTCGCGGAAGAATAACCAACTTTGACATCCACCCAACCGATCGTTATAAGAATGTGTTACCTGTAACATCAAGTCCTCCCCTAAACTTTTGAACCAGGAGACCAACATGCCTGAAGCCAGAAAACTTTCCGTGCCTGATAGCACATCCAACGATGCTGTCACCTTTGGCGTCTGTGCCACAAGCGATCCGCGCGTCGATGAACAAGCGCGCGAACGCTGCGTCAACATCACTGAAATGGTAGCTGAAGTCATCGCCGATGGCGTCAAAATGCCCGACGGCCGCGCCGTGGACGTTGTGTGGAGCGACGTGCTGATTGACGGCGAGAAAGAAGCTGACACCGTTGCCCGCCAGTTCCAGGACGCCGGCGTGGATGCCGTCGTCTGCGCTCCCGACACGTGGGCTTTCCCGCAGCTCACCCTCATCAGCCTGCTCAGCCAGCTGCCCGATGATATCCCCGTCAACGTAACCTGCGGGAATAGCGCCCCCAAACCGGGCGTTGTGTATGCCCATGCGGTCAACGGCGCACTGGCCCAGTCCGGCCGCCTCTCCGCGCTGAACGTGGGATCCTGGCCCGACACGGGCATGAATCCCCAGATGTCCGATGAAACCGAGGAAAAACTGATCGATTGGTGTTACAGCGCCCTCACCTATACCGGGCTCAAAGGTCGCCGCGTGGTGGTCTTCGGGCACGATTCGATGGGAATGGAGACCGCCCTCTCCCATGTCATACCCACCAGAAACACTTTCGGCATGGAGATCACCCGCCTGGATATGAAGTTGCTGGCGGATATGATCAAGAAGGAGGCCTACGATGAAGAGGAGCTTCGAGCACTGCGTGCCTGGATCGACAAACACGTGGGCGACCGATTGGACGTCAATAACGATGAACAGAACGAACGCTTCAACCAGTCGCTGGGAATGTATCTGATCGTCCGGGATCTGATGGACGATTTGAATGCCGTCGGCGGCGGATTCATGAGCCAGCTGGAATGGGGCTCGGACCGGCGCGGCATCCCCATGCCGGTCGCGGATGTGATGGAAAGCCTCTTCAACTCAACCTTCGATCACAACGGCCCGAAACAACCGATCCCCTATGCGACCGAAGCCGACATGCAGGGGCTTCTATCAATGGTCTTTATGACGTGGCTGTCGGGAGGCAACCCACCTCTGTTCATGGATTTCCGGAAAGTCTGGACGCCGGAAGAGATCCGTGGGCTGGCGGATGAAATGAATATTGGCTACACCGGTGACGAGATCTGGGCACAGGATGGGTTCGTCGATGGGAACAACAGCGGCTCCGCTTCCTTCAACTGGGCCGCTGAACCCGGATCCAGCCCGGAAGAATGCCTGTCGAATGTAAAAATGCCCCAGGCGGATGAATTCTATTTCCCGGGTGGAGGGAATTCCGTCACATTCCTCACCCCACAGGGCATCGAAGGCATCGCCGGCCGCCTCGCCTACAGTGATCGCGCGGACATGTTCTCATTCATCTGGGATGAAGCATCCACCACCATCATGCCCGACGAACTATCCACAGCCGTGTGCGAAACGTCCGATCCCACATGGCCGCATACGTTTGTGACGCCCAAATACGCCACGATGGAAGAATACAAACAGTATGCTCCGGCCAACCACTTCCACATGACATGGGATCTGCCTCCGGCGCGGCTCGAGCACTGGATGGATCTGGTCAATGTGCAGAGCCTGACGCCGTGGAGCAATCGCCCGTGCCACGTAGAAGGAGTGGACCGACCGGCTCCGCTCGCGCATCTGCTGGAGGGCGGACAGAGCACGGCCAAGCAGCGCCGCGCCAACAACTAAAGCACCCGCCGAATTTGCAGGCCCGGCATGTGATTGCGCATGTCGGGCCTGTTTTGATTTGAATCACCAAAACGAGTGCGATCGCGCCTCCTAACAGGCATGTTATCCGAAAATAAAGGCTGGAAGAATGCCTCCACGGGGCCTCTCCGTCCATAGACCCAGAACCCCTGATCCGTTGGAAAATACAGTGAACCCCAATCCGCCAAATAGCGATAATAACA
>CAZXYF010000221.1:0-5089 GCA_964644705.1 uncultured candidatus Brocadiaceae bacterium | reverse complement strand
GTACTTCTGCACTACCCGAAGATGCGCAAACAACGCGATAGGGCCTTCTGGCAGGACTATCCAGAGTAGCGTTTTAAGACGCGTGGTTCTTTGTCTTTACCATCATCTGCCGTTGTTTTTGGCTGTCTCAGCATTGATACAAAGGCAGACAAAGGCAAAGACAAAGATAAAGATGTTAGATCCGCCGCCTCGACATATTAGGGGGTGGTTGGCCAGATGAACCGCATTTCGAGCTCAAAACCACCTCAGAGCCCCTCATAAAGTCCGTTTGTGAACTTTTTGGCAGCACTTCCCCCGAGCGTACCTGTTGATCGAGGAGCAACCAAAAATGGATAAACATCATTACGGAATCGGCATTCTTGGCTTCGGCTTCATCGGGAAAGCACATGCCTATTCGCATGTTACGATGCCCTATTTTTATGATAACCTTCCCTTTCGCGCGCGGTTTGTCGGTGTTTGCACGGGCCATGAAGACACCGCCCGGAACGCCCGGGAGGAATATGGATTCGATTTTTGCACCACGGATGCCTCGGAGGTCATCAACTGCGACGAGGTCGATGTCATCCATATCTGCACGCCCAATGCCCTCCATAAAGGGGAAATTCTGGAAGCAATAGATGCGGAAAAACACATCTACTGCGATAAACCGCTCGTCCCCACGTGGGACGAGGCACAGGATATTCTGGAAGCACTCCCGGAATACGATGGAACACATCAAATGACGCTGCAGTATCGCTTCTACCCCGCCACCATGCGTGCCAAACAACTCGCCGAGGAGGGTTTCCTCGGAGATATAACCTGTTTCCGCGCCAGCTACCTCCATTCGGGAAGCATCGACCCCGAAAAGCCGCTCGGCTGGAAACTCGACGGCGATATGGGCGGGGGCGTGTTGAACGATCTGGCCACGCACGTGGTTGATCTGGTTCAACATCTTATTGGCCCCTTTGACCGGGTGCTCAGCTCCAGTCGCATCCTGCATCCCCAACGTCCTTCTCCGGATGATCCCGATACAATGCGGCCGGTGAACGCCGAGGATCATGCGTGTCTTCTGCTGCGCAACGACGACGGCCTGACCGGCACGATCGAGGCCAGCAAAATTGCAACCGGAACGCAGGATGAACTGCGGTTTGAGATCCACGGCACGGAGGGAGCCATGCGCTTCAACCTCATGGAACCCGACTGGCTGGAGATTTACGACGTCGATGATCCCTCCGAACCCATCGGGGGAAAACGAGGGTTCAGAAAGGTTGAATGCGTGCAGCGGTATCCCGATCCGGGTGGCCAGTTCCCCGCTTCCAAGGGATCAATCGGCTGGATCCGGGGGCACGCCGCCTGCCTCTACAACTTCATGAGTGCGCTTCACGAGGGTCGCACGCCCCAACCCGGAATGGACGAAGGCGCGGAACTGCAGCGGATGATCGCCGCGGCGAAACTCTCCGAGGAAAAAGAGGCGTTCGTCCGCCCTTCCGATCTCTGATACGATATATTCACCTGTCCCCCAACACAAACAACTCCCCCAAAATGCCCCATACACCGTACAAACTGGTCGCGCTTGATTTGGACGGCACGATGCTTCGAAGTGATGGCGATCCCGATCCTGATCTTGCTCCCGTTCTCCACAAACTTCACGAGGATGGCGTAGAGGTGGTTATATGCACGGGACGCCGCTGGAGAAGCGCCCTGCCCGTTGTGGACCAGCTGGAGCACCTCGCGTCGTCCGTAATTTGCTGCGGCGGGGCGCTCATCAAAGACGCCACAAGCCACGAGACTCTTCACTCCAATGGCCTGCGCCCCGCCCTGGCCCGGGCCGTTCTTCACGAATTCCATCAAGCTGAGCTCGTCCCCTTCCTTCTCTACGACCGTGATCTGGACAAACCTGACCTGCTGGTTCCTCACGACGATCGGGCCCGAGCCATGCCCCTCAGTTACGTGGAGAACAACATCGATACGATAGAATTCTATCGGGAATCGGATCTGCCGCTGACAACCAATCCTCTGCTGACCTATACGGTGGACAGGCTGCGGTTGATTAAAGAAGCGGAAGAGCAGATCATAAACGCTCTGAGCGACAGGAGTTTCATCACCACGCTTCATCAACCCGGCTACCCCCCGGATCAATGGGTTATTCAGGTGCATAACGCGAACGCGACGAAATGGAACGCGCTCCAGTGGCTCATGAAGCAACAGACGATAGCCGCCGACGAGGTGCTGGCCATCGGGGACGACGTCAACGATATTCCCATGCTGGAGGGAGCAGGTTTATCGTTCGCCCCCGCCAATGCCGTCGATGATGCCCGCCATGCCGCCGATCGCATGACCTCCAGCAACGATGATGGAGGCGTCCTCAAAGCGCTTGAGGATGTGTTTTTCTAACTCACTCAAAGAATGAAATCATAATGACCCAATCAAACGACCAACTGGCTCGCGATCTGGAAGAAGCCGGCAACCGTATCATGCCGTTGCTGGAAGAATTTTTCCCAAAAAATCAAAACGATTACCTGTCCGATGCCGTGTGGCATCACATGCAAACGGGCGGCAAACGAATTCGCCCCGCGCTCTGTCTTCTGTGTTGCGAGGAGATGGGGACGCCATCGGAGAAAGCACTCAACTTCGCTGCCGCCGTCGAGTTACTCCACAACATGCTCCTGGTGCACGACGATATCGAAGATGGGGACCGAGTCCGGCGCGACGAACCCACCGTCTGGGTGAAATACGGAATCGAAAATGGTATCAATGTCGGCGATTACATGCTGGGGCGCGCCTACTCCCTGATTATGGACAGCCCGCTGGATGAATCGACTCGACTCAAACTCACACAGGCCTTCACCCGAGCATACGAACACACATGTCAGGGCCAGGCCATGGATCTCAATCTCCGCGGCACCACGGATCTGTCGGTGGACCGCTACCTGGATATGGTGCGCCTTAAAACCGGCGATTACCTGGCACTGGGCATGGTGGGAGGCGCCATTATTGCCGGTATAGCCGGCGAGGGGATCGATCGGATCCGTGAACTGGGCAGCAACATGGGCCCGGCTTTCCAGGTGCGAGACGACGTCATCGATCTCACCGAGGGTAAGGGCCGCGCCGGCGCAATCGGCAATGACATCAAGGAGGGCAAGCCAAGCATTCTGTATGCCCACGCGCTGGGAGAAGCCACCGGGGAAGATCGCGAGAGTCTGATCGATATCGCCAGCCGGGATCGCGCTGAAACGACCGACGATGACGTTCAGTGGGTGATCTCACTTTACGAAAAGCTGGGTTCCCTTGAATTTGCACGATCAAAAGCCCGGGAACTGGTGGATGAAGCGTTTCACACCATCGACAGAATACCCGTACAGAACAAATCTTTCTTCCGGAATGTGGCCAATTTCATGGCTGATCGAACAACCTGAGCGGATGGTTCTCTACGTTTGAAACTCCAGCAAACAGGAAGGATAGAACGTGGCAGATGGAACGGACAGAGATGAACTTATAGAGCTGCAAAAGAACATCGATTATGAGTTTGATGACATTTCCCTTCTTCGGAAGGCCGTGACACACTCTTCCCTCGCTCCGGTGGGACATCGGTCCTATGAACGACTGGAGTTTCTCGGCGATGCCGTTGCCAGCCTCGTCATCGCCGAGAAACTCTTTGCGTCGGCGGAAAACTACAGCGAGGGCGAGATGACTGTGATGAAATCCGATACCGTCAACCGGCGGAGCATGGAACAGGCCGGACGCCGGCTCAACCTTCCGGACTACCTGCGGGTGGATGAGGGGCTCAACCGGCAGGAATGTCCTGGATCGCTTGTCACCGATGCCTATGAAGCCCTGGTCGGCGCCATTTTCCTCGACTCGGATTACAGCCGGGCACAACAGTTCGTTCTGGCAACATTGAAGGAAGAGCTGCGGGATGCGGAAGAACGGGAACACCCACCAAACTACAAATCCATCCTGCAGGAACTGCGCCAGGCCGACGGCAACCAGCCGCCCGGATACCACACTGCCCGTGAAGTGGGGCCCGCACACAACGCTCGGTTTCAGGCCGAGGTGAGAATCGATGGGGTAACCCAGGGCACGGGATGGGGCAAAACCAAAAAGAGCGCTGAACAACAGGCCGCCCATAACGCCCTGGATGTGCTGTATCCAGAACGCTGGAAGGTCCTCGCGGGCCTGGAGGAGGAAGACAACTCAGAAACGCATGAGCAACAGAACGACTCACCAGGCAAAAGCACCAGCTGAGCCCGGGTATCGAAGATTGGTGGTTCGGCAACATCAAGGGGGCCCTGCAAAAAGAGCGCCCCCTTGCACACTCAAACCGCCTGAAGGCCACTTCCAAAGCCGACCTCCGAACGCATCGGGCAATGCTGTCTCACAACCAGCACTTGCCCTGAGGACATTATAAGTGTATGATACGCAAGTTCGAGTTGCTAACTCATGCTCGGATACTAGCCCTTTGTGATCATGAGTTTTACGTTCCTTGCATTATTCTGGAGGTGTGGCCATGCGGAAAAGATTATCGCGGTTCCTCGTTTCGTGTGTTTTTCTCTTGCCAATCATATCCCTTTTTGGTTGCGGGACCCCCAACATGAAAGGGACCTGGACCGGAGCTTCCGTGGGTATCAAGCATGGCAAAACCGATGCGATATCGCATAAGGAAAAACATCAGCTGGCCGAGGTTCATAGCCTCGATATGATCCTTGAAATCAAGGAGCAGAACGATCGGCTCATTGAAGGCACGCACAAATCCCCTCAGGCAAAGGAACGAATAATAGGAGTCATCGCAGAGGACAACAAAAGCATTTACTTCACAGACGAGGATAGTTTCTTTTTCGGCAAACTGCTGGGCCCCAATAAGTTGGAAATGATCTACATGGAAGTTGACCACCCAACTCACGGGATCGCTCGCGCGATCTACACCCGGAAAAAAGAAGAATAAAAAAGACCGGGGACTGAAAAAGTAACCGGTCAATTTTATTATCGCACGACAAGGCGCCTTTCAACGGGCGCCTTTTTTGTTGTCACCATGCACATATCGTCGCAGGTCCTTCGCATCAGACACGGCGTATCCCCAGAACTCCTGATCCGGAAACATGGATGCCGTAAT
>CAZXYF010000220.1:0-5137 GCA_964644705.1 uncultured candidatus Brocadiaceae bacterium | reverse complement strand
AGGATTCTATCATGCCATGGAGTGATTGTCAGAATCATCATCCGATAGAGCCAGTGCTATTCGACACGTTCAGAAATGTTTTTGATGTCATCTCAAAGGATTTGAGCCCAAAATACATTGTGGAACTTGGAATTCGCCTTGCTTGCCTGACTATGAGCTGCGGCAAATGACGTTAAAGCACAGAACGACGATAGTACGCAGGACGCCCTCCTGGCCTGTTGGCGGGCGGTGAAATCCCGGTGATCGAAGTACCCGGCAGGTCGCGCTCAGCGATCACGACCTACTTGCGCCCAGTAGGTGTCGAGCGCCGCGCGGCTCCTTGTCCATGCGACGCGATGAACGCTGGATTTCCCCCAATTTCTAAACCACGAGCTGCGGCAGCTGACGTTTCAGTACGGCACAAAGATAGTACGCATGACGCCATCCTGGCCTGTTGGCGGACGGGGGCCGCCGTGCGGGCGCGGAACCCGGCAGGTCGCGCTCAGCGATCACGACCTACTGACCACAGGACAGAATTCTTACGTCTGGGGATGCATCTACCATACCCCGCCAGACAGCAACGGTAGTGACCGGATATTTTTACAGGTGCACGCGCCGCGAACATCTACCACCGTTCCATGCTTGACCATGGGAGAAGTGCTGTAATAAACTGATGGACTGTCGCCTCATGGACCAATAGCTTCGACGAACACGGCCGCTTTTCTCACAGCTGTCACCCCATTGCTCCCCAGAAACGGCGGAGCCATGGATTGTTTCCAATTGCCAGAGGAGCGACGCCCTGGATTTATCACGCAAACAGAGCTTGCTATGGGACATTTTTCAGAATGTCTTCCGCGCCGCTAATTTCACGCTGCACCCCAGCGACACCACCGCACTCCAGGACGCTTTCCAGAACCATCGATTCATTGGCAATCTCCTTGTCGAAGCGGTGTTGCTCTCCTATTCCCCACTTCGCTGGTATGATGAACCAATCGACGCAATTGACGACCTGCCCAACAATTTCCATCGAGACATATTTACTGAAGTCGTGAAGGCCGAGGAACGCACCCGCCAGGATCTGGATATCAACGCCCGCTTGCTGGAAGCTATGCATTCCTTCCTCAACCGGTTCCGGCAGCTTGATGATGCCTCACTTATAGTCAGCCGGCTCAACGACGTCTATCTGTCGTGGAGACGGGGACTGAAAACCGGTGAGGAGATTGGCTACGAATCGGGAATTCCGCGTAAAATTATCGGACATCTCAGCGCGTCAAAATCCATGATGCCGGCAGCGTCCCTCGAAGATCTCATGGCCGATCTGACCATTCACCATGGTGATGAGCTTGAACAACTGGCAGACAGCGAATGGGCATTCAACGACGCCTACCGGCAGGTTGTTTCCACGGAATTGCAGCAATTACGCAACACGGCCCGGCAGCCATGGGCCACTTCCTATAACCAGGAATCGCTCTGGGCCTGAAACGATGACTCCTTCCACTTTCGGTCGGCAAGAGGCACGGCCTGCGTCGCGACAACGGGTCTGCTTTTCTCCTGATTGCGAAACCGCTCGTTTCATGTATACTGGATTACCGGGTGTTAGCGAGTGGATACGCTCGCACACCACTGTCGGCTGACCTACCATCGCCCCGCTTTCAAACGGCGGGGTTTTTTTCAAAATTGTTCGCGACCGTGGTTTTTCTAAATCTTCACCAATTACGTGCGAATTTAGACGAGATCCCCATGAAAATCTGCCTTGCCTACGATGACTGGTCCACTTTTCGCCCTCAGGAACGGATGCCTGAGGATTTCGGGGCGGAATTTGATGAGGAGAAAACGATTCAAAATCTTCTCGATGCCATCCACGCTGCCGGTTTCGAGGCGGACAAACTCCCGGTGGATGGTGATTTCCCACGACGTGTGCGTGACGCGGATCCCGATCTGGTTTTCAACATTGCGGAAGGCACCCGCGGCCCTTCACGTGAATCAATTGTGCCCACCTGGCTGGATCACGCAGGCATTCCCTACACGGGTGCCGACGGACGGGCCCTGGCATGCAGCCTGGATAAGGCGCTATCCAAAACCATCGTGTCCTCCAAAGGCGTGTCCACCCCCGAATCTCATCTGGTGCAAACGCTTTCCGATCTGGACCAGTGCCAGCTCGGGTTTCCCGTATTCGTCAAACCCAATGCCGAAGGGTCGAGCATGGGAATTCGGCACAGCTCACTGATCGGTGAGCGTTCCGAGCTGCGCGAAAAGGTCCGCTGGATACTTCAGGAGTATCAGCAGGGTTGCCTGGTGGAAGAATTCGCCCCCGGCCGGGAGTTCTGCGTGGGGCTGCTGGGCAACAGCGACGTGGAAGTGCTGCCGGTGGTTGAGGTCCAGAGCTCACGTAATTTTTATTCCTACGAGGACAAAAGTCGGCACGAGAAGGAATTGACCTGCCCGGCCGATATTCCAGACGAACTGACGACGGAAATGCGTCGGATGGGCCGGACGGTTTACAGAGCCCTGCGCTGTCGCGATCTGGCGCGTGTGGATATAAAACTGGACGAAAAGGGACAACCAACTTTCCTGGAGGTCAATCCTCTGCCGGGCCTATCCCCCGATTACAGCATATTCCCTTTTCAAGCTGAAGCGGCCGGATATTCCTATCCAGACATGATCTCGCAAATTATTGAGGCAGCTGTTGAACGCAGCACATTAAACGCAGAAAGGACCACAATATGACGGATTCGGATGATTGGAAATGGCAACTCCGCAACCGCATAACGACCCTGGACGAGTTGGAAGAGTACATCGATCTCGGTCCCGAGGAGAAACAGGGCATCCGCGCGGCGAGCAAAGAGTTCACATGGGCCATCACCCCCTATTATGCCAACCTGATGGATGGCGATGATCCGGACTGCCCCATCCGCCGACAGGCCGTCCCCGCACCGGAAGAACTCCATGACGACCTGGGCGTACCCGACCCTCTGGAGGAGGGCAAACATTCGCCCGTTGAACTTATTATCCGCGTGTATCCCGACCGCGTTGCGTTCTGCGTGGGCAACCGCTGCCCGATGTACTGCCGTCACTGCCTGCGGAAAGAAACCATGGTCGGGCGGCCGGATGTGAACCTGTCGGATGAAAAAATTCAGGAAGGCATCGATTGGATACGCGACAATGAAGAGATCCGTGATGTGCTGCTGACCGGTGGCGACCCTCTGCTTCTCTCCGATGAGCGTGTCGAAAGCATCATCGCCCGGCTGCATGAGATCCCCCACGTGGACATCATTCGTATTGGCTCACGCACCCCCTGCACCCTCCCCCAGCGCATCACGCCCGAACTTTGCGAACGCCTGAAACAGTATCATCCCCTTTATCTCAACACCCAGTTCAATCACCCCCGAGAGATCACTCCGGAAGCCGAGGAAGCGTGCGCACGGCTGGCGGAAGCGGGCATACCGCTGGGCAATCAATCGGTCCTGATGAAAGGAGTCAACGATTCGGTGGAGGTGATGAAAACGCTCTGCCAGGAACTGCTCCGAATACGGGTGCGACCCTATTACATCTATCAGTGCCAGGTGCTCAGCGGGACCCAGCATCTTCGCACGGCCGTGGAATGCGGACGCGAAATCATCCACAAACTGCAGGGACACACGTCCGGACTGGCGGTGCCCCGATTCATCGTGGACACCCCCTACGGTAAAATCCCGCTCTCGCCAAAATACGGTCTGGGCCGCGAGGGGGACGAGTTTGTGCTGCGGAGCTGGAGCGGCAAAATATGGCGCGAACCCAATCCCATCTCCGATCGCAAACCTGTGGGCTGTTCCGAGGAGGAGCAATGCGACGCCGATGCCCCGGCCCTGTGCGGTCAGTGCAGCACCTGTCACGTGCGCTCGTAACGAAAGGTAAACACCACCGGAGGTCGTCCCATGCCATCCGCGGAATCACTACCCGAATATCCCCGGCTGACGGAACTGCAGGAGCACCACCGGGAGACGCTGAACGGGTATTTCACCCATATTGAGCCCACGATCAGCGAACTTACTTTCGCGTATCTGTGGAGCTGGCGAAAACACACCAATTGCCGCCTCACACGTTACCAGGACTCCCCCATTATCGTATGTGACCTGGCCGACAAAAACATCACCTACGCCTACCCGCCTCTCACAGCTGATCGCCAAAAACAGGCGGACATTATCGTTTCACTGCTCGAAGAGAACGGCTCAATTACACGCTTTGCGCGCGTACCCGACGCGGCGGTGGAATTCCTTGACGGGGTTTCCCAGCTCCACATTGAACCGAAACGCAAACGCGCCGATTACGTCCATACGGCCGATACACTCCGGGATCTACCGGGATCGGAATTCCATGCGAAGCGCAATTTGATCCGGCAGTTCGAACGCGAATGTCCGGATGCCGAGTTCCACATGATCGATGCCCCGCTGGCCGCGCGGTGCGCCCACTTCTCTCAGAAATGGCTGGACAATCATCCCAAGAACGATATCCCCAGTCTCCAGCGGGAGGTGGAAACGACCCGGAGGATGCTCGGGCGCATGGACTGGCTGGGGCTTTCCGGAGGCGCACTTATGGACGGTGACGACATTGTGGCGTTTGCCCTCGGGGAGCCTCTGAATTCAACGACATTCATTGAACGCGTGGAGAAGGCAGATACCAGCTATTCCGGCGCCTATCAGGCCATCAACCGTGCCTTTGCCCGGACGGTCGCCGAGGGGTATGAATACATAAACCGCGAGCAGGACATGGGCGTGGAGGGGCTTCGCCGCGCCAAACAATCCTATCATCCCGACCACCTGCTGCGGAAACATATCGTGGAGTGGGACGGTTGATTGCGGCATTTTCGGACGTTCTGGATAAGAGTGCTTTTTCGCGCGGGGTAACTCAGCCGCACAATTTACCCTGATTGCTCGACATTATCTGTGGCTGAGGCTGCTTTTAGAATAATTCACGCTTGAGGTTTGTGAAATGTTCGGGTTTACGGGTAAGGATTCAGTGAACCACGTTATTCCAGATGGGCCTGCTGCCGGGCTTGTCCCGGTTGAGGCGTACTTCTGCACTACCCGAAGACGCGCAAACAACGCGATAGGCGGTTAGAACCTAATCGTTCACCTTCGTCGGCTGTCAGAGCGTAGCCCCGGGAAACGACCGACAAAGG
>CAZXYF010000219.1:0-5145 GCA_964644705.1 uncultured candidatus Brocadiaceae bacterium | reverse complement strand
TCGGTCGGAGACTAAATTGGTGTCGGTTGAGTTGTTGAAAACACACTGTGATTCACAATTGCCTTGATTGTTCCACATTATCTGTGGCTGCGGCTGCTTTCAGAATAATTCACGCTTGAGGTTTGCGACGTGTTCGGGATAAACAGTTTCCAGTTTCTCAGCGCAGTGCATTTGATCATAGTCGGTTCAAATTATCAGCGACATGGGAGTTGGGTCTGGCGGAAAAAGGGGGATTAACTTCCAGTCGATGCAACGGCGGGTGGATTTCACATGATCCGGCTAATGAACCAACCAGGCAACCAAAGAGGGGGCGAGGGTTAAATACAAAAAGGCCCCTCGAACCCTGAAACGGGTGCGAGAGGCCTAAATAACGTGGTGAGGGCGGGGGGAATCGAACCCACGGCCAACGGATTAAAAGTCCGTTGCTCTACCTAACTGAGCTACGCCCTCACTGCCAAATAATATAGCCTAAGACTCTCGGTTCGTCAACTCTGCAAATCACTTCGGCCCGATGTCCTATCCGTTCTACAGAACAAAATGTGACGGATAGGCCACATCATTGTTTCCGCCCCAGGTAATGCAGCCAGTGATGCGGCTGGAGGGTGTGCATCTTTTCGCGCCAGTCCGTTCCCGCACCCGTTCGGGCTGTCACGTATGTGCGAAATACCCGAATTCGGTCCGCTTTGCTCACCATGCGCCTGGAGGCCGGCCATTTAAGGATACTGCGATCAAGACGGATAAGATTCTTGATGCCCCGCTCCAACCCAATGCGGTCTTCAAGACGTGCTTTTTTGAAGTCGATAATCGCAACATCATCCTTGCGGTCGGCAGGCAGGATGAGCAAATTTTTGAGATTCAAATCACTGTGATACACCCCGTAATCATGCATCCTGGCAATCACGAGCCCAAGCTGACGGGCCAGCTGTTGCCGGCGCGGGACCGATATTTTTTTCAGTGGTTCCCGACAGAAATCCAGCACGTTCATCGCGCCCGGGAGGGCTTGCGTGATGTAATGGGCGCGACGCACCATGCCCAGCGAACGCTCGATGCGAAGGGCCACGGGACGACAGGTGGGTAGCCCCTGCTGCCACACGTATGAACCTATTTTCAGTTCCCGGCGCATGGAGCGATCAGTTACGAATAAACCGCCCCAGAGCTTCCCCAGCAGCCCACCATGAACGAACTGACGCACAAAAAACGGGACATCACTCCAATCCGGATGCCATTCCCAAACGCTAACCCGGCCATGGGACCGGGACTGAAAGCCCGTAATATCGGCAAGTATTCCGGGGAGTGCGATAAGTTCATCTCGACCTTCTTCCGGTACGACTTTTTCGTCGTACTCCAGCTCCACGTTCTCATGTTGGGAGGAGGAAAATGCCTGTGTCCGGGCGGATGGAGCCATTGGATCCTCCCGTGGGCTAAATGCTTTTGCGGACACTATTCACTCCACCGGCCGGACACACCGGAAACCAGCACTCTCGGAGGCACGGTCGGGTGGGGCGGGAAATCGGAAAGTGAGACGAGTGGGGATGGATCGCAGACTGTGCTGGGACCACCCACCGCCCCGGAGCACGCGAAAATCATCACCGATTTTATCGTTTTGCCCGGCCATGGGGTTGTTTTTGTAGAAATAGAAGGGGGCTCGCGTCCATTCCCACACGTTACCGGTCATATCAAATACTCCGTACGGACTTGCTCCGTCCTGAAGTGAGCCGACCGAGGTCGGGCCCGCTTTGGTTTTCAGCATGTGGCGGGAGTAATCACTGCTGAAGCTGTTTCCCCAGGGAAAGATACGACCATCGGTTCCCCGGGCGGCCTTTTCCCATTCTTTTTCAGTGGGAAGCCGTTTACCCGCCCACTCCGCGTATGCCTTTGCGTCATTCCAGCTGACGCCACGTACCGGCATGCTCCCCTGCCCGTCGGGATATTGCCGATTCTCCCAGGACGCAGGCGCCGGATGCTGAGTTTCCTTTATAAACTGTTTGTATTGTTCATTGGTTACTTCCGTTTTGTCGATGTAATATCCCGGGGTCGTGGTAATATGTTTGGGCATTTCCCGATGATATCCTTCGGTTCTGAAAACCAGATTCAGCTCCCCTTCGTTTTTGAAGATGTGTTCGGGGAAATATGGTCTCATGTGGTTGATGATTTCCGTTTTGTTCAGTCCCATTTTGAAAGGGCCCGGCGGAACATAGGCCATATTCTTCGGCGCGTTGCTGTATTCATTTTGCGTCTTCTTTGCCCGGCTGGCCCATTTCGAATGGCTGAAGCGGTCCCGTATGTCTGCGAGTTTTGACTGAAAAGCCTTTGTATTGCCAGTTCCCAATTTATACAGGGCCAGATTGTAGTGCGCCCGCGGAAGCTGTTTCATCGCTTCCCGGCCCACATCGGAGGCGGGACGGGTGAACTTTATGATCGATCGCAGCTGGTTGACCGCCGTTTGATACTCCATCGATTGAATCTTTTTCATTGCACGATTCAGACGATCCCGGGCCGTGGATCGCTGCAGCATGACGGCTCCATCGTCCGGCACCAGACCCAGACGTTCACGCAACAACTCCTGCGCCTGCTCGCTTTCCGGTTGGCGGTTGATCAGCTTGCTGGCAATGCTCCGGGCCTGTTGTGGTTTTCCCTGTGCCTTCAGCTCATCGTGAAGTTTGAGGAGAACCTTTGCCTCCAGGTCAGCGGCCTCTTCCCCTATATCACTGCCGGAAAATGCCTCCTGGAGTTTGGAAAACTGGTTGATCGCTTTCTGAAGATCACCGTTCTCCATTGATTTGCGGGCAACGTCGAGGTGGAGTTCGGGCAATTTGCTACGCGCCTCCCCGGCCGCTTCGGTATTGGGATGTTTCTCCAGAAGCTCCTTGAATATACTGAGAGCTTTCCCGTAATTATCGTGTTGCTGCCACGCTATAAAGGCCTGATTGAGCAGTATCTGTGGTTTTTTCCGTGCGAGCAGTGCAGCCTCGGTCGTCTCCGGAAAGGAAGCCTGGATGTCCTTATACGTCTCAAGCGCTTTTGCATACAGTCCTCGCTGCAGACAGTATTGGGCGTATTTGGCCATAACATCAGGGAGACGCCGACGAGCGAGTTTCTGGTATTCGTTGTCTTTGAGGTCAAGCTGTCGGGTTTTCTCAAACTGCTCGATGGCCTTTTTGAATTTGTCTTCATCGGCCAGGTTGCGTCCCCATTCGTAATGAATCTGAGCCTCCATGACCCGTGCTCTTCGTGCGTAGGGGGTATCCTCGTAGCTTTCCGCAATTTCCCGGAACTCGGCCAGGGCCAGTTCATAATTCCCCTGCAGACTGTATCGATTCTGCCAGTTGGTCAGTGCGGCTTCGTAAGCAATGCGTGCGTTGGCCAGCTTCGCCTTCTCCCTGCTTTTCTGGCCCTGCTTATCCTCATCTGGCGTGCTTTGCTTCGATGACGCTGTGGTGGTCTCCGATTGATCTTTATCCGCTCCATCAGCTCCTCTGTCGGGCTCTTGTTTTTCCGGCCGCTCTCGCTGAACGGCCTTTTGCCTGAACGAATCAAAATTGGAATAGACGGTGATTCCCAGCGCTGCGAGGGCCAGTACGATGGCCACCATATTAAAGGGACTGAGCTGTGACCAGCTGGACGCTGGTTCTTGACTCTGACCCTGCACGGTGTACTCGCGGGCAAAAGCGGAATCAGTCCCCGGGGGCACGACGCTCACCTGACCGGTCTTCATCACCTGAGCACACCGGTCAAGGTCATCGTTCACACGTTGAATGGATTGATACCGCTTATCCGGATCACGTTCCAAACAGCGGCTGACCACGCGGGATATTTCCCCGGGTACATCCTCGGTGATCTCGGCTGGGGGGGCATAGGCGGCCTCGCAGTTCGCGTGGAGGTAACCGATGGGATGAGACGATTCAAAGGGTTCATGGCCCGTCAGTAGCTCGTAGCCAATCACACCGAGGGAGAAGATATCAGCCTGCGCACGCGGCGTTTGTCCTCGGATCACCTCCGGAGCCATGTATTTGGGCGAACCGTGCACTTCACCGAAGAGACTCAACATACTTTCATCTGCGGTCGTACCCATATCCAGAAACACAATTTTAACGAGCGTATGACCCGCGTTGTTGGTTGTCACGTAAATATCGGAGGGCTTCAAATGTCCATGATATATGTCCCGCCGATGGGCAGCTCGGAGTCCTTCGGTTATTTGCTGGAGCAACTCCAGGGTCTCATCGGGATCGCATGGGGCTTCATCGAGCTTCTCGGTCAGCCTGACACCTCCGGGATCCTCCACTGCCATGAAATACCGCTCACCCCATCTGCCCATATCAACGATTCGAGCGATATTCGGGTGCTCGAAAAGGTGTTCATGATCAGTCCACCGGTCATGGATATACCGTTTGAAGTCCGGTGACTTACTCACCGCGCGCGAGGTCATTTTCAGCAGTACAGATTCGTTCGTCTCACTGTCATGGGCCCTGTACAGTTGGCCATTAGGACCTTCGTGAAGCAGGTCACCCAATGCATATCGGTCCTGCCTGTCGTTGGACTGGGTTTCTTGATTCATGGTGTAAAACCCCCGTACGGAAGGGAAAAGGGGACAAGACGAATGACATGATACATGCTGAGAAGGATGAAAACAAAGTGTTTCATGCAGTTAGGCGGCCCGGCTGCCGGTGCATTCCTATTTTTGGTAGATCAAATGTGGATTACGGGTCGGATAACGTGTTAAAATCATTACAGTCGGTTATCGGAATGTTGTCAGCCGCAGGGTAAGGTTTCGGTGAACCACGTGCGTTTTGTGGCGCCCTACTTGGCGGGTTTGTCCCGGTAGGGGAGTACCTGTCCACTACAGCAGGCGTACCACGCCAAACGATAGGGCCTTCCGGCAGGGCGCTGGAGCCATCGTCGAGCTTCTTCGTCCACCGCCTTTGTCGGTCGTTTCCCGGGGCTACGCTCTGACAGCCGAGGAGGGTGAACGATAAAGGTGATCGACGAAGGTCCGCGCATTCCAAAGCCTTCGTCGGGTTTCTTCGTCCATCGCCATTGTCGGCCGTTTCCGGGCCCACTCTCTAACAGCCGACGAAGGCGAACGATAAAGATGATCGACGAAGGTCCGCGCATTCCAGAGCCTTCGTCGGGTTCCTTCGTCCATCG
>CAZXYF010000218.1:0-5159 GCA_964644705.1 uncultured candidatus Brocadiaceae bacterium | reverse complement strand
AACATCTTTACCTTCGTCTTTGCCTTTGTCTGCCTTTCTATCGATGCTAAGACGGCCAAAAACAACGGCAGATTATGGTAAAGACGATGATAAAGACAAAGATTCATGCTTCTCGAAACGCTATTTTGGACAGGGCTGAGATAGAGTACAAAAGCTGAAGGCATTAACTTCCGACCGCTCAGTCCCGATTCAGGGATATCGCGCGGTGAAGGGTGATGGGGATGACCGCCTAACTCAATGATACTTATTCCAGGGTCAACACGTCGGGGAGTTGGTCGGGGTTCTGCCAGCGGAGCAGCGTGTAACCGATGCCGGCTAAGCCACTCATCAAGCCTTTGGGTTCCATATCTTTTCCCACCAGCCGGTAGTGACCACGTTCCTGGGCCTTAGTGGTCAGGTTGTGCAGGAGGGCGGTAAGCTGTGACGGGCTGATGTCGATATGAGGCGCGATGGCCGGCTTTGCATGGGCCTGACGGACGATTTCATAGCGACCCACATCCCCGCAGCACAGGTGATCGTACGACCATTTCGGGCCCTTTGTCTGGAGGGTGCGCAATCCTGACAGTATTTCTCCCTTCAACTCTGGATCGTCCAGTTTTCCCCATAACTTGAGTCGACTCAGCACAATTCCGGGCGCTCCCGCGCACCACGTGACCATGTAGGGTGTTTCTTCGGGGTCGTCTTTGTAGGGATTGTAGGTGCGAAAATCCGGCCAGTTGCCATCTTTCTCCTGGAAGACGGAGCGTTCGAAGGCGAGAGCCTTCTCAACTGCCTCCAGGAACCGTTCCTCACCGGTGGCCTCAAACAGTCGATGCAGTGCCATGAGGATCCCCGCGGCACCATGGGCCATCCCGGTGACGGGAAATTCCCCGATGGTATCCCATGCCGCGCCGTTTCCCGATACGGGCTCCTGATTCTCGAGAAGATACTCCCCGCACCAGCGTGCTTTTTCTATAACGACCGGTTCGCCGGTGCTTGCATACAGTGATAGCAGAGTCTGCAGAAGCCCCGCTGTCCCGGCTGTTAGATCATACACGTCATCGCGCTGAAGGTTCGATTCCTGAATGTTTTCGGCTATCTGGAGTGCGAGTTCCCGCGGGGCGGGATCATCGTAGAAACGGCTCAGATGGTTGAAGAAATAGATGTAACTGCCGAGGCCGTCGTAGCCTCCCGGGCTGTCGAAAAGTGGCGAGGCACCCGAACCTTCGAGATTATCCGTAATTTTACGGCGTAACGACGCCGAAATTGCATCGACGATTTCCCTGTTGGGCTCATCGTCGTCGAGATAATCCTGGGCCGCGAGGAAAAACGCGACGCCCGTTTTGCCGCCGTATAAATCGTCCTGGAGCGGCGCAAAATGACTAATATCTCTGGCCATATCCGTCTGGAGGTCCATCCAGGTGAAACCACCGTCCGGCTGTTCAATGGCCTGGTCAAGTATTTTTGTAACGAGTCGATGCGCCTCCTCCGTGGAATCGATATCGTTGTGGTCGCCGACATCGTCGAGCGTCTGATGCTCGTAATCGGGAAGCATTGGTTTACCGGGGGCAGTTTCCAGCACTCCATTGATGAGTTGAACCTGAAAGTCGCATTCCTCGTGGGAAAGATCGTCCAGAATGTCACGGGCATAGTCTATCCCCGATTGAATGAGAAACCCCTCGATCGGTCGCTCCACTCCCACGGACAATCTGACGTCGTCACTGAGTACGCCAAAATAGGGGATGTCCAGATTGCGCATCTGTCTTTTTTCGGCGTGATGGAGCGCCCATGTGTCGGGTTTCGATGCGGGTTTCAGTGACGGCCGACGGACCGATTCGAGTTGGATTGCAAAATCGACACCATTCCGCAAACACGACGGGGACAGAAGCTGTTTGCGGAGCTGAAAGTAGGTGGAGGTGTTACGGAAGATAAAACGGAGCGTTTGCCCTGCGAAGGTCGGCAGCCATTCTGATTCAATGTGGGCTCGGTGATCCAGCAGAAATTCATATCCTGTCTGAAAACCATCGATGAGCTGGTCTCTATATTTTGTAACGGGCTGATGCTCTGAATCCAGAAGAACACCATTTTGTGCTTGCGTTTTGTTGGCCTCTGTTTTCCCGTAATGCATGTCATCGGTGTTGGGTGCTTTGAAACCTTTCACGAGTGTGCTTGTGGGGTTCTGTTGCGCGCTCAACCCCCCGATTTCGATTCGTTCTCCTTGGTGCTCACGCCACACCGGGAGGAACACGCAACGAAGCACCGAATGTTGGAACTGTTCCTCTGTGCCGCCCGCGACGGGGCTGTATAGTTCATCGATCCAGTGATTCTGACCGTGTAACAGCGATTCGTAGTCGATTATGACCGGCTGGGAACCGTGAGCTACGATGTTTTCCTGGTGCAGGTCGGTGCAGCCGAGGCCGTGGGCCAGGGCGAGGAGTTCTCCTGAACGGTAATAGTAGTCCTCAACTTCTTGCTGATCCCGGCATTCCTGGTAGTCGATGAACTCGACCCATCCGTAATCCTCACGTGGCAGAACCGTGTGGGCGTAAAGTCCGAGGGGTAAGTTATCGTTGCACCACTGAAGGAACTGGCTGAAGGTGGCTTCAATATCGACCGGTTTCGGTTTGTAGACCAATTTTCGATCTTCCCCGAAATGGAGAATGATGACGCTCTGCCCGGCGAAGTGCGGGTCGGAGCAGCCCACCTGCAGATCGGTGACCTCATGCATACGCTCTCCGCCAAAGAAACGTTTTTCGATATCCTCCCGGTCCGCTCGCAGTCTTTCCACAAACCGTCGGGTATTTGTCTGCCACCGATCCGTTTCTTCGACCATAAGACGGGCCAGAACCGGATACGATGTGAAAAGTTCTCGCCACTGGCCGTCGAGCAAATCTTCAACGAACTGTTCGTAAATGTCGGTGGATGGAGACTCGGAGGGGGCTTTCAGCGCAAGCAGGAAATTCTGGCCGGCCGTGCGCCGGTCACTGAAGTGTTCATAGAGAGTCTGTTTTCCGATGTCGGCATATTGCCGAAGAAGATTGCGGCAGAGTTTGCCTCGCGCGGTTGGAGAAATGTTGTCGGAGAGGGCCGGCAGAATCTCGGCAAATGCCAGCTGAACAAAAGGCAGGTAGGCGTCTTCGAAGGGCAATGGGGCATCGCTGTCGAGGAGCGTCTCCGGCAGGTCCGGCAGAGGATGAGATGGTGAGGCGTCGCAGACATCCAGCAGCTCCGCCGCCCGCCGTGCCAGTTGTTTGACTTTGCGATTCGCCACGGGCAGATGAAGCAGTTTTTCCCTGACCGTTTCACGATCCAACCCGTCCCATTCAAAACACCGCTCCAAAAACCGGTCTTCCCCGCCCAGAGCTTCCCGCCAGTCAGCCAACCAGTCCTCCAGCTGTTGCTCGGAGGTCCTTTCGGTGCCGGAGGTTTCGTCGAGTCGTTCTCGGAGAAACAGGGAGTTCCGAAAAACTCTCCGCAACTCACCAGTTTCTGAAATCTTCCATGTCATCGCTCTTACCCTCACATGCAAGCTCGGCACACGGCCGATGCAATGCGACTTACTCCAGACAAAAGGAGTCAGCCTCTCCTTTTAGCGCTTTCAACGGGATAACGAAGACAAATTCGCCAGCGCGAGGAATCACCACCGGCCACTTTTTCCAGTTCATTATCATCAACCCCCTCTGCCTCCTGTTCGGGCGTATCCAGCACGTTTTCCATATCTTCAGAAGTCAGCTGGAGATCCGCCGCATGAGCAATTTTCAGCGCTTGCTCGATCACTTCAGACCGCGTTTCCAGCCCCTTGAACTTCGCCTGCAACTCTTCATCTTCAGCGATCAGCTCATGCAATTTTCTGGCTTCTTCTACTGACATGACACATCCTCCATGAGACCTTTACCCAAGATTCCGTGCACCGCGCCTGAGGTCCAAGGTTCAGAGCACTGCATCTTGGAGTGTTATGAAGTCGTCCAGTTGGGACTCAGAATACAGCTAATCGACACAAAACCGATGTTAAAGCCGAAAAGTTTTCAGTTCGACCCGCTTAGAAGGGGTGTTTCAGGCGGTAAACAACCCTGCCCGCTATGCCCCGCGCGACAATCTCTCCCTTTTTCGCGCCGTCAGTAAAACCGTCGGCTCCCTTTGATAAGATATCGTCGGGGTCACCCGTATGAAAGGTCTTTACCACACCGCTGGCGATTCCCTTGCCCAAACCAACAGCCCCCCCAATTAAGCCACCAGTGCCTCTGCTTCCCAAATCCACCACCCGCTCGAAGGACAATCCACCTCCCGTAACGTTTTCAAGATCTTCATCGCTGAGTTCCAGATTGTCGGGCCTGTCTTTGTTTTCGATGGCATACAGCTGCATTGCCCGGATAACGTCCTCGGCAGGAACGGAGAGGTCTGTTTTATCGATCAGTTGGCTCAAGCGTTCGATGGAATTCACCTGGACAAACTCTTTCGCATATTGCTCATGTCTCCATACCTCCCTCAGAAACGCCTTCACATCTGGATCAATATCGTTGTTTGTAAACCAGGATTCGTCCACGGTTGTCAGTTTGTGAGCCGCTGTGCATGCCATTATGGTGCAGGCTTCCTGTATTTCCTCAACCGTGGTTTCCACTCCAGTTTCCTGGATGATTGTTTGGACATCTTCTTCGGTCTCAGCCCGTAGAAGCTCTTCGTGCAGTTGGGGGTTGTTCCGGACCTGCTCAAAAAAAGTTGCTACTTGAACGCACATCAGAAATCCTCCAGATGTAAGAGTACGAGCAATTGAAAAGCCTGCGCACGGGGTGGGGGCGGTGGAACGTGCCGTAAGTCAACAGTATTAAAGAAATGGCACCTGTGAATTGAGCGCGCAATCTCCCGCGCGCGACACTTCACCCCCGGCGATCTCTTGAAGTTCCTCTTCGTCCATGTCTTCGGCCTGTTCGGTCAGCTCTTCGTGGAGAGCCTCAATGTCCTCGCAGCTGGCGTCAATCCCCTGGGTGTGTCAAGTTACTCTGATTCTACCAAATACTCAGTCTGGAAAGCCACACATTCTCCTGCGTGCGCGAAGCTACCCCCGGCGGCATCTTCGAGTTCGCCCTCGTCCATTCTCTCAGCCTTTTCGGCCAGCTCCGCAAAAAGAGCCTCGATGTCCTCGCGGCTGACGTTAATTCCCTGGGCATCGGCAACCTCAAGGG
>CAZXYF010000217.1:0-5209 GCA_964644705.1 uncultured candidatus Brocadiaceae bacterium | reverse complement strand
GCGCGGCACCTTGTCCATGCGAGGGGGGAACGCTGAATTTTGCTCCAATTTCTAAACTACGAGCTGCGGCATCCTGCGTTTCAGTACGGCACGGTGAAAGTAGGCTCAGAGTCATCCTGGCCTGTTGGCGAGCGGTGCAAATTCGGTGGGCGAGGTACCCGGCAGGTCGCGCTCAGCGATCACGACCTACTCGCGCGCGGCTCCTTGTCCATGCGAAGCGGTGATCACTGGATTATCTTTTCATTTCTCATTACGAGCTGCAGCAGCCGACAGTCCAGTGCAACACGGCAAAACTACGGTTGAGGTAATTCTGACTGCCTGTAGGGCGGAGGGAGAAACTGTAAGATGACGCCCGTCCGGAGAAAGAGAAAGTGGCGGCATGGCCGCATGCACTCCAGAGAGGCTCCGCCTCAGGCGTTTGTTGGAGCCAAACTGGTTCGTGGCGGTTATGACATCGCTTTTGTGTCGATCAGCTGTGTTTTCAGGCCCGAAGGGCCTTTTCATACGTAGTGTCGTGCGACCAGAGGTAAATCCCCCTCCCAAACCTGAAAGATCCCTGCCGGAGCGATTGAAAAACCTCCGGACGAAGGTTCGGCGTATCGTGCAATATCTCCAGAAAACCGGTCCACGCCAGGGAGTCTCCTTGCAAGCAATTTTGTGCTGGTGTTGTCGTTGTGGGGCAAACAGTCCCGCATTCGAGCCGGCAAGTATCTTTGCACACTAACGTGCTATTTTCTGCATGGTCGGGGTTGATAATATGTTCTGGCGAGATTATGCGGAGATGTGGACGAATCGCCCCCCGATCTCTTATAATGGAACTCCAGATGGATGTGGTATCGTGTCTCAAGGAAGTGGCTGCCCTCACTTGTATGATCGTGAGAAGCTGCTAAAAGAGACGCGTAACGTGGAGAAAACAATTTGTTTCGGATATATACGGAGAAATTCGAATGTTCACGCACAAAAAGCAATGGGTGACCTTTGTTCTCGCGCTGATTGTCTCCTGCCCGCTGGTGTTGTCGGCCGCGCAGAAGGAGGGAAAAGAATCAGAGAAGAAGGGAAAAAAGGAGAAGAAGGAGTGGACGGAGGTTTTCGAAAAAGGGGACGAAGCGCATGGACGTTACGCCCGGGGCGCGCTGAAGAAACTTCCGGAAGGGCACAAACTGCGAGTTACATACCACAAAATCTGGGATCCCAGTCGCGGAAAAACTCTGGAGATGGTGAGAACGACGGTGCCGTTGGACAAGAAGGGGCGTCGGGATGGTGTGGCAAAGCACTACAAGGCATTTAAAGGTTTGCAGCGTACCGTCACGTTTGAGGCGGGAGAGCGACATGGTCCCGAGAAGATATACGGTTTGCAGCGCGGCACCGACCAGCCCCGGGCGATTATCCAGTGGGAGAACGGCGAGAAAAAGGAAAAGAAGATCTTCTACTCCGATGGTGAGCTCAACACGGTGGTCAAATACGAGGACGGTCATCCGGTGGGCAAGAGCCGTTCCTTTGACCGCGAGGGTCGCTTGCAACGGGTCGTGCCCTACAAAAATGGCAACCGACACGGCAAGATGATCACTTACTGGCCCGAGACCGGCAAGAAAAAGCGCGTTGTGCCCTGCGTTGAAGGCGTTGTGGACGGTGTTGTTCGGGAATATTATAAGGACGGATCGAAAAAGGCCGAATTGCCATTCCGTGACGATTCGCTCCACGGAGTGACAAAACACTGGGATGAGGATGGAAAACTGGAGCGAAAGCGCTACTGGATCGAAGGCAACATGGTGCCGCAGGGCGTTTTCAAGGAAAAGTTCGAGAAATAAACGGGGGAAACCAGTTGTTGGTTGATAGTTGTTAGTTGATAGTTGATAGTTGCTAGTTGATAGTTGATAGTTGATAGTTGCTAGTTGTTAGTTGTTGGTTGTTGGTTCGACGGAAAAGCAACAGTAACACCGGCGGGCGATGGGGGTTGCAAGGGAGGTCCGGATGTGCGGGAACGGTGTGAACATTGAGGGCCACTTTGCGGGATGAGCGCATGCGTTCAGTGAGAGTTCAGACAGCGGGGTAAATTCGCATTACTTTTACCTCTGGGGGGAAAAGAAGCTGACAGCTTCTGATCCGTTGTGGCGGGTGTTTAGCTCCTGAGTTATACAGAATGCTCAGTGCGGATTGAT
Source organism: uncultured candidatus Brocadiaceae bacterium (assembly GCA_964644705.1). GTDB lineage: Bacteria > Planctomycetota > Brocadiia > SM23-32 > SM23-32 > CAZXYF01. The sequence continues at coordinate 3,050 of CAZXYF010000217.1, read as the reverse complement.
GTTTCCGGAGCAGGAGTTCTGCAGCTTCGCCCCTCGCTACTGGCTGCCTTCCGAACCTATGGATCTCATTACTTCGGTGCACATGCCGACGGTGTGGTAGTCCAACTTCCCTTCTGTTCCTTTGTCGGTTTTAAAGGGGGATCCATCAGGATCGGTGGAGTCATATACACCGCCATATTCCGAATCGTGGAAGAAAGTGCGATAGAAGTTTATGGTTTGCTGCAGAGCGTTCTGCACGGTTGAATCGTCGTCCCGACCTCGTCGGGCGCTGTAGTGTGCGAGCGCCCGAATGGTTTCCGCCTGTTCCCAGAAGCCTTTCCGAGCGGTGGTGACGCCGCGTCCGGGCACGGCGATTCTGTACAATCCCCCTCGTTGACCGTCGAGACCGAGTCTCAGACCGGCATCCAGGCAGCGGTGTCCCAACTCCAGGTACTGATCGGGCAGACCGAGTTCGACGCCGTGGGAGAGCAGATACGCCCATTCCATCTGATGACCGAGCACGATGCGTCCTCCCTCATCGGGCGGCAGTGGATGCCAGGACAGATCGTAATCTTCCGGCAGGGGGATCTGGTTGTCCGCGCAATCGTGGAACAGGAAGTCGATCCAGCGCCGGGCCTGTTCCACCCGTTCTGGATTTTCCTCCGCTTTGGACAGGGCGAGGAGCGCTTCGGTGAAATGCATGATCGTGTTTTGGGAGCGAATTTCATCCAGGCTGTTGAAATCCGCATCCGCATGCCAGAGCAGTCCGCCGTGCTCATCGCGGAAACGTTCCTCCAGCGTCCGTGCCGCGTCGGCGGCCCCCTTGAGGTAGTCGGTATTGCCGGTGGCGCGTGCCGCATGTGAAAGGCCAAAAACCACAAACGCGTGCCCGTAGGCGTCCTTGCTCTTATCGATAACCGTGCCGTCCGACCGGCACGAGTTGAACCATCCGCCGCGCTCGGAGTCCGGGAAGTGGTCCAACAGGAAAGCCGCCCCGCCATCCAGAGCCTCCCGGTAGGACGCCTCGCCCGTGTGGCGATAGGCGGTAGCGAACACATAGATGAGTCGCGATTGGCTGCGTAGCGTCGCGACCGGGTCGCCATAGCGCTGCCACTGTCGATCAAGAGAGGGGTGGAAGAGTCCCGTTTCGGTAACGCACGAGCGGCGCCAGAGCGGCGCGATCTCCTCTAAAAAGAGGCGTTTGAACCACGATGCCGGGACGGTTTGGTTCTGTCCGAAAGAATTCATAACACACCGGGAAAGGCCAGAGTACAGGGGTTTGTTCATCAATTCATTACAGCGTAGCATTTATAACACCATCGCCTGGAACACAAAAGTGAAAATTCGGGTATTTCCAAACTTTGTCCTCCGTCCGAACGAAATAGAATTCGCGGCCGAGGCCGATGTGGAAGTCGAAGTGCTTCCCACCCGATATTCCCAGAGCGCCGAGCGAATGCTGGTAGATGCCGGGACAGGACGTTGAGGTGTCAGCTCGACGGTTTACCGGTCGATTTAGGCTTTGTGGTGTCGAATGTGGGCACTGTTGCGGCCATCTACGAGGCGGAGGTGCGGTGTCATCCGCTGGTGAACATATAATCACCGTGACGGGGCCGACCGTGGAACGCACCTGCGTGAAGTGCGGACGGTGTATGGAGGCATGCCCGATGGACCTCAAACCCAAGCGGCTCTGCTCCGCCGGCCGGGGTGATCCGTGTTTCCCCTGTGATGTAACGCGTTTAGATCTCTCCAACCTGTAGTTTGCGAGCCTGTAGCCTGTGTGCCCCCCATGAGTCGAAAACGCGTTTGGGAGAGCTATATCCAGTCTTTTTTTCGGAAAAATATCAGCATGCCGAGGGCGATGAGGCACATCAGGAACCAGACGGCGGGATAACCCCATTGCCACTGGAGCTCCGGCATGTACTCAAAGTTCATTCCGTAGATCCCCGCTAAAAACGTCATCGGAATGAAGATGCTGGCCATGACGGTCAGAACCTTCATCACCTCGTTCATCCGGTTGCTCAGGCTGTTCATATACAGATCCATGGTGCTGGAGACCAGTTCACGGAACACCTCCACCGTGTCCAGCACCTGAATGATGTGATCGTAAAGGTCGCGCAGATACGGGCGTGTTTTGTCGCCGACCAGTGGGGTGTCATCCTGCTGGAATGTTCGCATCGCTTCGCGCAGCGGCCACACGGTGCGGCGGAACGCAATGAGTTGACGTTTCAGTGAATGTATTTTCCGAACGACGTTTTGCCGGGGATCCTGCAGGACCTGCTCCTGGAAATCTTCGCCGAGCTCCCCCAGAATTTCCAGGACTGTGAAGTAACCGTCGACCATGCTATCGAGCAGGGAATAGGCAAGGTAATCCGCCCCCATCTTTCTTATTCGGCCTTTGTTCCGGCGGATACGTTCGCGAACGGGATCAAACACATCGCCCGTTTCCTCCTGGAAACTGATGACGAAGCCCTTTCCCAGGACGAAACTGACCTGTTCGCTCTGTAGCTCGTCCTCCTCCTCATCGTAAGTCAGCATTTTCCCCACAAAATAGACGTATTCATCATAACTCTCACATTTCGCCCGCTGGCCGGTATGGGCGATATCCTCCAGCACAAGGGGATGCAGGCCAAAAGACTCTCCGAGGGATTCAAGAAGTTCCACGTTGTGCACGCCGTTTACGTTTATCCACGACACGCTATCCTTTTGTTTGAATTGAGCGCATTCTTCCGCTTTTTCCGGTTGCGTTTCCGAGTAATGAGTATTGGAGTAATCGAGGATATCAATCGTCACCGTTTCCTCTTTTGGAGAACCAGTGTGGAAGGGGGTTCCCGGGGGCTGATGGGGTTCTCCCGCTGGTTTTACGGAAAAATATCTCATGGGACACGCTCCACTGTTGGATGGGCGAAGTGAGCTTCGCAAACACCTCTTGTGTCAACTATCATCATTGTAACGGTAAAGAATAACGTCTGCAGGAGGGAGACTGGCCGGAAGGCTCTGTCCGCCAGCCCGTGTGTTCGCCGGAACATTTCACAAACCTCAAGCGTGAATTATTCTAAAATCGGCCTCAGCCC
>CAZXYF010000216.1:0-5231 GCA_964644705.1 uncultured candidatus Brocadiaceae bacterium | reverse complement strand
GGTCTATGGCTTCCTGCAACCGGGACTTACACTTCTGCCGCATCTCGGAAGTATGTTCGACCGATTCCCAGTCCACGTTTCCCATCCGGAATGCCTTTGTACATGCCATCGCCCACGGTTTTCCGTCAACGCCCTGATCCCACGCGACCCCCGCCCGGTGACACACGTGCCCATCGCCCGTCGCATCCACGACGCGGTTCGCCAGCAGCGCCTGCCGCCCGGCTTTCGTCTCCACCACGACGCCCCGGATGGCACCGTCCTCCACGATGGCGCCCGCACACAGAGCGTGATGCAATATGCGCACGCCGGCCTCCGTTAGCATGGCGTCCCAGACGTGTTTGACCATCTCCGGATCGTACCCGCCTCGATAGGTATAACCGCCCTGCTGGATCGGCAGGTTGACGGCATCGCGCTCGTCCATGGCCGCGGTGAACTCGTGCCAGACGCCCTGAAAGTCGACGGCGTTGGTGCTCAGTATCACAGACACCAGCTGCGAGACGGTCGCGCCTCCGAGGTATCCGTTCTTTTCAACAAGGAGAGTGTCGGCGCCGTTACGCGCCGCACCGAGTGCAGCAGCACAACCTGCCGGGCCTCCGCCGCAGACGACGACGTCGTGTTCGGCGAGGACGGGTATTTCACGTGATGGTTCGGTGATTGTTTCGGGCATGTTGGTGTCCTTTTAGTCAAGTCCACAGGGTCCACATTGTCCACTTTGTCCACCACCGTCTGCTGGACCCTGTGGACCGGGTGGACGGGGTGGACGCACAACTCGGTCGGCGCCTGGCCTTGTAAGGCCGGGGAAAAAGCGCTTCGTCTCAAAATCGTGACAACTTCTGCAGGATCCACACCTCCGTTTCAATACCGCCCAATCCTCTCCGGTCCGGGATCGGTGATGGTGATGCTGGCGTCGAAACTGCGTTTGATCAGCTCGTTTTTGATGTCCTGCGCGGCCGGATCCTCCCACAGGTTGTTGAATTCATCGGGATCGCTCTTCATGTCGTAAAGTTCGCCGTACTCGTTTCCATGATACACCACCAGTTTCCAGCGCTCGGTCCGGTACATCGTGGCGTAGCTCGGGTCGTGATTCGCCGGATCGCCGTCGGGGGCTTCCATGTTCAGGGTGTCGTAAAATTCCGAACGCACGTAGTCGTGCGGCTGCATATCCGGCTCCGCGCCGTCGAGAACCGGCAGCAGTGACTCACCATGAGTCCATGACAGATCAATCCCGGCCACATCCGCCAGCGTCGGGGCCAGATCGTTCAATTCCACCAGGGCGTTTGAACGCGCGCCCCCACGGAATTGTTCCGGCCAGCTGACAATCAGCGGCACGCGCACCAAGCCCTCGTAGAACCGGCAACCTTTGGCGGTGAGTCCGTGATCGCCCAGCATCTCGCCGTGATCGGAGGTGAATATGACGATCGTGTTCTGGCGTTGACCGGTTTTCTCCAGTTCGTCCAGCATCCGGCCCACGTTCTCGTCCACCAGCTCCACCATGCCGTAATACGACGCCTTCTGTTGTTGCTGGGTTTCCCCCGGTTTTCCCGAAACATTCTGAAAAAAGTGGGAGCGCAATTTGTCCTGATTTTCCAGATCCGACTCCTGGAACAACGGTTCGGGCAACTCATCCGGATCATACCGGTTAGCGTAACTTTCCGGAGCATCGAACGGCGGGTGGGGATCAAAAATGTTGACGCTCATCAGCCACGGCCCATCCCGATCTTCATGCATGAAATCGATCGCCCGATTGGCACACCACGTCGTCTGATGATATTTCGCCGGAACGTCGTCCCGGTAAGCATACCGTTTCGTGGCCACTCCGCCGGGTTTGCGAGGACCTCGAACTGGCCGCTCCTCGAAAACTTCATCGAACATGCCCTGTTGCTGGACCCACTTCATATACTGGTTCCCGTGACCATATCCCTGCAGTGGGCCGTGGCTGTACCAGAAACGCCGGTATCCGTCGTTCGTCCGTTCCTCCACCCCATTCCACGCCGCGGCGATGTGCAGTTTTCCCGACAAACCACAATCGTATCCAGCGTCCGCCAGGCGCCGGGTGACCAGCTTAACGCGGTCATTCTCAGGGAAACGGACGTTACCGTTGATGTTGACGTGGACCGTGCTGGGGTACAATCCCGTGAGGAAACTGGCACGGCTGGGCGTGCAGATGGGACACTGGCAGTGCGCGCGAGTGAACGCCACGCCCTCCTCGCACAATCGGTCGAGGTTCGGCGTGTTGATGTGGGGATTGCCGAGCGCGCCAATCGTATCGTAGCGCTGCTGATCCGTTGTGATCCACAGGATATTTGGTTTCTCACTCATAATCGGTCGCGATCCGTTTCTAAATTGTTCCCCGGCTGCATTTCGCGGTTCTCAAGGGTTGAACAGCCACCGAAGCTGTAGTTTCCAAGTTTTTGTCTTTCTCCGGCAGTACCGATCCGGGCCGGTATGGCTCCTCCGACCCTGCACGGGAAGAGAATAATCTGCAGGTCTTCGCTCAGTGCTACGTAATTCTCGCCTGAGTCACAGCGTATCGAAACCACACAAAACGCGCTTTGCACAGTTTATCGACCTTGACTGGCAGGGATTATACCGCGTGATATATTACGTGCAAGTACAACAGTCGGGTAAAGCTGATTTTTCAGGAAAACTCCGTGTTATGCCGGACTGATACGGAATGTCGCCGGCTGCTTTTCCTCCCCCGACTCCGTGGCGACAATGTCTTTTTCACTGAACGCGACCCCGAGTATCTGCATCGCCCCCGTGCGCTCGTAATCGTATGTGATGTATATTCTCCCGTCTTCGTTTTGATCCCCATCGGGGTATGACACTCCCTCCCGCTTGTCCAGCAGAAGTCCCCCCCACCAGCTCCGCCCGTCGTCGTCCGAGAGATAGGCTTTCAGGTGCGATCGGGTCCCCCGTGATTCATCGTTCATATCGGCAAAATCGCCGTTCTCGGGGTCATGCCGCACCAGCAGCAGACGGCCCGAACTGAGACGTCGTATGAAGAACCGGCTGACCACGTGGGGAATCCCCGATGGACTCAGCTCACTCCAGTTTCGTCCACCGTCTTTTGAAACGCTTTCCCCGATCCCGTATTTCGTCCGGACCAGCATCCACAGCGTTCCATCGGTTCGCTCAACGATCATGTGTTCATCATGGTCGCGGACGTCGGGCGGAACGTCACACGCCCCGCGCTGGCGAAACGTCTCCCCCTGATCGGTGGATACGAACATGGCCGCACTCCCGGCCTCCCGTTTGTGCCACAGCGAGACCGGCAGCGCCCAATCGCCATTGGAGAGGACGATGGGTTTGCACATCATCACGCCATCGCAGAGCCGTCGGGGCTCCGACCAGATGCCAGCGGTGCCGTCGGTCTCCCGCGTCGTCATCGCCCAGACGCCGGAGGGGCCGATTTTACCGTGATCTTCAACGCCCTGGGCCCAGAACATCCACAGATTGCCATCCGGTGCCTGCCATATCTCCGGGTCAAACGCCCGCACCGGCCCCTCTCGACCGGGATCGACGATCAGGCATTCATCGGACCACGTCTGCCCCCCGTCCTCGCTCATGGCGAGAATGACGTAATTGTTTCTGTCCTCGCCGGGAGTCTTCCCTCCATACCAAACCGCCCAGACCCGACCATCTCCACCGCAGGCCAGACTCGATATACCCTGGAACTGTCGCCGATCCGCGTCGTATTCCGCACCCGGGTCATGAATAACCTCCGGTGATTTCAGATAGGCATCCGTCTCGGGTACTATGACCTTCTCATCCTCTTCCTCATCTAACATATTCTCACGGTTTCCTGTTCTCGAATGTTCTCCTGATACTCCTCGGGCAGCTCATTCCACACGTGCAGATCCACCCGAAACGGCAGATTGCTATTTTGCAGTGCTTCCCGCAACTCTTCCACTGCGACGATGGAATCCTCTTCCGCAAAAACGACCAGATCCAGATCGGACACCGCGCGGCATGTGCCCTTCACACGCGAGCCAAAAATCCAAACTTCAGCCCCTGGCAGAAACCGCTTCAGCAGAGCGAGCAACTCCTCCCTGTCGTCATCGGCTAGTTCAACTGAGCCTTCGTTTACCATTCTTCACCCGTCAGCGTCTGAAATAATTCTGTGGCTTCTTCAATAAAACGAGGCACAACATCGAGGCACCTGGCAGCTTTTTCCCCGCTGTAATCATGGGCGGTGCCAATTCGCACCGAAGCATATTCAATCCAGTGTTTGACAGGTCCCGGCAGCAAAAAATTTTCTCCGGCGAGACGAAACACCGGTTTTGGGCTGTTGGGAACGTCCGCAAGTCCAAGTTCTTCCACTAAATAGCGTTTGAGGTGTTTCCACAGCACATCATAACAGGTTTCAAACCGCTGAATTACCGATTCAGCAAGGGCCTCCCTGTCTAACTCCGTCAACTCATCCCGATCAAAACTAAAACGGTAATTGTCGTACTGCAGTTCCAAATTCTTCAAGGACTTTTTGAATTTCGAATAGTCAACCATCGGAATCCGTTATCACCCAAGAAATTTATCTTCGTAAGATCCACCCACATCATCCATAGCAGAAATTTTCGTCGTTACCTTTGTCAACCCCTTGTCTCTTCCTTTTTCCCAGCAAAAGCTTATCATCTGATTCAGAAAAAACACCGGAAGTCTTTGCACACATATTCAGTATACTGGGTGTTATTGCACACGCAACCTGTACAGGAACTAAGACGACAAGAAAATAAGCTGTTCTTACAGATTGCGTGCTGACGGCTCGGTCGCAGATCAAACCGGTTTTGCAGGAAACGTCGCATGCACCCTGTGGTTCACAATCTACCCTGCAATGTGCGATTACCGGTTGTTTGGACAGTTGTTAGAATAATAACGCTTGAGGTTTGTGAAAGTTCGGGCTGCAGTCTCAATGCCCACGACGTGGGTGGGCACTGGTGCGAGGCAACGATATGATCGTCGTTGTAATCGTCGTCGAACAACGACAAACGGCCGACGACGATTACGACTGCGATTGACTCCGCGCGGGCCCCGAGTTGTTCCGCCCGCTGCGTCAGTGGAACCATATCGTCCATCGTCGGGGGTCAGTCGTCCGTTCGCTTAAACCCCGGCGGCCCCCCATCTTGGCCTGTCGGCCAATGCAGGCAGGATGCCTGCTATACGTATTGCCGGCCATAGGCCCAGAACTCCTGATCCGGAAACATGGATGCCGTAATCAGTATTCTGCATAACTC
>CAZXYF010000215.1:0-5243 GCA_964644705.1 uncultured candidatus Brocadiaceae bacterium | reverse complement strand
CGAAGATGCGCAAACAACGCGATAGGGCCTTCTGGCAGGGCGCTGGAGCCATCAACACAATCCTGTGGTTTTCTCGCACGACAAAGATTTCCGGAGATCACTCGGTTTCTGCGCAGGCTCGAAGATGGCTCAGGCCGCCGCTACCCCCTAACTGTGGTCTGCGGGAAGGATCAACGGTGGATATTTACGCTCCGCGGTCCCCAAAAACGAAAAGCGCTGGCATGGCCAGCGCACTCCAGAGATCGCCTCCGGCGATCAGGGACAATTGGCGCGATCACCTGAGAGATGACACGACAGAGTTGGAAGGGATGAAACTGGTCCTCTCCTGGAAACGGCAAACGATGCAGATCACGGAGTGCCGGAACCGTAACCCTGCTCCACAATTTTTTGCCATAATCTGCCGTTGCCATTGTTTGCCCTCATTGGATCAACACAAATAAAAATGGAGGACGCGGCACCATGGAGCATCCACGGGCACTCAAGACATACATTCAACGTCCTGTAATGCCCGGGCCGCTGGGTTGCGTTGTAGAAACGACTCATCAGGACTTTCTGTTATACTAATAGGGTATGGTCGTGCATCAATATATCTCTGCGTGTGTGGATACCCGTGCCCCTGTACCCCTGCGGCATTGAGCCCTTTCCGGGGAGGGTTCGCGGTTCCACCGGTGTCCGATCGTGCGGTATTCTCTTGTTTCGGAACAATCATGCGTCGATTTCTGCACATCTGCTGCTGCATCCTTTTTATCGGTCTTTTCGCGGCGTCCGTACGCGCCGGTGACCGGGTCTGGCGCCAGGCCGTGATACGACTCAGCGATGGGACGAAGCTCTCCGGCAAAATATGTTTTACGGGCAATTCTCTGCGGATCTTCCACGACAGGCAGAAAAGACACTACGACGTGCCGGTGAAAGACATCGACCGGATCGATACGCTCATCGAACGCGAATACATGTATGAGAAGTGGATTTTCCGGGAAGACGGGCGCGATGAAAAAATCTATACCGGTGAGAAATACCCCATTCGCCGTCTGAACCACCGCGTTACCTTCTCCGATGGCAAAAGCATCACCGGCAAAGTGCTCGCACGGTCGCTGTACATCCGCGATGCCAGCGGGAAAGTGCGACGCCTCGCCCTGAAACGCAAACTGGAAGGTGAAGTTGGCGACAAACTCAAGGATCTGGTCTATGTAAAATCCGTCGCCTGCGCGAAACCCGGCGAGGGAATACTCGGGACAATCAAGGGAACCGTCGAGCTGCCAGAAGCTCAAAAACTCATCACGCTGGTGGGTCTCAACCGAACAACGGATCTGTCGCTGACAGCCGACGTGAAGTCCGGGAACCGTTTCATCATCCGGGACGCTCCCGCGGGCATCTATGACCTGTTCATCGTGGCCGGACGACGACGGAACATGGGTGGTACCGCCCGACCGGATGCGCGGTTCATATACGGCTATTTCAGCAATACAAAGAACGACAAAGCCACTCAACTCAGCAAGACACAACTCGATAAGATACAGCGCTGGAAAAGCCACGTGCGATCCGTTTTTGACGCCGAACGGCCCGTCTATGGCGCCGGGACAGCGGACAGGATGTATGTTCTGGTCCGCATGCAGCGCACCGACAAGCTGTCGTGGTCGAACCCCGAACAGTGGAAATGGGTCAGCATGCTCAAACGCTATGAAATCTGGCATATGAGCCGGCGAAATGATCAATGGGAAATACATAAACGCCACTTCCTTCATCGGGAACTGCTCGACAGTGCGAAAAATGGCGCTGAAAAGGTGAAAATCGTCCGGACTCTGGGGGGACACGAACTGGATAAGAACAACCCAGCTGTCAACCTGACATTGACGCTGCCAGACGACCAGTAAAGGGCGATCAATCGAGTAAATCCGCCGGGCTTGCCCCGGCGATTGCTAGTTTTTTTGCTCTTCTGACTCGCAGGCACCTTAGAACATTTGGACTGCTCAGACGCCCCATGTTTTGCAGTGTTGCACTATCTCGCCCTGCTCTGCGATAATATAGATAGCGATGATCACCGTCAGGACGCGTCAATGAACTAACGTACGAGCACGCTACATCGATTTTGAACTCCCATTCTCACGGACAACCCATGAACCAGGACGTCTCCCACATCAGCGACGGCGCCCGGGATAACTGGTCGCTGGTCCAGAAGAAGCTGCAGGCCGCAAGACGCCGGTGGCGTTTTGTGGAGCTGGGTGGTACGGGTCTGCGGGGAATCGGCATTCTGTTGCTGGTCCTCATCGTGGCCCTGCTGCTGGACAACCTTCTGGCGCTGCCCCGATCCGTCCGCAGCATCTTCGCGCTGGGTTTTGGTGCCGGATGTCTATACCTGCTGGTGGTCCGCCCCCTGAAAATACTCTTCCGCCCCCTCACCGACGAGATGGTGGCGCGACATGTGGAGCGACGCTACGATCAGCTGGATAATCGTTTCATCAATGCAGTCCAGCTGCACGAAGAGAGATTTGATGACCCCGCCAGCCGCGAGATGGCCCGGGCTCAGCTGGATGATGCGGCCGGTGCCATCGGTAATTGCAACATGCGCCGGAGCACCGACACCCTGCCCCTGCGGCGGTGGGGTAAATGGGTCGGTTGCATCGCGGTCCTGCTACTGGTTTATTCCGTAGGATTTGCCGGGCACTTTCAGAACGCGGTGCGCCGTTTTGCAAGCCCTCACACCTACGTGGCGCCGATTTCCGATACCAAGCTCGATGTGACGCCCGGCGATACCACCTGCCTGCAGGGAGATTCGCTGGTGATTCGCGCGGAACCCGCAGGGGTTGTACCGGAAACTGCCACGTTGATCGTTGATAACGGGGACGGTCAACGCTCCACATACGACATGCCGTTTGAGGGAAGCAGTTTCCGTCACGAACTCGTCAATCTGCAGAAAGATATGCGTTATCGGATACATGCGGGTGATACGACGAGCCGTCCGTATCACATCACTATCCGAACGCGGCCCCGCGTGAGCGACCTGCGTCTGGAATACGATTATCCGGAGTACACGCAACTTCCGGACGGATCGGAAACCAACGAGTCCGGAAATATACGAGCGGTCGTCGGAACGACCATCAAACTCTCCCTGCGGGCAAGTCGAAAACTGTCCGGCGCCGACCTGACGTTCCATCCACTGCTCACCTCCCGGCAAGAGACACAGTCCGATCCGGTGACCCTGCCGCTGAAACGCCGCGAATCTCAACGATGGGGAAGAACTTTCGAGGTGGAGAAAAGCGGCACGTACACAATCAACATAGAAGACCCCGACGGAATCCCCAATGCCCCTGCAACCCGCCACATCTGGGCCCGGAACGACCAGCCGCCGCAGGTGGAACTGATCACGCCCGACGAGGAGATTAAGGCCTCTCCCGACGAGTCCGTGACCGTGGTTGCCCGGGCAAGCGATGATTACAACCTCCATTCCCTGACGCTGCACGTGCGGCAGAACAGACAGGAATGGGAAGAGTTCCGAGACTGGGCATATGACGCCCGCACCACCAAACAACAGGAAGGCGCCGTTCTCGATCTGTCGGGGTTGCGCGTCCAGCCCGGCGATACCGTTCGCTATTTTTTCCGGGCCGATGATGGCTGCCCGGAGCGGACCGAGAGCGAGGGTAAAAGCGCGGCCGCCAGGATCATCATACAGGCCCAGCGAGAGGTTGCTACCAGTGATGAAACCGCGCAGGATTCCGATGAATCTGAGAAGTCCACCACGAACGTCGCGGACAGTGAGGATGACGGCGAGAAGACCGGAGATCCCACGGCCAGGCAGGATGACCTTCTGAATCAGCGCGACAGGATGCAGCGTATGCTGAAGAAAGTGAAACAGTTCAAGGAGGACCAGCGCGAGAACCTGAAAATGACCCGGCAACTGGCTGAAAAACCCGTTGACGAGTTCAGTTCCGGCGATGAGAAGAAACTACAAAAGGTACGGGAGGATCAACTCAAGTGGGGAAAATATTTTCAGGAGAAAGCCAACGATCTGAGCGACCTGCCATCACAGGATTTCGGGCTCGGTTCGATGGTTGGAGAGCACATGGAAGTTTACAGCGAGGTGCAGGCCGCCGCCGATGCTCTTGAGAAAAAATCCATGGAAATTGCGACGTCCGCGGAGGAAAGCGCCACGGCGAAGGCCGAGAAGATCGAGGAGAACATCGAAAAATGGCTGGAGGATCATGCCGATCAAATCGCCTGGAAGATGGAAGCCTCCGAAAACGAGTTGGATGTGCCGCTGACCGACCTGCCCGATCAGCTAGAAGATCTGATCGGCGAACTCATGGCCGAGGAGCAGGAACTAATGGAACAGGCCGAAGACGCAAACGCCAATACGCTGGGCAGTTTCGACGAAGGCATCGGCTGGAGCGCCATGGACGGTCCCATCGCAAACATGTCCGCCAAAGGAGTGACGGGTAATCGGCTCCCCAACGCCAACAACGTCGGCGGGCGTTCCGGAGAAGGCCGAACGGGCAAATCCAGCGGTCAGTTCGTGGAAGAATCGGCCACCGGCAAAGGCGGACGCCGCACTCCCACCCGCAAGACATCGGATCCGTATGAAGCGGGAACCGTCAAGGACTCCTCCGGCGAGCCCCCGACCGGCGCCACGGGTGGCGGGAAAGCCAGCGGATTCGGGCGCGAAGGTTTCCGCGGCCAGACTCCCAACACGGCCAATCGCCTCAAACGCCTCGCCCAACAACAAAAACAACTTATCGGAAAAGCCAAACGAATTGCGCATGGGCTCAAGACGCGACGGTATCCGACCGGCAAATTACCTGAAACCATCAAAATTATGGAAGACCTGCACAAGGAACTGGACAGCGGAAGTTACGTTCCCACCGCGGCCCGGCGGAAACGGGTCGTTCTGGAGAACCTGAACGAACTGAAAGCCATCACTGAAAAAGTAAAAAAGGTGCGTCAGGATCAATCGAACCGTCTTCCTGAACGCATGCGCAGGGACGTCGCTGCATCCCTCCGCGCCCCCGTTCCGGACGAATATGAAGAGATGGTCAGGAATTATTTCGAGGAGCTGTCGAAGTAGGCGGCCTGTAACCTGACATTTTTGATCGCGTTTTGCCAATCGGTGCGGTAATACAAAAGGGACCTTAATTCGATAAGAAAAAGAGCCGAACTACGGTCCCAAAACACCCTCCTCCGGCCCTGCGCCGGGGGGGCAGACGATTAGCCACTACGTGCGGTTCACGAATACTGAGCTCTCCGGCGGCCCT
>CAZXYF010000214.1:0-5275 GCA_964644705.1 uncultured candidatus Brocadiaceae bacterium | reverse complement strand
ACCTTCAACTTTCAACATTGAACCGTTCACCATCCAACCCGCCCCGATCACTTCGCCGAAAAAGAACGAGTAGCTTTATCTGCAGGCCTGCTCATTGTCCACGCTGCATGGGCGGGACCGGATTCTCCGGGTTGAACCACTGTTCCCAGGTGGGCGCGAGGTATCCGGGCACGCCCTTCAGATCGATGGTCAGGTAGATGCCCGCAAAGCGATATTCGGGCCCTTCTGCCGTCACGAACTGACTGGCCGAACCGACGTCGGTGCGCAGATACCACATCTTACCATCGAGCCCCTCGGGAACCTCGATAGTTTTGCTCTCCTCGTTGGCGTAGATCATGTCGACGCAACGATCCGGCGCCCACACCTCCACCCGGGCCACATCGGTGTCGTGTCGGGCGTTGGTATGCAGGCTAAACTCCTTCGTGCCTTCGGGGACGCGGAAATACCACTGCCGGGCGGTACCAACGGTCATCTGAAATCGCGACCATCCGCCTTTCACGTCCTCGCCGATCAGCACCAGCGGGGTTGCCGGATACGTGAAGGCCATCCATTTTTCCGGATCATCCGTCACGCTCACCGTGCTTATACCTTTGCCCGTGTTGAGCACATCCTCGGGGTATGCATGCGTGCCGTGGATAGTCTTCAGTTCAATGGTTTTGTCCATGATTGTTTTCCCGTCGGGGCCTGTGACTTCAACGTCAGCTGGATCCTTCCCCTTACGTCCATGACGCGGCAGATAGGTGCCCACGCGCAATCTGAGTTTACGACCTTGTGGATTCCACAGCGCGAACTGCGCGTTCCCCAGGATCTCCACACCATCGGGATCGCCCAGCGAGGGGCAGGGGGACCAGTGCTGGAGGTTCGGCCAGCGTTTCTGCATGATCTTCTTGACCTCTTCGGCCCCCCGTGTGGCCTGCATGAAGGGCGTATCGTCGTATGGATCAATTTGGGGGATGCCTTTTTTCGGGTGGAACCACTCTTCGGGGGAACGGGCCAGGTAGGGCGGCACACCCTCAAGGGAGAAATTGATCCCGGAGAAGTTGTGGGAATCTCCGAGCCTGATCTGCACGGACCAGAATCGCCCGGCCGCACCGGGTTCGACCGGAACGGTGACGGTCATATCGCCCCGGTATCCCTTCTCGGTTTTGAATGGGGGTTGCCCCCACATCGCACGGATACGCTGACCACGTGGGGAAATGATGAAATATCCCCAGTCCTCCCGCTGGGACATGTGGCGATCAGCGCGCATGGCGTGGCATTTGAATTCGGTGACGCCCCGGGGCACCCAGAACCACCACCGACGCGGCACGGAGGCCTGGAAAACCAGCTGTCCTCGTTTTTCGTAGTATTTTCGTTTGCGTTTCTTGCCGGTTTCCGGGTCCTTGATCGGATCGTAGGCGTCGGCAATGTGTCGTTTTGGCTCGCCCGTCCATACCACCGAATGGTCCAGGGAGGACCAGACGGCGAGGCTCCGGGTTGTGTTCAGTCGGTATGTTCCCTTCTTGCCCGAGGACACTTTGTAGTTGAGCACCCCGCCGTCGAGCTTCTTCTTTCCCTCAAAAATCACCTTCCCATCCGGGTCGGCCAGGCGAAACTTTACTTTGTCCTTGATCCAGGGGTTGTACGCCGGCTGCAGTTTCTTGAACTTCAGCGTAAAAGCCTTGCCTTTCGGGTTGTAGAGATAGACCGTGGGAGCATAAGAGATACCATGTCCCCAATCTCCGATCTGCGTCTGGGAGAAGGCTCCCAGCACCAGCAGCGGCAGAAGAATACACGCAGAAACGAACACTTTTTTCGCATGGTTCCGGAAGATAGATGCACCAGGCATTCTCATGAGTCAACTCCCTCCAAGAGTTTTGATTGGTTGGGTGCCATCAATGCCATTTCACCGGCGTAAGACGGTGGCCGGTTACCACTGATGGACACCAACGGCCGCAACTATTGGGTAGCTGAGTGGCGGCGACTTGTCAAGAACAAACTTGGGGCGTTGGATAATTGGTTGGTCCGGTCGAAGATTCGTCCGTACGGCGATTTAGTTGGTGAAGCGGTCGTGCAAAATCTTCTAAGGTTCCTGCGAGCCAGAAGAGCAAAAACCTGAGAATCCACGTTACCGGGGATTCTACGCGGGGATCAGCAGTTCCGCAAGACCATCGGGATAGATGGGGGGGAAATCCGGATCAACGGTGTGGATGTCCACCCAGTGGCAGGTGAACTGTCGCCCATCGGAATCGCGACCGGTGAGCTCGTCCCTCTCGTAGATTGATTGGTCAACCGGATCGGCATCGAGAATGAACACAATCTCGTGCATGGGTTGTCCCTCAAAGGTGAAGATGTTCTCCAGCACGCCGCACCTGTGCACGTTGGTGAGGGTGATACCCATTTCTTCATCAATCTCCCGTTTGACGGCCTCGCAGCTGGTTTCGCCAAACTCGATACCACCGCCGGGAGGGCGGTAGAATTGTTCATCTTTCACGGGATCATATCCGTCTGCCAGCAGGTATTGGCCGTTCTGGCTCATGACGCAGAGGGCGAGCGGTCGAATACGGCCGGGAGCGGAGTGGTCGGTAATGTTTGTGTCTTCACTCATGATGATTGTGTTTTGTGAACAATTTATGATGGGAGACGGCGGTTGAGAGCTGCAGTCAGAGCACAGCGACTCAGTGCCGCAGAAATCAGGTATCAGCAGTCAGTAAAGCTATGGATGTCCCCTTCCCAGAGCGACAACGATAGAAATCAGATGCTCGGCTGGTTCAACATCCCAGGGACCGTTATCCTGCACCACGATATACACATCATAGGCTGTGTTCGGTTGTAACTCTTGGTTCTCTGGGAGTGTCGTGTTGGCCTCCCCCGCCGGAGTGAGCCAGATCGAGTGCCTGTCCGCGCCTGCTTTTCCGTAATGGCCGGACATCACAGGCTCCGCCCCGCCCGGTCGAAGTCCACAGGCCACCAGCTTGCCGACCGGTCCCGTGAGGTTGGTGCAACGGAACCGCAACTCAGCCGTTTTGCCCTGGGGCACTATCCCCGAGACGCTGTGGACGGCTGATAGGGGTATAAAATGGTCCGTTTCTCCCCATCCGGTGCCACCGGTCACCTGATCCCAGGCGTGACTCTCTGACTGAATCAGGGTGGTCGGCGATTTTCCGTTGTGTGGTCCCACCATTTCCACGCCCGCACCCGAGGTCTGTGCACAGGGTGCCGGGACCGATCCCGCCACAGCTTCGATCATGCTATCCGTGAGTGCATCAGCCACCTGGGGCACATCCTTTGTTGTGGGGGCACAGTTGGCGATGGCAACGTACACGTAACCCGCGTAGCGATAACAGGAACTTTCATAACCGATCACGGTACCATTGTGTCCGATCGTACCATCTTTGCATTCGATCCCCAGTCCGTACCAAATCTGGCAGTTTTTATGTGTTGTGGGTTGCACATCCAGCCTCTGTTGCCATCCGTGAGGTGTCAGATCCTCCCCGGCCGTCATGACCCGTGTCCACTTGAGCATATCACCCAGTGTGGAAACCACACCTCCTGCCGACCCGATGAACGAGGGATCGATACGCGTGGTATCCACCCATCCATCCTCATCCAGGACGTAACCATGGCAACCATCCTCGGGCATTCCGGCCCGTCGGGGAATCGTCGTGTGTTCAAGATTCAGAGGAGCGGTCACATGTTTTTGCAGGAGGGTCCTGTAGGAATCGCCCCCGGCGCGTTCCGCGATTGTCCCCAGCAGGATGTAGTTGGTGTTACGATAGCGAAAATGCGACCGGTCCGTAGAACGTCCCGGGGCTTCGAACCGATCATCCTCACCGGCAGCTATACGGACCAGCTCCCGGGGAGCCCAACGGCGAGTGGGGTGGTTGGTAACAAAAGCGTTAAATTTGGGTGTGGCAAATTCCGCCAGCCCGCTGGTCATGTCCAATAAGTCACGAACGGTGATGCTCTCCCCATTCTCCACCCAGCCGGGCAACCACTGCGCCACGCTGTCGTCCAGATCGAGCCTGTCGGCCTCCGCCAGTTTCAAAATTAGTGTGGCCGTAAAGGTCTTCGTCACGCTACCGATGCGCAACACGTTGTCCGTGGTCATCGGTTGACCGGTCCACTCTGCCCGCGGCGCTTCGATGTTGTTCACCACGGCGAACCCGGCGGTTTTCCGCCACATGGCGCCATCGGAAAGACGGACCACTCCGACGACGGCGCCGGTAACAGGATATCTTTTCATGACTCCATCCACGGCTCGTGTCAGCGAATCCGTGACCTCAGACGGGAGGCTCTGGGGCGACTCACCCGCCGGCGATGTCACCGGGACCGCTGCCAGTATGACCAGCAGTAGAAGGCCCCTGCTGATCACATGCCCGCTGAAGAATGCTGCTCGCAGAAGGCTAAAAATGGATTTTGATGGATTCATGCGAAGTTCCCTGTTATAAACCGGTCAGTAGCGCTGAATTCTCGAAAATGGCGTGCCACCAATATGCCCGATCCTTTTCTGGCTCCATAAATTTGCATTCCTCCAGGGCCAGTGCTATACATAGCCCTTTCCGCATCATCCAACGAAAGGGCAATCCCTTGAGCGATCAACCCAACATTGTAATCATATTTCTGGACGATTCCGGCTGGGCTGATTTTCGGCCCTTCGGGGACACTAATTATCCCACGCCAAACGTCGAACGTCTGGCCGAGCGGGGCACCTGTTTCCATCAATTCTATGTGCCTCAGGCGATTTGTTCGGCCTCCCGGGCGTGCCTGCTGACCGGTTGCTATCCGGGACGCCATAAGGTCTATGGAGCACTTTCCCCGCGGGCACGGGGATTGGATCCGCAGTATACGACGATTGCGGAAATGCTCAAAGAGGATGGATATACCACCGGATGTTTCGGCAAATGGCACGTCGGGGATGAGCCAGAAACCCGTCCGCCGGCCCGAGGTTTTGATGAATCCTCCGGACTTATGTATTCCAACGACATGTGGGGTCACCATCCGAACACGGATTATTTTGGACAGTGGGATCTCCAGTTCTGGCGCAACGATAAGATCACCATTGAGGATGTCAGCCCGGAGCAACAGAGGATGCTGACCACATGGTACACCAAACATTCCACGAATTTCATCAAAAGGAACAGCGAATCCCCGTTTTTCCTCTACGTTCCGCACAACATGCCCCACGTGCCCCTTTTCTGCAGCGATAAGTTTGAGGGCAAATCCGATGAGGGGCTTTACGCGGACGTTATGATGGAGATCGACTGGTCTCTGGGGCAGATCATGGAGGCGCTGG
>CAZXYF010000213.1:0-5297 GCA_964644705.1 uncultured candidatus Brocadiaceae bacterium | reverse complement strand
CCACTCAAGTGTTTTTCATGACGGGAGGAGTCGGGAATGACTGATGCATTGAATGTCGGAATGATTGGTGTGGGCAACATTGCCGGGAAGCATATTCGAGCGTTGAATGACCGTGAGGATGCCCGGATTGTGGCGATGGCGGATCCGTCGCATGATCAGCTGGCTGAAGTGCAGGTAACATACCCTCCTGTTCAGAATGCGCGAACGTTCTCCGATCACGAAAGTATGCTGGAGGAGGTGGATCTGGACGCGGTGGTGATCTGTTCACCCCACAGCGTGCATTTCCCGCAAATCATGGATTGCATGGAGGCGGGACTGGATGTGCTGACCGAGAAACCGATGGTGTGCACGATCGATCATGCACACGAGATTATGCAGAAGGAGGAAGAGACGGGTTGCACGCTGGGTATCGCCTACCAGAGGCACTGTGATGGGCCGTATCAATATATCCGCAACGCCATCCGCAATGGTGATGCCGGCGAAGTGCAGTATGTGACCGCCCTTCAGGCACAGGCATGGCTTAAGCTGACCCGGGGAACGTGGCGGCAGAACAAAGACCTCAGCTGCGGGGGACAGCTCAACGACAGCGGAAGTCATCTGATCGATATTATCCTCTGGATGACAGGACTGGCGGTGGACGAAGTGGCGGCCGAGGTGGATAATTTCGGCACGGAGGTGGATATCAACAGCGCACTCAATATGAAGTTCAAAAACGGGGCGCTCGGAACACTGAGCGTGATCGGCAATTACCCGTCCTCCGGTATGTATGAGGACATCACGATCGTCTGCGAGGACTGGACGTTTTTCCTGCGTGAGGGACGTGACCTGATGGTGAAAACCGGATACAACGGCGAGCAGCATCGGATCAGCCATTTCGGTTATGGCGCGGAGTCAACTGCTGATAATTTTATTGACGCAATACGCGGGGAGGCGGAGGTTCTGGCTCCGAGCGTCTGCGGCCTGCGAACCATCGAACTGACCGAAGCGGCCTGGAAAGCGGCCGAGCAGGGCGGGCCGGTGCAGGTCGAAGAATAGCGCTTTTCCCGCTATCTGTCAGAGTCGGTATTTCGATAGATCTTCATCCGCCGCCGGAGGCACCTCGATGTCGGCGTTGCGCGCCCGGCAAACATCGACGACCACCTGATTTTGTTCTTTGCCTTTTCCGTAGCGCGCCGTAAGACGCGCGGCGAAGCACAACTGCTGGTCGGTGAAATCTCCCCGACCCAGCGTTGTGGGACCGGGATAATGACGGGCAATGAGAACATAGTCGGAGTCCCGCGCCAATTCTTCGATCCGCAAATTCTCCTCGTGGTTGCGACCAATAACCAGTTTGGCGTCGTTGGAAAGCCGGAAATGACGCCCCACCTCCAGAAGCCGAACGTTATCCCTGTTCAGTTCATTGTGCTCGTGGAGATCTTCCACGCGGTTGGCGTGATTCGGTTCGGTCAGACGACAACCGCCCGCCGGATCGGGATAATCGGTCACGCCCAGTTCCTGCGCGAGGGCCATCTGTGGTTTGCGGCTTCGGCCCGTAAAGTTCTTCAGTTCATCGCGATCCACCCAGCCTTTCTGTTCAGGAATGGTGGGGTCCAGTTGCCGCGCACACAGCGGACGCAGTAGTAGTCCTTCGACGTCAGATTCGCGTTCGATGACGTTCATGGCGCCTTTGCGCTGAGACATCGGGCGTTGGCCGACCACCTCTCCGGTGATGAGGAATCGCGCGCCCGTTTCCTCCATGAGCTTTTTGGCACGGCGAAGCTGGGTAATGCGGCAGTCAACGCATGGATTCATGCCGCTGCCCAGACCGTGCGCGGGATCTTTGATCAGCTGGATGAGATCGTCCGTTATATCCTGCACGGCCAGGGGGATACCCAGCCGGTCGGCAGCATTTTCTACGTCGGTGGGTTCGCCGCTGATGTTGCTTTCCGCGGTGAATGCCGATGTGAAGTGGATGCCGTGGACGTCGATATCCTGGTTCAGGATGAGTTTCACCGCGAGCTGGCTGTCCAATCCGCCGGAAAATAGTGCTATTGCTTTCATGGTTAGTTGTTAGTTGTTAGTTGTTAGTTGCTAGTTGTTAGTTGCTGGTTGCTGGTTGCTGGTTGCTGGTTTTTGGTTGGTGGTTGGGGCTGGTTGTTCGTTTTGGGGTCAGTCTATGAATCCGCCGCCCAGGACGCGATCTCCGTCGTAGAAAACGGCGGCCTGGCCGGGAGTGGGGGCAGATTGGGGCTCATCGAAGATGACTTGCACGCGGTCTTCGTCGACCGGCTGAAGGGTGGCCGGAACGGCATCGTGCATAAAGCGGATTTTGACGGTTGCCTCGACTGCAGAGTCCAGGCCGGGCAGAGCGATCCAGTTCAACTCGCCCACGTGCATGTCCTCGCGAAAGACGTGTTCTTTTTCGCCCACCACCACTTTGTTCTCCTCAGGATCCAGTTCGACCACATAGAGCGGTTCACTCCACGAGATGCCGAGTCCACGGCGCTGGCCGATGGTGTAGCAGGCGATTCCGTCATGTTCGCCGAGTTGTTCGCCCGAGACATGGACGATAGGTCCCGGTTCAAACAGGTGTGGAGATTGGGCGCGCAGCACTTCACGGTAACCACCGGACGGCAGAAAGCATAGATCGGTGCTACCGGGGGTGTCATGGACCTGGAGTCCCAGTTCGAGGGCTTTCTCGCGCACTTCATTTTTGGTGAAATCACCGAGCGGGAAGCGTGCGATCCTCAGCTGATCCTGTGAAAGAGGGAAAAGAAAATAGGATTGATCGTCCTGCTCCATCCCCCGCCACAACTCCCATCGCTCGCTCTCCTCATTGTAGAATCGGCGGACGTAATGACCGGTGGCGATGGCATCGGCGTCCAGGGCAACGGCCGCTTCCTGCAGATAGCCGAATTTCAGCCACTGGTTGCACCGCACGCATGGATTGGGCGTCCGGCCGCGCTGGTATTCGCTCCGGAAATCATCCATCACGGTCTGCTCGAATTTGTCGCGGTAGTTGAGGACGTAAAACGGGATACCCAGATCACGTGCAACCTGCCGGGCATCTTCGGCCCCCTTCTGTCCACAGCACGAACGTTCATTCCCCGTCTCGGGTCCGTATCTCGGCATGCGCAGGTGGGTGCCAACCACGTCATATCCTTCTTCCAGAAGCACCGCCACGGCCGTGGAGGAATCCACACCGCCGGACATGGCCATTAATACTGTTGGGGAGTTTGGGGTCATAAATCGAAAACAACTGATGGAAACGTAGAGAACGGTTTCTTGTTGCTATTATACAGCGCCGGATGATAGGCCGAAAACAAGCAAAGGCGGGACGAGGCCGGTAATTTGTTTGCAACGTTGGTATGCCAGAGATATAGTGCAGGTGGACACCGGGCGAAAAAATCGGTGAGTTTTTAGTTTACATAACGCAAAGGAGTTTGTATGCGCAGATCAAGAAACTTCCGGGACGTTTTTGTTGCTGTCGCTTTAGTGATTGGATTGGCCGTTACCACCGGGGTTAACGCGGCCGAGCGGTTTGATCGTCTTGTTCCGTCGGACGTCACTCAGTTCATGACGGTACGGAGTTATCAGCGGTTAAAGAGTGAACTGGAGGAGTCTCCGTATGGCGGTCTGGGTGATGAACCCGAAGTGCAAAAATTTATGGGGCAGATCCATAATAAGATCAGCGGGGATCTGAGCAAGTTTGAAAAAGTGACCGGCATGAAACCGCAGGCTCTGGAAAACTTTTTTCATGGGCAGGTGGCGTTTGCCATGAAGCAGGAAGTGGCGCAGTCGGGTGGGCAGGCACCAGAGGTGACTGTGCTTCTCCTGAGCGATCTGGGTCCCAACACACAAAAAGCAAAAGCGCTGTTGCAGGGGATGAAGGTAAAGGCCAAGACCGACGCGCGTTTCTCGGTGACTGAAGAGAATATAGCGGGTCATGCTGTGGACCACTTCGTGGTAAAAAAGAAGGACGTATCCAAACAAAAAAAAGATGAAAAACTCAACCCGGAACTGCAGGACCGATTGGAGGAAATGGCGGAAGGCGAATCAGTGCATGTGTTCAGCAGCATTGAAAATGGAGTTTTTGCCCTGTCTGCCGGCAAGAAAGGCGAGATGATGAAAGCCTATTTTGAGCGCCGGGACGGCACCAAAACCGAGAGCCTGGCTGACATGGAGCTGTACCAGAATCTCCGAAAACGTGTGAACTCCGACTCTCTGTACGTCGGGTTTCAGAATTATAACTCCATGTGGGACAACATGAAGCGACGGTTCCAGAATATGACGGGGAAGGTGAAAGTTGGCGACATTCTGGATGAGCTGGGACTCACCGCGCTGGAAGGACAGATTTCTGAGGGACGTTTCACCAGGGACGGCATTGTCGGTGAGAGTTTTTTGCGTGCAGCAAAACCCCGGAAGGGAATTATCAAGTCCCTGGTGCCCCAGCAGAACGTTGACGTCAGCCCACCGGACTTTGTTGGGTCGGATACGGCCCTTTACCTTGGCGGCCATTTCAGTGTGAACGTGCTCTGGGCGGAAGCAATGAGGGTCGTGAAGAAGTTTTCTCCTGGCACGCATCAAATGCTCCGCATGCAGATGGAGAATCCTCAGGCGCCCTTCAACCCGGAAAAAGGTCTGATTCAGGCTCTGGGGGATCGCTGGTTCGTCTCCATTCCGAAAAAAGTGGTGGCGGGAGAACAGTCGCAATTTATTGATGCTCTGATCGCGGTCGATCTGCAAAAACCCGATATGCTGCGGGGGACGATTGAGAAAATCATGGAAATGCCGCAGATGCAGGGCAAAATTCTGGTTGAGGAAGTGGAGGGGACGGCAATGTATAAAATGCCCCCTGCTCCCGTTTTTTCTGGTATGGAAGTTGACGCCCCGCCTCTCCATGTTGCTCTGGCGATCATGCAGGACAGATTGTATATCGGTATGAGCCCTCAGACGCTTCGCGGAGTGATAACTGGAGAAGATCACAAACGCCTCAAAAGTGCCAGGAAATATCAGGCCATCATGCGCCACGTGCAAAAACGCCGCAATTCTCTGCTGTATATGGACCAGCGGGTTGTGGGGCGATGGTTGGTCGATGCCATGCGCGGTGCTTTGAAGGAGGAGGGTCTGGACTTACCCAGTTATCGGACAATGCAAAAATACCTGAGTATCTCCGCCAGCACATCCAGATGGACGGGGAAGGGATTGCAGATGAAAACGTGGATGGAATATCCCGAGGGAGATCAGGGGCGGTAACTTCGCGCGTAAGTATTCGGTGAACCACGTGCGTTTTGTGATGCCCTACTTGCCGGGCTTGT
>CAZXYF010000212.1:0-5345 GCA_964644705.1 uncultured candidatus Brocadiaceae bacterium | reverse complement strand
AACGTTCAAAAATGCGTTTTCTGCAGAATTGCCAGGCATTGGTCCGACACAACAGATGGAGGTTTTATGATGTCCCCCGACGAAAATGAACATACGGATGAAACCACCGCCGCGTTTAAAGTGTACGGTTTGGATTGTGCGGAAGAAGTGGTGGAACTGAAAAATGGGGTGGGGGAACGGACCGGCGTCCGGGACCTTCAGTTTAACGTGCTGCGTGGCCGCATGACGGTGCGTTTTGATCCGGATGTCATTACATCCGATGGCATTGTTGAAGCGGTTGCGGAGACCGGCATGAAAGCCGTGCCGTGGGAAGAAAAAGAGGAACAGAAGAGAGGGTTCTGGCAGAAACACGGCCGGCTCATTCTGACGGTGTTGAGCGGCATGCTGCTGGTCGGCGGGTTTATTAGCCACTGGGTGATTCACGGTCAGCCCATCCATGGAGTAATTACGGGAGCCGCGGAGGCCGGCCCCGGTTATCCCGCTCTGTCAGTTATTCTGTATGTTGCAGCCATATTTGCGGGAGCATGTTATGTTTTGCCGAAGGCCGCGGCGTCCATTTGCAATGTGCGTCCGGATATGAACCTGCTGATGACGGTGGCCGTGATCGGGGCCGTCCTTATTGGAGAGTGGTTCGAGGCTGGTACGGTGGCGTTTTTGTTTGCTTTAGCACTGCTTCTGGAGCAATGGAGCGTTGGACGGGCGCGCAATGCCATCGAGTCTCTGCTGGATCTGTCGCCCGAGACCGCGCGATATTACTGTCCCCATCATGATGACGTGGAAGAAAAACCCGTGGATGAGATAAATGTCGGGGACACGATCGTGGTTCGTCCCGGGGAGAAAGTGCCGCTTGACGGTGAGGTGACGGAGGGCCAGACCGCTGTCAATCAGGCACCAATCACCGGGGAAAGCCTGCCCGTTTCCAAAGGGCCGGGCGACGAAGTGTATGCCGGGACGGTCAATGGAGAGGGGGTTATTAGAGTGGAGGCAACGCGGCGGTCGGAGGATACGACTCTCTCGCGTATCATTCACATGGTGGAGGAGGCCGAGTCGCGCCGGGCGCCTGCCGAGCAGTGGGTGGAGACCTTTGCGCGCTATTATACGCCGGCGATGATGTTCGCGGCGATTGGACTGGCGATATTGCCCCCACTGCTTGCCGGCACACAATGGGTGCCCTGGTTGTATCGGGGACTGGTCATCCTGGTCATCTCATGTCCCTGTGCACTGGTGATTTCCACCCCCGTCAGTGTGGTCTCGGGGCTGGCGTCGGCCGCGCGCAATGGTGTGCTGATCAAAGGCGGGGTGTATCTGGAGGGCGCCAGCCGTACGCGGGCACTCGCAATGGATAAAACCGGTACTCTCACTCATGGCGAACCGGAGGTGCAGAATATTGTGCCTCTGAACGGTCATACACGTGAAGAGGTGCTGCGTCGCGCAGCGGCGCTTGAATCGCACAGCGAACACCCGCTGGCCCGGGCCATTCGACGATGCGCGGAGAAGGAGGGTATGCAGCCACCGCCGGTGGAGGGGTTCCGGGCGATCAAGGGTAAGGGAGGCGAGGGACGGATTGATGGGCGCCTGTTCTGGATTGGGAGCCACCGGCTGATGGATGAGAAAGGCGAGGAAACGCCGTCGATTCATGAGCAGGCTGAAAAACTGGAAGATGCGGCTCACTCGGTGGTGGCACTGGGTAATGATGAACATGTCTGCGGGTTGATCAGTCTGGCGGATTCGGTGCGCGATGAAGCAGTGGGCATGATCGATCAGCTGCGAACGTCCGGCGTGGAAGTGGTCATGCTCACGGGAGACAACGAAGGCACGGCCCGAGCTGTGGCAGAACAGACAGGTGTGACCGAGTATCGAGCCGAACTGATGCCGGAGGATAAGGTGGAGGCGGTGGAGGAACTCGTGGCGGAACATGAGTTCGTCGGGATGGTGGGGGATGGCATCAATGATGCCCCGGCCATGGCGCGTGCGAATTTCGGAGTGGCGATGGGAGCGATGGGTACCGATACGGCGATTGAAACGGCCGATGTTGCGCTGATGACGGATGACCTCTCGCGCCTTCCGTGGCTTGTGCGCCACTCCGCCTGGACGCTCCGAGTGATCAAACAGAACATTGGTTTTGCCCTCGGGTTGAAAGCCGTCTTCATCATTTTGACGCTCTTTGGTCTTGCATCCCTGTGGATGGCGATTGCGGCCGACACGGGAGCCTCACTGCTGGTGATATTCAATGGTTTGAGGCTGCTGACGGGCGGAACGGACGGTGGTGAGAGGTAATGGGCGGGGCCAAAACGCCGGAGATCACTCGGTTTCAGCGTGAGCTCAAAAATGGCTCCAGCGCCCTGCCAGAAGACCCTATCGCGTTGTTGCGCATCTTCGGGTAGTGCAGAAGTACACCTCAACCGGGACAAGCCCGGCAGCAGTCCCATCTGGGATAACGTGGTTTACCGACTACTTACCATATCACGAGTCATCAGTTCGCCATCTGTGATCCCGTTCACAATCGTTATTCCCGACGGGCCTGATACCCCACGATGCAGAGGACATGGCACGCCGTTCAAGTCTGATACCTTGTTTGCGTGCGGTTCATAGCATAAGCTAATGGATGGACAAACTGGTATCAGGGAAGTAAGGGAATGCCATGAATGAGAAGGAAAAAACTGAAGGCCCAAACATTTCCATCGTCATCCCTCTCTACAATGAAGAACCCAACGTCGTTCCACTGTGTCGGGAAATTCAGGAGGTGATGGCGGAGAACGAGCTGGATTATGAATTGATTCTGGTGGATGATGGCAGCGATGATGACACGTTGGAGAGGTGCAGAAACAGAGTGGACGACTGGCCCGCAGCGCGAGTGGTGGAACTGCGTCGTAATTACGGCAAATCCGCTGCGTTGAATGCCGGATTTGACGAGGCGGGGGGGGAAGTGATTGTGACTATGGATGGGGATGGTCAGAATGACCCGGCAGATATTCCGGCGTTGGTCGAGAAACTGGCAGAAGGATATGGTGTCGTGAGTGGTTGGCGACAGGATCGAAAAGAAAATTTCCTACGGCTTTTTCCCAGCCACCTTGCGAACCGGTTGATTGGATGGATGACGGGCATACACCTGCATGATTATGGGTGTTGTTTGAAGGCCTATCGGGCTTCGGTTCTGAAGGATGTTAATTTATACGGGGAGATGCACAGATTTGTGCCGGCCCTGGTCTGGTGGGTGGGAGGAAAAGTGGGGGAGATGCCGGTCAATGACCGGGCTCGTAAACACGGGAAGAGCAAGTTCAACAGTCTCGGTCGGACACTGGAAGTATTGCTGGATCTCGGCACAGTAAAATTCATGATGCACTATTTGACCAAACCACTGTATTTTTTCGGGCGCATAGGGATTCTATTGATGTTTATGGCGTTGGTGGTTCTGGGTCTTGTCTCCTGGAACAAAGTGTTTTACGGCAGTGACATGACGGGGAATCCTCTGTTGTATTTGAGCATCACATTCGCCATCATCAGCGTGCAGGTGTTTCTCATGGGGCTGATTATGGAAGTGCTCACCCGCACTTACCATGAATCACAGGGACGGAAAATGTACGCGGTGCGGGATGTGCACGACGGTTCCGTCGAGAGCTGAGCAGGGGAGGTGGGAGAAAAGCATCCCAGAAGGACGGGAGGCACACGGAATGAATGAAACGGTGTTCCCGGGAGAATTACTAATTACATGAAACATGCGACTGATATCCTCGTTATAAGTCTCACAGGAATAGGAAATACCCTTCTGTTTACTCCAGCCCTGGAGTGGCTGGTGGAAAGGTTTCCGGATGCCACCGTGGATTTCCTCGTGGAAGGGGAACCTTCTCGGGAGATCATTGCTACGAATCCGCATGTGAATCAAGTGTATAACCTGCAGGCTGCGGAAAAGGGTTTTGGATGCCTGAATCTGGTGCGAAGGTTGCGTGGCGCACGGTATGATCGAAGTTACACAACTTTTCCGTCGAACAGGCCCCGGTTCAACATATTTACATGGGTGGTAGGAGCTCGAGAAAGAGTCATACACTCTTATCCGGACAGCCCGGTTCCCACGGCCACTTTTCTTCAAACGGTGACTGTGCCGGCGGTGAACGGTGAACATGACATAATGCAGAATTGCAGGCTGGCCCTGGAAGGAGACACCGGGGGGAGTGTTGGGGATGGATTGCTGCCTCGTCCCGTTCTTCATCTGACCGAGGGGGACAAACGTTTTGCCGAACGGTGGATGAAACGTGTCGGCGACTCCGGGCCGCTCATTGCCCTACATCCTGGTTCGAGCTCGGGGAGGTTTCACATGCAATCCGCAAAAAGGTGGCCGGTGGACAGATTTGCGGAGACGGCCCGACGGCTCCAGAGGGGAATGGACGCAACCGTGTTGGTAATGTGTGGTCCCGACGAAAAGGAACTGAGGCCGGTTTTTCGGGAAGTGAGTGAGGGGTCCCTGTTTTTTCCGGAAGGTGAGATTCGTGAGATATCCGGCATACTCGGAGAAGTCGATTTGTTGGTTACAAACGATTCGGGGCTGATGCACATTGCTACGGCCCTGAACACCCCGGTTGTGGCCCTGTTTGGCCCCACAAACGTGAATCGAACGGCTCCCGTGTGGGATAATTGTTGTGTGGTGAGAGGAAACGGATGTGATAACAGGACATGTTTTCGTTATCCCCTGGAGTCAACGTGGTCCGGGATTTCGTGTGATAGTTTTGATTGCTGGGACGGGTTAACGCCCGAACGGGTTGTGAAAATAGTGAGCGAGAAGTTGAGAAAGGATTGACGATTTTCCGTAAATACATTCCTTTAATGAAGTGGCTGATGCTGCTGGTGATCGTAACGTTTGCCGGTTGGTATGGCTATAATCACCCCGAACTGTTTAGTGCCCTGGGAAATGTATCTATATTGGCCCTGGTGACGATGACAGTTATGGCTGTTGTCGCGCGTGTGTTGCAAGGTATGCAGTTTAAGGTGCTTTGCCGGGCATTTGGGGTTCGGCTGAGATTCTTTGAGGCCGTGGGATTGGTCATTACCGGGACGATGTACAGCTTTCTCATACCCGGTCGCGTGGGATTAGGGGTGCAGGCCGCGTATCTGAAAAGCAAATATGACCTCCAGCTCAGTCATTTCGGCTCACTTGTGGCTGCCACCAATTTGCTTATGCTTTGTTTGTCCTGTACGACCGGATTAGTTGGATGTTTGAGCGCCCCACTGGTCGGCCTGTCGACGCCATCATCACTTGTGATTGTGTTTGCTTTCTTACTCGGAGTGTGCATTACGGGATCGGTCGTTTTGTTCTTCGCGGTGCGTGCTGGTACTCGGATACCTTTCAGGTT
>CAZXYF010000211.1:0-5368 GCA_964644705.1 uncultured candidatus Brocadiaceae bacterium | reverse complement strand
ACATTCCGCGATCCGTCAGATCGCTCCATGTCGGGCTAGTATGAATCCGCCCCCCCTGGGGCTCAAGAAGATAAAAACCAGAACGCACTTATTGCCAACCGCTTAGCCCAAGATGCAGTGCTCTGAAAGAGCACGGAATCCTGGGTCAAGGTGGAAAAACAGATTAATGAGCTGAAAGCTCATCTCAACATTGACAAACGAGCCGACGCAAAACAGCGCCCAAACATTTGAAATGAGCTTTCAGCTCAAAAACAAAAACGAACAATAACCCAACATTCCGCGATCTTGCAGATCGCTCCATGTTGGGCTAGTATGAATCCGCCCCGATGGGGCTCAAAAGATGGGACTAGTATGAGCCCGCCCTCCGGGGCGCTACGGGCCGGTGGCCCCGATGGGGCTCAAAAAGCATTTCCACATTTCTCAAATCGGAGTAAAAACGATATTATTAAAAGAGATACAAACAGCAAGAAGGGAGATTCAGTGATATGAAAGTCCTCATCGTCGACGACAGCCGCAGCATGCGGCGGCTTATCACCATGGCCCTCAAACACATCGGGGAAACCGACATCATGGAGGCCGAAGATGGTGTTCAGGCCGTGCATAAACTTCAGGAAGGAATCCCGGATCTTATTCTACTGGACTGGAATATGCCCAACATGAGCGGGATTGAATTCCTCAAGCGAATTAAAGGTCATGATAAGCTCAAAGACATCCCCGTGGTCATGGTCACCAGTGAAGGGAAAAACACGGTCGTCCAGGAAGCACTTGACGCCGGCGCTGAAGGATATGTCGTCAAACCATTTAAGCCTCAGGAACTCGCCCAGCGCATCCGTAAAATGCGCGACTCCGACGAGTAGGACAAACCAGCCATAAACTCCAATCGACATGCACCCATGAACGAAGAAATGGACCTGCCAGCGAAGAGCCGCCTTTCGATGGACGATGAAGTTTTTAATCGTTACAGGAAGGTGATTCGTGAGAAAGCGGGGATCTCACTGTCGGAGAAAAAGCGTGCCCTCGTACGAGGGCGAGTAAGCAAGCGCATGCGTGCGCTGAACATCAATGATTTCGGCAGTTATCTGGACCGGGTGGAATCCGACGAGACGCAGAAGGAACTCACTGAGCTTCTGGACGCCATATCGACGAATGTTACCCGCTTCTTCCGGGAATCCGAACACTTTGATTTTCTGGAGAAAGTTGTCTCCAGATGGCATGAGGCCGGTCAGGACAAGTTTCGCTTCTGGTCGGCGGCCTGTTCCACCGGGGAGGAACCCTACACGATGGCGATGGTGCTCAAAGACGCATTGCCCGACCGAGGCGTCGATTGGAAGATCCTGGCAACCGATATAAGCACACAGGTTCTACGGACGGCGGCGGAGGGACGGTATGCGGAGAAGAAACTCGAGAAGGTTGATGAAAGCCGCATCCGACGCTTTTTCAGCAAGAACACAGGTGACGATGAAACAACGTATAAGGTACGACCGTCGTTGCGACAAAAGATACTCTTCCGCCGATTGAACCTTTCGGATCCCCCCTACCCCATGAGCGGACCGATGGATGTGATATTCGCCAGAAACGTCATGATTTACTTTGACAACGATGTTCGCAACATGCTCCTGGAGGAGGTCCATCGTCTTTTGCGCCCCAACGGTTATCTGATAGTTGGGCACGCTGAGAGTCTCACAGGCTGCCTGGGGGATTTCGAAACCGTGCGTCCTTCGGTATATGTGAAGCAATAGTTTCCCAATACACTTTTCTGACATAGACAGGAATATGGTTCCACCAAAAAAAGCCATACAGGATGGCACACTACCCGAGCCAATCAACCGGGCGCGGCAGCGGTCGGAGATGGAGATAGTGGGCATAGGAGATATGTGTGTGTCCGTCGATCCCACGGACGTCCTGGTCACTTATTCGCTGGGATCATGCGTGGGTCTGTCGCTGCATGATGATAATTGCGGAGTTGGCGGACTGATACACTGCATGCTACCACTGTCTCGTATGAACGAGAAGAAAGCTTCGGCCCGGCCCTGCATGTTTGTCGATACAGGAGTCACAAACCTGTTACAGGAGATGTTCGACCGTGGTGCTCAACGTAAAAACATTGTGGCGCGAGTCGCCGGTGGCGCACACATGCTGGACCGGAAAAGAACCTTCCGCGTGGGCCAGCGCAACCATGCGGTGCTTCGCAAAATCCTGTGGAAAAATGACATCATGATCGAAGCCGATGACGTCGGCGGTACAGTTTCTCGGACCATGTTTTTCCACGTTGGCACCGGTGACACAGCAATCAAGACAGGAGGCTCCATATCGCTACTATGAAACTACCGGAATCAGCCAAAGCAAAACGGCAGGAAATCATCAACGAAATACCCAACTTCCCCTCCATTCCCACCGCGGCCGTTCAGGCACGAGAACTTCTGCAGGACCCGGAAGTGGATTTCGACAAACTGGCCGAAATCATACGCGTGGATCAGGCACTGACTGCCAACCTCCTGCGTATCGCCAACACCATTGCGTTCAGCGGACGCCGGCGCGTTGATACCGTCGATCAGGCAATCGTTCGATTGGGCACGCGGCATGTATCGCAGATGATTATCGGGCTGTCCGCCGCCCCGCTGATGAAAAAAGAAGTACAAGGATACGATCTGGGCCCACAGGAGTTGTGGAAACACGCCCTGGCAGTGGGTATTGGGGCGGAACAACTCGCCCAGCAAAAGGATCTGGAAGTGCCGGACATCGCCTTCACCGCGGGCCTGCTGCATAACATCGGGAAGGTGGCACTCGGGACCTTTCTCGATGCCGATGTGGAGAAAATCCGGGCCGTGGCATTCAAGAAAGAGGTGTCCTTCCATCTCGCGGAACGGGTGGTTCTGGGAATCGATCATGCTGAACTGGGATCACTTCTGCTGGAGGACTGGGGACTGTCCGATAAGCTCATTTCCGTGGCAAGATGGCACCACGAACCAGATGAAATGCCGGGAGAACACAAAATTGTTGATCTCGTGCATATCGCAGACGCCGTTGCGAAACAGGCGGGCATCGGAGCAGGGACAGACGGACTCCACTATGGACTGTCGGACAATGCCATCGACCGCCTGGGCGTAACACGCGATGACATTGATCAGGTCCTGCTGGAAGTGGAATCCGAAATCGAAGAAATTTCCGAACTTTTTGCAGATTAACTTAAGGAGAGGGACACACGATGACACGGAATGTACTGATTGTTGATGACTCTCCGACCGTCCGAGCAGTCATCAAGAAAACCTTCAAGCTGGGTGGAATGACGGGGTACCAGGTCATTGAAGCACCGAACGGTAAAGAGGCACTCTCCATGCTGGAGAACCGGAAGATTTCCTTCATGCTGGTTGACATTAATATGCCGGTCATGAACGGGGTCGAGCTGGTGGAACGCATGCGCGAGAAAGAACTGATGGAAGAGGTTCCGGTTATCGTCATTTCCACCGAGGGCAGCGAAACTCGTATTGACGAACTCAAATCAAAGGGGGTTGACGCCTATATTCGCAAACCATTCACCCCCGAATCATTACGCGGTGTAATCACTGATGTCGTGGGAGAACACTAAATGACAACGTCCACAGTATCAGGAACGGCTGTTCAGGTCGTCAGCGACATAATGGAACAGTTTGCCTTTCTGTTCCCTCTGCAAATTTCAAAAGACGAATTCACCATTCCCGCGGAGCAGGGGGTTGAGACGACCATCTGCTTCACCGGACCACAAAACGGGGAATTGCGTCTCCTCCTGCCACAGAGCCTCTGCACGGAGATAGCGGCCAATGTGCTGGGGATTGAGCCCGAGGACCGGGACGCGGCCGAAAAAGGGCCGGATGCCGCCTGTGAGCTGCTCAACATGATCTGCGGCCGTTTCATCTCCGATCATTACGGGAACAAGGACGTGTTTGAGCTGGATCCCCCAACGGCCGATGCTCCCAAACGTAAACGCTGGAAAACAATGTTGAAGGATCCGGATTCGATTGCGTTCTCAATGATGGAGGGGTCTTTCCTGCTCCAGGTCAACGTCGAGGAATAAAAATGTCCGATACACGCGTCATCGTCGTGGATGATTCATCACTGGTTCGAAAGGTGTTGGGCAAAAAACTCAACAAAGATCCTGACATCTCGGTCGTTGGCGCAGCACCGGATCCCTACGTGGCGCGGGACATGATCGTCGAACACAAGCCCGACGTCATCACGCTGGACATCGAAATGCCCCGCATGGACGGGCTCACGTTCCTGCGAAAGTTGATGAAACACTACCCCATTCCCGTCGTCGTCGTCTCCTCCCTAACTCAGAAAGGCGGGAAACTCACCATGAAGGCGCTGGAAGCCGGCGCCATCGAGGTGGTACAGAAAGCCGGTGGCCAGTACAGTCTGGGCGATATGGCCGTGTCACTCAGCAACAAAGTGAAGGCCGCGGCGAAGGTCAACATGGAAGAGCATCTCGCCAAACAAAAAAAGACACAATCCACTACCACCTCCGGAACCGCCAACCTCGCCCAAAACGTTCGCACAAGCAACCAGTTGATTGCTATTGGGGCCTCAACGGGCGGCACCGTCGCCCTCCAATCGGTCCTGGAACAACTGCCCGCCAACGCGCCCGGCATCCTCATCGTGCAACACATGCCGGAAGCATTCACGAGTTATTTTGCCGACAGACTGAGCACCCTCTCCGCCATGGATGTGCAAGAAGCTCAAGATGGCGATCAACTTCATTCGGGGCTGGCTCTGATTTGCCCGGGCAACTATCACATGGTTTTGAAGTGTTCTGGTGCAAAATACAGAGTGAAAATCAAAAAAGGCCCCCTCGTCAACCGCCATCGCCCGTCCGTCGATGTCCTCTTCCGCAGCGTCGCCGCGATCGGCAAAAATGCCGTTGGCGTGATTCTAACCGGAATGGGTAAAGATGGTGCCAAAGGTTTGCTCAAAATGCATGAAGCCGGAGCCCACACTATCGCGCAGGACGAAGACAGCTCCGTCGTTTACGGAATGCCCCGGGCCGCCGCCGAACTCGATGCGACATCGGAGATCAGTCCGCTTGAACATATCCCCCAACGCATACTCCGCGCTCTGAAACGACAATAGAGTCGTCACAAGCCGTTCGCCTAGTCCCGACGGGACGGCCTCATACTAGTTGCGCCGTACGGCGAAGATGCAGTGCTCTGAAAGAGCACGGAATCCTGGGGAAGAGGTGGAAAAATAAGCTAATGAGCTGAAAGCTCATCTCAACATTGACAAACGAACCAACGCAAAACAACGCTCAAACATTTGAAATGAGCTTTCAGCTCAAAAAACAAAAACGACCCACAACCCAACATTCCGCGATCTTACAGATCGCTCCATGTTGGGC
>CAZXYF010000210.1:0-5371 GCA_964644705.1 uncultured candidatus Brocadiaceae bacterium | reverse complement strand
CGGATGGTAGGAACACCCACTCGGATAAAGGAATATGATGAATCAGCAGTATATCCGCGGGGGTATTTGTATCATCCGGGTGGAACTTTCGGGTAGTGGCCCCCCGGATGGTAGGAACACCCACTCGGATAAAGGAATGTGATGAATCAGCAGTATCGTGTGGACCGCGTTCCGGTCTCCCCCGATTGAACAACTAACCCAACCAGGGTGAGTATGTTATCATGATGTTATAGATGCGGTCGCTCCGCCGCTGAATGGGCCCCGCATCGAGGGATCGTCTATTTGAAAGCGAACGAACACAATCACCATACGCGTAGAACGCCATGCGACAAACTGTTTATATCCTCCTGCTGATAACGTTTCCCCTCGTCGTGTCGGTGCCGGCGGCGGAAAAGGCCGGTCGTTTCCCGGCGGGCCCATGTGGTTCCAAAGAACCGGCCAAACGCCAGCGTCGTAAAGGGGGAGAAGGAATGCCTCCGCTCCCCCTCCCCGCCACCCCCCAGCGCCGCACCGAACGCAAGCGCCAGCCGTCCCCACCCCCGTTGATCGCCAAGATTGAATACGGTGAACCCATCAAAATCAAGCGAGATGGCCGCACCGTCCGCTATCACGACTGGAATAAGGATCCGGGCGACGTGGCGGTTCTTCTCAATCTGGCTCAGAAACATCTGAAGGTCAAATACACGCACAAACGGGCGCGCCTGAGCACTTTCCCCGCTGACGGAGCCCGCTACCCCATTTTCTATTACACCGGGAGCCATGACTTCACGCTCAGCAAAAAGCAGGTGAAACATCTGAGAAAGTTTGTTCAAAACGGTGGAACAATCTGGGGAGATGCTTGTTTCGGCGATCCCGAATTTTTCAAAGCCTTCGTGCGCGAGATGAGCCGCGTCCTGCCGGATCGTTCCTTCCACCAGCTCAGTCCCGACCACCCTCTTTTCCGCTCCCATTTTCAGATCAAGAACGTGAAATACACCCGGGATGTGCCCGATGCTGAAGACGGCGAAGGGCCGCCGGTCCTCTACGGTATGGAACTGGGCTGCCGCACCCCCATCATCCTGTCGCGCTACGATCTGAGCTGCGGCTGGGACGGCCACATCCGCGACGGCGCCATGTCGGTGCATCCCAGCGATGCGCGCAGCCTGGGCATCAACATGATCGCTTACGCCCTCGCCACGCAGCGTATCGGCCAGTATCAGAGCACCGCCCGGGTTTTTTACGGGCAGGACCGCGAAGATGCGGCGGGATTCCAGTTTGCCCAGGCAAAAATTGGTGACAACTGGGACACGCAGACGAACGCCATTGCCAATCTGCTCAAAACGGTCGCCACTGAAACCAGCACGGACGTGAAGTTCGCCCACAAAGCCGTTGATATCACCGATGACCAGCTCCTTCAGTATCCGTTTCTCTACCTCACCGGACACCGTGATTTCACCCTTTCGGAGAAGCAGGTGGCGGCCCTCCGACGTTATCTCCGCCGCGGTGGTTTCCTTCTCGCAAGCCCCTGCTGCGGGTCGAAGAAATTCAACCAGGCTTTCCGCCGGGAGATAAAACGGGTTCTGCCCGATAAATCCCTGAGTAAACTCCCCGCGGATCACGCCGTTTACCATATAAAAAACAACATTTCGAAGGTCAACTACAACAGATATATGCAGCGGATGGAACAGAACGGGCCCCCTCACCCGCTCGAGGCTATCACGTTGAACGGCACCACCGCGATCATATATACACCATATGGTCTGGGCGGCGGCTGGCGTGGTTTCGCCCATCCGTATGCCCGCAATATTGCCCCCGACGACGCCATGGCACTGGGGGTGAACATCATTCTTTATGCGATGACGCACTGACGCTTTTGGAGGAGAATATCCCGCGTGACTGAATCCCGAACACCACAACAAACCGCAGCTCCCAACGCAACCGAGGAGGATCGCGTTCTGATCGAGCGCCTTGGCACCGCCCGGAACAACCTTTTGAGCGAAGTGCAGAAGGTGATCGTGGGCCAGGAAGAGGTCCTGGAAGAGATCCTCATCGCCATGTTCTGCCGCGCTCACGTGCTCATGGTGGGCGTTCCCGGCCTGGCCAAAACGCTCATCGTGCGAACCATCGCGCGCACCCTGGATCTGGATTTCAAACGTATCCAGTTCACCCCCGATCTGATGCCCAGCGACATCACCGGCACCGAGATACTTGAGCTCGATCCCGAAACCCAGCAGCGACGTTTCAAATTCCAGCCCGGTCCCATCTTCACCAATATCCTTCTGGCCGATGAGATCAATCGCACCCCCCCTAAAACACAGGCGGCGCTACTGGAATGCATGCAGGAATACGAAGTCACCGCCGCCGGCGAATCTTACGATATACCCCGACCTTTTTTCGTGCTGGCCACGCAAAATCCGATCGAACAGGAGGGAACCTACCCTCTCCCGGAGGCCCAGCTGGACCGTTTCATGTTCATGGTTAACGTGGATTATCCCGAACGACAGGAGGAGGTGGAAATCCTCCGGCGCACCACGGTTCAAAAGATGCCCGAACCCGATCAGGTCATGACCGCGAAAGATATCTGTCATGTCCAGGACATCGTCCGCAAAGTTCCCGTGAGCGATCACGTCCTCCAGTACGCGACGGATCTCGCCCGGGCAACCCGTCCTGATGACGAGCGGTCGCCCGAATTCATCCCGGAATGGATCGAGTGGGGAGCCGGCCCGCGAGCCGCCCAGTATCTGACGCTGGGAGCCAAGGCACGGGCAATCATCGACGGACGGTTCAACGTCTCGTGCAATGACGTGCGGAGCGTCGCTCAACCCGTTCTCCGCCATCGCATACTGACCAACTTCAATGCCGACAGTGAAGGGATCACCGAGGAAGACGTGATCGACAACATACTCATGAACGTATCGGAACCGGACGAGAAAGATTACGAAAAGTAAGCGGATAGAACTTTTCTGCGTGTGTACTGCAGAAACCAGATGATCGTGGCTCGCACGTAAGTATTCAGTGAAAAACCACGTTATTCCAGATGGGCCTACTGCCGGGCTTGTCCCGGTTAAGGCGTCTTCTGCACTATCCGAAGACGCGCAAACAACGGAGATATGCGTCGTTCCCATGCAAACAACACCACAGAACAAATACTTTGACCCGGAACGCCTTGCGCGACTGGGTGATATGCAGCTGGTGGCACGCACGGTGGTGGAAGGATATGTCTCCGGTCTGCATAAAAGTCCGTTCAAGGGCCACAGCAACGAGTTTGCGGCATACCGGCAATACATGCCCGGCGATGACCTCAAACACTTTGACTGGAAGGTTTATGCTCGAACGGACAAAAAATACGTGCGGGAATACGAAGAAGAAACGAACATGACCTGCACCCTCTTGCTGGATTGCAGCGCATCGATGGGTTTTGCCAGCTCCGGCCTGAACAAACTTGCCTACGGCTGCTACCTGTCGGCCGCACTGGCGTATCTGATGGTCCAGCAACATGACCGCGTCGGACTCGCTGTCTTCGACGATAACGTTCAGAATCGGTTTCCGCCCCGCAGTAATCCCTCGCATCTGAAATTCCTGCTGAATCGCCTCGACGAGCTGGAACCCACCGGCCAGACCGGTATCTCCGGCGCCCTCCATCCGATCGCCTCGGCACTGGATAAACGCGGTCTCATCATCCTGATCAGCGACCTGCTGGATGATCAGGACGAGGTGATCAATGCGCTGCAGCATTTCCGCCACGACCGGCATGAGGTGGTTGTTTTCAACCTGTTCGATCCCGCCGAGATCAACTTTTCCTTCGACGGTCTGTCGGAGTTTCGCGACATGGAGACGGACGAGAAGATGCAGGTTCGCCCTTCCGTTGTGCGCGATGCCTACCGGGACGAGTTCGAGGCTTTTGTCGAGAAATATCGCAAAAACTGTCGTAACGCCGGGGTGGACTACCAGATCGTGAATACCTCCATGCCCTACGAACTTATGCTCAGCCGTTACCTCACGAAACGAGATAAAATCAGCCGCTCATCCGGCACGTGAACAGACCACTCGGGCTACAAACACGCAGGATAATCCATGACACATTTCCTCTGGGCATCACTCGCCATACCGGTCATCATTCATCTGGTGTACCGCCGCAGGGCTAAAACGGTGCCGTTCAGCACTCTGTATTTCCTGCGACAGATTGATCAGAGGATACAGCGGCGCCACCGTCTCAAACGATGGCTCCTCCTGCTTGTGCGGCTGGCACTGCTCGCGACCCTGATCGCCGCCCTCTCCCGCCCCATTCTGCGCTCGTCCGTTTTCCATGATGCCAGCGTCCCCACCAACGCTGTCATCGTGCTGGACAATACGGCGTCCATGCGGAGCGTGGCGGAGGGAACGACTTCGTTTGTTCGGGCGAAAAAGGCGGCCCGCACCGTGCTGGATAGCCTGAAGAGCGGGGACACCTCCCGCATCGTCCTCTTCAATCCTTCTCGCCCCGCGCCCGGTGCCACCACTGATCTCAACGGTGTGCGGAACCGGCTGAGCCGTCTGCAATGCAGCTACGGAACCGGCCTTCTCAGCGGTGCACTCCAGCGTGCATTGAACAGTCTGAACGAACAAAAAGGGGAACAAAATGAAATCTACATCATAACCGACCTTCAAAAAACATCGTGGACCAAGGATCTCGCCGCTCAAACCGAACGATTGAAAGAGAAGTTTCCCCGCACAACCCCTTACCTCATCCCGACCGACAAACCCGTTTCCCGCAATCTGGCCGTGAATCGGCTTGATTTCGGCCGCCAGATGCATGTTCCCGGTCGGGTGGCCCGCATTCGGTGCGAGGTGGAAAACACCGGTCGAACCGATCTTTCCCGGCCACTTGCTCTGCACACTGACGGAACAAAACAGAACCAGACACAGATGAGGATGGGAGGAGGTGCTAAACGATCACACGTTTTTGAACACCGAATTCAGGCAAAACATTTTCTGATCGGCCGGGTACAGCTCGGTGCCGATGATTACCCTCCGGATAATGCTCGCTACTTTGCGCTACCAGTGAGCAATTCCGTTCCGGTCCTGCTGGTACGTTCCCGGCCGTCGGGACCACTCCGCGAGGACGGGACCTATTTCATACAGCTGGCCCTCGAAACCCCACCCGACGACCCGCAGAATTCTTCGCCCCTCCGGCCCCACATCATACCTTCCGAAGAACTCACTCAGCAGGTGCTGTCGTCATTTCCGGTCATCGTTCTGATGGGCCTGCCAGAAATTGATCGGGATATGGCGCAACAGCTTCGGGACTACGTGATGCAGGGCGGCGGACTCGTCATTTTTCCCGGAGACGACCTCGATCCGGCGTCGTATAACGTCGCTCTGGGAGCATCATCCACCTCATCCGGGGCATCCG
>CAZXYF010000209.1:679-5395 GCA_964644705.1 uncultured candidatus Brocadiaceae bacterium | reverse complement strand
GGCTGGTGAACGAAAGAAAAGAAAACCACCGAGAAACGAAAAAATCGATGAACGATAACGGCAGTTGAGAGTTGAGAGTTTAGAGTTAAGAGTGAACGGCTACAGACAACGAACGCTGAGCGCTGGCCCGGTGTATGGCCAGTCCCGCCAGCGCGGGTTTGACTTCCAACTTTGAATGGCAAACAGCAAAACGGCATAGGACAAAAAAATGGGGGGCAGAAAAATTGGATGTGCGATGCGGGGACGGACAATTTTGTTATTGACGGCGGACGATGGACGATGGTAACGGCGTTACGGCGAACAGCGCACAGCGAACGACATGCGGCTAACGGCCCAACATGTGCGCGTTTCGTCTGTCCGTTCTATTGTCCATCGACCATGGTCAATCGTCCGTCGTCTGTTGGCTACCACGAAGGACGCGAAGAGCACGAAGAAAAGGCGAAGAACGAGAAAGGCGAGAAAGTCGAAAAACGAACAACGATAAACGAAAAACGACAACGGTGGGGCGCACGCAAGATGCGAGCTATACACCCGCCGTTATCCCGAATTCATAAAAACTTTATCCCGGACTGTGGCGCGCTGTTTGTCGTTTTTCCGCAGTTCGTCGTCATCCCGCCTCCCGCATCTCGCATCTCGCATCCCGAACCCTATATCTTATCCCGCATCCCGCACGTTAATCAGTTCACTCAAAACTGCCGTTCCGTCGTTGATCGTTCGTCGTTTTTCGACTTTCCCGTTTATCGTTTCTCGCTGTTCTCGACTTGTTCGGTTTTTCACTCATAACCACGCTTGAGGCGGGCAAGCTCACAACTTACAACTCACAACGATACCTTGCCTAAAAAATTCCGAAAATACATCCCGGTACTGAAGTGGCTGATGCTTGTGGTGATTGTAGCGTTCGCCGCATGGTATGGCTACAACCATCCCGAGTTGTTCACAGCGTTGGGGAATGTGTCGGCATTCGCCTTGATTGCGATGATCGCGCTGACGATTCTCGCCCGGGTGTTCCAGAGCATGCAATTTAATGCGTTTTGCCAGGCCTTTGAGGTTCGGTTGAAGTTTTTTGAAGCCTTTGGGCTTGTTGTTGCCGGGACCATGTACAGTTTTCTCATACCCGGGCGCGCCGGAATTGGCGTGCAGGCTGCCTACCTTAAGAGCAAATATGACCTTCCACTCAGTCACTTTGGTTCTCTTGTGGCTGCCACCAATATACTCATGTTGTGCCTTTCGTGCGCGACGGGACTCATCGCATGCGTGAGCGCCCCGGTGGTCGGTCTTTCCATGCCGAAACCGCTTGTCATTGCGTTTGCGTTTCTTTTGGGATTATGTGTCGCCGGGTCTGTTGTTTTGGTCATCGCAGTGCGTGCTGGTGCTCGGCTACCTTTTCGGTTTCTCCGATCCATTTTCAATCGCGTAGATGAGGGGTTTCGGGGTCTGGCACAACGCAAGGGTTTGATGGTTAGAATACTGTTTTTTCGTGTGGCACATCTCATTACAGGGCCGCTGATACTGCTGTT
Source organism: uncultured candidatus Brocadiaceae bacterium (assembly GCA_964644705.1). Lineage (GTDB taxonomy): Bacteria > Planctomycetota > Brocadiia > SM23-32 > SM23-32 > CAZXYF01. Next base: position 3,878 of record CAZXYF010000209.1, on the reverse strand, counting down.
GGCCTGTCGTTCGGTGGGGCTGGAGGCGAATTTTATACAAACTGTTTCCATGGCCATGCTGGCTGGAGTCGGGATGTTGTTGCCGCTGACTCCCGGGGGACTGGGGATTTCGGAAGGTGCCATGGGAGCGGCCGGACATGTCTGGGGGCTTGAGGCCGACGCCGTGATGCTGGCGGCTCTTGTGTGGCGGGCTGTTGGCCTCTGTTCCACGTTTGCAATAGGTGTTCCGGCCGGTCACTACCTGCTGGGCGGACTGAGCAAAACCACGGATACAATAAGTGGGGTATCCGAGTCTGATTCAGAGGATGGAATGAGATTTAACGCCGAAGATAAACGGGCGAACGTGCGGGATGTCCTGATAACATCCGTTTCGGGGTTGGGCAACGCACTGCTTTTTGAACCCGCTCTTCGTCATCTAGAGTGGCGTTACCCGGATGCAGACTTTGATATTCTCGTGGAAGGTGCACCGTCACGGATGGTGGCGAATCGTTTGCCACAGGTTCGCACAGCCTATGATCTTGGGTATGGTAGTTCACGGTGGGGAGCGCTCAAAACAGCTTTAAGCGCACGCAACCGCAATTATGATATAAACATAACGGCTTTTCCGTCCAATAATATCCGTTTCAATCTTTTGAGTTTTTTGATTGGAGCGGAGGAAAGTTGGGCCCATGCTTATCCTGAATCGGGTGGGCTCACCCTTGAATGGTCGCAGAATGACCATGTTTCAGCACAGCAGGGCTTGCATGATATCGAACAGAATCTGCGACTGGTTGGTTGGTCGCGGTCGGATGAGCAATCTCCATTGCCGCGTCCGCGGCTTCCACTGCGTCCCGATGAACAGGAATTTGCTGATCGTTACTTCGCTGAAAACAACATACGAGGCCAAACGATTGGTGTCCATCCGGGTAGCGCACGAGAAGGCGGGCAGCTTGCCAAACGCTGGCCGGTGGAACAGTTTGTGGGGCTTATAGAGGCGCTCGCATCAAAAAAGTGCAACGTGCTTGTTTTTTGCGGCCCGGACGAGGATGATTTGCGTCAACATTTATGGCAGACGGCACGGGATCGAAACTGGGACGGAGCACATTTTCCCGACGCGTCGATTATGGAGACGGCTGGTCTTATTGCCAAATGTGATGTGATGGTGACCAATGACTCGGGGCTGATGCATGTGGCCACGGCCGTTTACACCCCGGTGGTGGCACTTTTTGGTCCGACGAATCCGACCCGAACGGGCCCGGTCTGGGAGGACTGCCGGATCCTGGAAGTGAACGATGAGAACCGCCTTGATTACCCTTTCGGTACGACCGACTCGCGCTTGAGTTCAGTGGCGCCAAATTATTGGCAAGAAATACAGCCTAATAAGGTCTTGCAGGCTATTGCGGACCTTAATATCTGTGTAAATTGATGTGACTTGCAGCAGTCTCTTTTAATGTTGTTCCTTACAAAAAAACGTACAATCAAATAATGGATACAGAAGCGTCACAGGTCGACATTATCATACCTTGTTACAACGCAGAAAGGCGTATTGGTGCGTGTTTGGATGCGCTCATCAATCAAGCCTATCCCGACTGGCGTGCACTGGTTGTCGATGATGGGTCTGAGGATGAAACGGCCGAAGTTATTGAGCAATATGCGCAGAAGGATAAACGGATTCAACCTGTGTATCTGACGGAGAATGTGGGACGGGGCCCAGCTCGGCAGGCTGGGCTGGAAAAAGCAAATTCTCCGGTGATTGCCTTTACCGATGCAGACTGTGAACCCCTGGAAAACTGGTTGGAAACGATGCTTGAGACGATGGCTGAACATCCAGATATTGGGGGAGTAACCGGGGCTGTGATCAACGGTAACCGTTCGCTTGCTGGCTGGTTGGATTACCTATCGAATTTTGCGTCTCATTCTCCTTCGTTAGATGAGCATCGCCGTGGTTTGATGCCCATGCTGAACTGTGCGTATCGGGGAGAACTGTTGGAGGGGCTGACATTTACAAAGAGGATGCGTCAGGATGATGTCGTTATGAGTTTATTAGCTCGGGATAACGAAAACCATTTTCTGTACCATCCTGATCTCCTGGTGCGGCATAATCCGGATGTCCAGTCTCTGAAACGTTATTTCCAACGCCAGTGGGCATACGGCGAGGGTTTTGCTCGCGCCAAGCTACTTTTCGATTTCCGGTCCAGTTATCTGTGTCGATTTCCGGGTTGCCTTTTATTGCTGGTCTTGCCCCGTTTATGGATGGGGATCCGACGGATCGGGCTGCACAGATATCTGCTGATGTATCTGCTTTTGTTTCCACTTTTGTTTGCGGGCGAAATTGTGCGTACGTTTGCGGTTTTTGCCACGATGCCATGTGTGGATCAAACGGACCACTCGGGCTTTGTCCACACCGGTGAGGGATCTCACGAGCTGAAAGATTGATTTGGGGAATGACGGATATATGAAAATCCTGCATTTGGGTTATGATCATATAGGTAATCCATGGTTGGGTGGCGGGGGGGCGTATCAGATGCACGAGATATTGCGCCGGCTGAGCCGACGTCACACTGTGGAGGTCCTGCGAGGTAGTTGGCCGGGCTGTGATCGAGTTTGTGTTAAAGATGGAGTGCGATACCGTTTCGCGGGCCCGGCGTATGGGCGAATCAGCAGTCGGTTGGTGTATTCTGTAAAATCAATGTTGGCCGCGGCACAAAATGATTATGATTTGCTGATTGATGGCGTCAGTGCATTCAGCCCGACGTTTGCTGGGACTTTGGGGCGGCAGCCCACAATTGCGGATGTTCGCCTCAATCCGTTCGATGCCGTCGACAAATACCCGATCGTTGGATCGGTTGCGGCAACAATATTATATGCGAATATCCAAAGATATGATGCCTGCGTTACATTGTGCAACAGCCTTGCCCGCGCTTTCAAAAGAGCTATTGGAGAATCTTTGCCCATCTCAGTGGTGGAGCCTGGAGTTGATCGAAGGCTTTTTGACGAGATAACAGAAGAACATAATTTCGTGCTTTTCATGGGACGATTGGATGTCGATCATAAAGGACTGGATGACTTACTGCGAGCGTATGTGCGAACGCGGGTGAAACATGAACAAACACGGCTGGTAATTGCTGGTGACGGGCCAGACCGCAAGCAGGTTGAGAACCTTATTTCCCGAGAAGGACTCAACAATATGGTCGAAATGAGTGGGTGGGTTGATGGGAAG
>CAZXYF010000209.1:0-669 GCA_964644705.1 uncultured candidatus Brocadiaceae bacterium | reverse complement strand
TGTTAGCTCAAAGTCTCTGTGTTTGCATGCCTTCGCGTCGAGAGGGGTGGGGGCAAGTAGCGACAGAAGCCTCCGCATGCGGGACTCCGGTGATCGGGTATGATGTGACGGGGTTGCGCGATGCGATCATTGACGGTGAAACCGGGATTCTTGTGGAGACCGGGGATGTGGATGCCCTGAGCAAGGCGATGAATAAGTTGATCACGCAGGATGAATTACGGAGAAGGATGGGGAAAAATGCCCGGGTGCGAGCGCGACAGCATACCTGGGAGAAGTCCGCGAAGGCCTATGAAAAAGTATGTCGTCAAGCACTAAGGGCTCACTCAGGGGGGTGTGGTTGAGGTGGTCACTCGCCCTTTCCGACACATTTCCTGCCACTCGGGTTCTTGCGCGTAGCCTAATTCGTCCATAAGTGATCCGCAAATTTGTTGCATTTGCCATGCCTGTTCCGGTTCCCAGTCAACCCAATCGGGATAACCCGCTGGTGTAGATTGATTTTTTTTGTGGTCGAGTATCCCATCTAACGATTGATACTCGAAACGGTTGGCCGAGCCAAAATCGACTGTGAAGTCGATCAACTCCTTCAGATTTAAATACTTGTCTTTAGCTCTGAAGAGGCTATCAAACAGGACCAGACGAGTTTGAGGTGTGTTGTTGGTTGCACTGAGG
>CAZXYF010000208.1:0-5408 GCA_964644705.1 uncultured candidatus Brocadiaceae bacterium | reverse complement strand
CCACCTAGACTTACCCTTACGCATTCGTCGTCATCTTCACATGTCTATAATACACAGGCACTTCCCTCATCTTCCTGCTTTTCCCCCGCAAAAATCCCCTACCCTTCCCCTAAACCCATTATCACCCCATTCTCACTTTTTCCTTCTCTCACTTGACAAATTTTTTTTTCTTTCACAAATTGGGGGAAGTTAAGTTATGATTGTGCACTGCGCATAAAACACAATCCGCGCGTGAGTCGTTCCAAAACGGCAATTTTGATCGATGCCAGACAAGGCCATCCGGCCTGCATCATTTCACCCCAGCCGTAGCAAACTACATTTCGGATCAACAGGAAGAATCATAGGATCATGAAAAACCAACACCCGAACATTGTGTTCATCTTCGCCGATGACCTCGGTTTCGGCGACGTCTCGTCCATGAACCCTCATGGTAAGATCCACACCCCCAACATTGATCGGATCGCCAACGACGGAATGACCTTCACCGACGCCCATTCGACTTCCGCGGTCTGCACCCCGAGCCGATACGGCGTGCTCACGGGCCGATACAACTGGCGATCCCGCCTGCAGGCCGGAATTGTTGGCGAATTCGAGAGACCCCTCATCAAAGAAAACACACCCACCTGGCCGGGGATGCTGCAGGAGAATGGCTATCACACGGCCTGTATCGGCAAGTGGCACCTGGGCTGGAACTGGCCCATTGAGAACCCAGAACAGTTTGTCCCTGGTCCGTCCCAACCCGCACCAGCGGTCGATGAGGAAACCCGAGCGGAGTGGGAGGATGTGTTTTCACAGCGCATCGGTGGAGGGCCCACCGACCGCGGATTCGACTACTATTTCGGCGACGACGTGCCCAACTGGCCGCCCTATGGCTGGATGGAAAACGATCGGATGCTGGAACCGCCCACCGAATACCTGCCGGCCGATAAATTGCAGCAGACACATGGAATGAAGCCGGAGTTCGGGCGGTGCAACAACCAGGTGGATCTGGCCAGCAAACCGGGCCCGGCCGTTTCTGACTGGTCGTTCGAGCCCATCCTCCCCACCCTGGCAGATCGCAGCTGCGAATATATTCACGACCGAAGCCAGACGCCCGATCCGTTCTTTCTCTATCTGCCTCTCACCTCCCCCCACACTCCCCTGGCCGTCAATGAGAAGTGGAAGGGAGAAAGCGGACTCAACCTCTACGCCGACTTCGTGATGGAAACGGATGCCGTGGTCGGCCGGGTGCTGGATGCCCTGGAGGAGGCGGGCGTCGCCGACAACACGCTGGTCATGTTCGCCAGCGACAACGGCTGCGCTCCGTATGTCGGTGTTCGGGACCTGGAGGAGCAGGGACACAACCCCAGCGGACCGTACCGCGGATACAAAGCGGACGCCTGGGACGGCGGTCACCGCATACCGTTCGTCGCCAGCTGGCCGGGACACATTTCCCCCGGATCCGTGTGCGATCAGCAGGTCTGCCTCTCCGACCTGATGGCCACCACCGCCGACATGCTCGACACCGATCTGGCGGACAACGCGGGGCCGGACAGCTTCAGTCTGCTCAAACTTTTTCAGGGGGCCGATCACCCCGTCCGCAGCGAAATCATCCACCATTCCATTAGCGGCCAGTTCGCCATTCGGCACGAACAATGGAAACTGGTGCTGTGCCCGGGCAGCGGCGGATGGTGTCCGCCCACCGATGAGGAGGCCGAGGAACAGGACATGCCACCGGTCCAGCTGTATGACATGGAGCAGGACCCCGGCGAGACCACCAATCTGCAGGCCAGATATCCCGACGTCGTGGAAGACCTGACCCATCACCTCCAGAGCCTTGTTGACCGCGGCCGCAGCACGCAGGGACCGGAACTGGAAAACGAAGTCGCCGTCGATATCCATAAACGAAAGGATTCGCTGTCATGACCGACGACAAAAAAGACCGAAACAAGGATGTGTTCGCTGAGATCGCCGCGCAGGACTCCGAGCAGGAAGGGAGAGATCTGGTGGAGCCACAACCACCGGCTCGCCCCGACAATAATCTGCCGATTCATCCCTCCCCGGACCAGCGTGCCCTTTTCCCCCCCGAACAGAAGGCCCGGACACCGGACGACATTCGGCGTGAATTGAGTGAACTCCGCTCGCAGTTCGCCCCGTTCTTGCGTGACCATGCCCGTGGCCTGCCCTCCTGCCGCGTCACACAGAAACTGGAAACATGGGATTGGCGCCAGGAGACGAATGCGGACCGACGCGATTTTTCCCGGGTGCTGAACGGAAATGGGCAGTGGGAAAAGGTGAAGGTCCCGCACTACGGCGAACCGCTTGGCCGGGCCGTAACGTACTATCGAACCTCCTTTGAAGTCGCACGCAAAATGCAGGATAAGGACCGTTTGTTCGTCTGTTTTGACGGCGTGGACTATACAGCCCATGTCTTTGTGAACGGAAACCTGGTAGGTTCCCACGAAGGTTTTTTTGCCCCGTTTGAATTTGACTGCACAGATCATACCCAGCCCGGGGAAAACACTCTGGTCGTCAAAGTGGAAAACGATGCCATATGCGGGGGTAACGGTTCGTGGGGGGAGAACGGTGATCAGCTCGAAGGTGATAAAATCTATGCGGCCACCGGCCCCGGTTATGACGACCCGCAAGTCGGTTGGCACCACTGTCCACCCGGCATGGGCATTTATCAGGACGTGCGAATTGAAGCGCGTTCCGAACTGTTCATTCACGATATCTTTGTCCGTCCGATACCGGAGGACAATCGCGCCGAAGCCTGGCTGGAACTCTGGAACTGCGACCAATACCGCCATAACGCCGAACTGGAACTTTCCGTGTTTGGCCAGAATTTTGAAGCAACGGTCCTTCAGGACGAATCGTTCGAACTGCGCAATCCCATGGGCCCACGGGTCAATTACTATCGATACAGCCTGGAGATGCCCGACCATCGCCAGTGGGAACCAGACACCCCCTGGCTGTATCAGCTGCAGGCGAAATTGCTGGATGAGGAGGGGGAGCTGCTGGACACCTCATCGCAGCAGTTCGGCATGCGATCGTTCAGAATGGATACCGAGAACACACCCAAAGGCCGCATGTATCTCAACGGTCGCGAGATACGCCTGCGGGGCGCCAACACCATGGGCTTCGAACAGCAGGATGTGATGCGGGACGACCGGGATCAATTGATTGATGACATCCTTCTGGCCAAAGTCTGCAACATGAATTTCTGGCGCCTGACCCAGCGTCCGGTGCAGGATGAAATCTATGAATACTGTGATCGCCTCGGTCTGATGACACAGACCGACCTGCCGCTGTTCGGCGTTCTGCGACGCAATCAGTTCTGCGAAGCGGTCCGCCAGGCGGAAGAAATGGAACGACTCGTGCGCTCTCATCCGTGTAACGTCGTGGACAGCTACATCAACGAGCCCTTTCCGAACGCCGACGGAAAAAAACACCGACAGCTGACAGAACAGGAGCTTGAACGCTTCTTCATCGCGGCCAACCGAGCCGTGCACCAGGCCAACCCCGATCGTGTTATCAAGCCCGTGGACGGTGATTACGATCCCCCCTCCCCCGGCCTGCCCGACAATCACTGCTACTGCGGATGGTACACCGGACACGGTATCGACATGGGAAAGTTGCACCGGGGATACTGGCAGCAGGTCAAACCGGGATGGATGTATGGCTGCGGTGAATTCGGATCAGAAGGATTGGAGGATGCAAGTTTGATGCGGCGTCATTACCCGGAGGATTGGCTGCCGCAGACGCCGGATGAAGAACAGCAATGGTCACCGGACGAGATCATCAGGGCTCAAACCGGCCGATTCCACTACATGTGGTTCGACACGCAAGATTCTCTGGAGGGCTGGATTGAGGCCAGCCAGCGACATCAGGCATGGGTGACGCGCATCATGACTGAGGCCTTCCGTCGCGATAGCCGGATGAACACCTTCGCCATTCACCTGTTCATCGATGCATTTCCGGCGGGTTGGATGAAGGCCATCATGGATTCGGAGCGTCGCCCGAAACCATCATTTTTCGTCTATAAAGACGCCCTCGAACCACTGGCCGTCAACCTGCGCTCGGACCGGGATACTTTTTTTGGAGGCGAGACGGCACAGACGGAGGCCTGGATCTGTAATGACACCCATGCCGAACATCAAAACTGCCACCTGGCATATCGGCTGGAGATGGAAGGTGAGACGTTGTGCGGTGGATGGTCGGATGCCGATATCCCGACATGCGACAGTCAGTGTCAGGGGCTGCTGGAATTCGAACTGCCGGACGTCAACCGCCGCAGGGAGGCCACCCTGCGCCTGGCGCTGCTGAACGAGGATGACACAGTAATGCACGATACCACACAGAAAGTGGGCATTTTCCCCCGTCCCACCGTTAATCATGACGAACGACAGATATGTGTCCTGGGTGAACCAGAGGGACCGTCATACCGACTTGCCCAATCGCTGGGGGCCCGGCCGTGTGAGTGGAACGAGGCCCAGATCGACGACATGGATCCGGCCGACCTGACCATTTTGCTGGACGATGTGTCGGACTACACAAATAACAGGGAAAGACTCACACAACTGGTGCAAGCGGGCGCTCAGGCGATTTTCATCGAACCGTCCGAGGGGGAACACCGGATCGCCGACACCGCGGTGAACGTCATGGCCTGCGGCATGGGAGATCGTCACTTCGTCAGCCGGGCCACCGGCCACCCGCTGGTCGAGGATTTTCAGCCCGATGATTTCAAATTCTGGTATGATGCTGACGCCGGTCACCCGTCGCCACTTCTGGAGACCACGTTCACTGCCCCCGGCTGGACGCCTGTTCTGACCAGCGGAAACGGTGGCTGGGAGAGCGATAAATGGCGCTCCACGCTGGCCGCGGCGGAACTAAAATCCGGCAGTGGATGCTGGCGGATATGCACGCTGGACCTGGTGGGTCGCACGCGGCACAACCCGCCTGGAAAAATATTCGCCGGTCGTTTGCTCGGGGTTATTTAGCCCGGGCATCACTCTTGTATCAACCGGTCCTGATTTTGGGCCGCCGTTTTCACAGGGCATGGTCACCAAACCGGTACCGAACATTTCACAAACCTCAAGCGTGAATTATTCTACAGGCAGCCTCAGACACAGGTAATGTCGAACAATCAGGGCAATTGTGCATCACAGGCTGCTTCAACAACTCAAACGATACCGGTTTAGTCTCCGACCGAGCCGTCAGTGCGCCACCTGTAAGAACAGCCTGCAGTTGCGGTGTAAGAACTCTCTTCTAACAGTAAGGTTTCGGTGAACCACGTGCGTTTTGTGATGCCCTACTTGCCGGGCTTGTCCCGGTAGGGGCGTACCTGTGCACTACAGCAGGCGTACCACGCCACGCGATAGGGCCTTCTGGCAGGGCGCTGGAGCCATCAAAACAATCCTGTGGTTTTC
>CAZXYF010000207.1:0-5477 GCA_964644705.1 uncultured candidatus Brocadiaceae bacterium | reverse complement strand
GCCTTCGCCGAGGCTCCGGCTGGCAGGCCACAAGCAACTCGATCAGGGTAAAACGACATCGAGTTGACTTTCTCCGGGGCTTCGGCGGGCGGGCCACAGGTGACTTGGGCATCGTGAATAGACTGCGTTTCATATATTAGCCTCCGTTCCTGCACTACAGAAACTGCGGTATGTTCCATCTCCAGTCTTTTCGGGCGGTACGCCTGCAAATGTCACGCATCACACTGCATGCAGCAAGAACCACCTTCACCTCCTTGCTCCGGGATCCCCTGCAGGAATTCTACTTCTCGGCTTTCTGCTGCGCCCATTTCTGCAAGTTGGCGTTCAATTCCTTCATCTGATCATTTCGCATATAGTCAGCTAACGGCGACGACAGCATCCCATCCGCCTTCACCTTCTGACGGCTGACCCACCGCGCGGAGCCGTCGGCATACAGGGCATTGACCCCTTCGCCATCATGCGAAATGCCATTGGGGTAATTCATCTCATAATCCCAGGTTGTCCAGATGTCTTTCCAGTTGATACCCTCCGGTTTATGATTAACGCAGGAAAGGATGATGGGCGAGATATTGCCCTTCTGCCATTCCATCGCATACATCGAGAGCCTCGGTTTCGCATGAACGGATTTCCCGCAGGTGCCGTGGGGTTTGCCGGTGCAGAGATAATGCGCGACGCCGAGGTAATTATACGACCTGGAAGGAGTATATTGGTCCCCATTGGTGTAACATTCCCAGACCGAGATATCCCCGTCATCCCCGTGACCGCACTTGACCCTGGGATCGTCTAAGTGATACGCGCCGTAGTCTGAGTTCGCCGGATCGGGATACGGTCGTTCGTAGGAAGGACAATACATAAGCTGGGGATTCTCCTCGTAAGCGGCGAAAAGGTATCCCAGGGAGTTGAGATAAGTGTACCACTTATGATTGCTCCACATAACATATGCGACAGTTGGATGGCCACTGCAGTTGCCGGCAACGTAGTCCTCCATCGGAAAATCGAAAGAACCATCCCAGTGTCCGTCCTGGCGCGCATCGCCACCAACATGGGTCGGAACGCGACCATTATGGTCATTCGCAAAATACAGGAAGGAGTGAAAGTTCTGTCGTCGTTCGTTCAAGCACGAAGCCCGCAAGGCCGCCTTTCTTGCCGATTCCAGCGCCGGCAGCAGCATCGCCGCCAGCACGGAGATGATGGCGATCACCACGAGCAATTCGATCAACGTAAAACGTCGTCGAGCTGGCCTTCGCCGAGGCTTCGGCCAACAGACCACGAGCAACTCGATCAACCTAAAATCCAAAACTTTGTTCAAATTACACTTACGCATCTTCCACCTCCCTGGCAGGATAAGATGAAATACCTGCTGCCTTCTATTTTAATGCTAACACGCAACCGGAAGAAATCAAGAATTTTTGCACCGGCGAGGAATTTGCGCTGTGGTGTTTTTTTGGGCTGTGGGGATCAAGTTTCTTCCGGTGATGATCCGTTTTCCCGAAGTTTCGAGAGCACAAATTCCTTATTTTTCCCCTTCGGGAACGGCGTTAAAACGATATAAGCGGGACGGTTTCCCATCACAGGATGTTTCCATGAACTCCAGCAAAATGGATACGGGAGTTCCCCAAACAACGCCAGACCTGTTATAATTTCCGACCTGCCGGTTTTCCCCTTATGCATCCGCGGAGAGATCATAATGACACACAATACCCCCGACAGCAGTTTTGGCCATTTTCGCGACGATGGCACCGAATTCGTCGTGACCGAGTTGAACACGCCCCGCGCGCTGATGAATTATTCCTGGAACGAAAGCTTCATCGCCGCCCTGAGTCAACATGGCGGGGGCGACGGCGCCTACAAGGAACGCGCAATCCAGGCCATCGATCAACGCGGGCGCAACCTCCTCATCCGGGATGGACATCGTTATTTCTACCTGCGCGATACCGAATCCGGCGACGTGTGGTCGCCCGGCTGGCATCCTGTACACGCCCCGGTGGAGGAGTTCTCCTGCGTCCACGGGCTGGGATACTCCGTGCTCCAGTCGCGGCGCTCCGACGTCGCCGTTGAAATGCGCTGGTTCGTCCCCGGTGAGGCAACCTGCGAAATATGGACGGTCACCCTCACCAACCATCGCGATACGCCCGCCCGGATGCAGCTGTTCTCCTTCGCCGACCTGCTGCTCGGAGGCTACACCCAGTACTGCGATTACTACTCCTCCCTGCGTGGGGAATTCGACGCCTCCACCGGCACAGTCTTCGGCATTAACACCAATCCCGACTGCCCGCACGACGGATATAAAGCGTTCGTAAGCGCCGACCGCATGCCGGACGGATTCGACACGAGCCGACGATCCTTCCTCGGCAATTTCGGTCACGTCAACCAACCGGAGGCCGTCGCCAACGGTGGGTGTCGCGACAGCCTGGCGGCCAACGAGAAACTCGTGGCCGCAACCGAACATGGACTGGATCTCGGCCCCGGGGAGTCGGTCAGCTTTAACATTTTTGTCGGCGCCTGCCGGAGCATGGAACACGCCGAGGACATGCTCACACCGCTTCGTCAACCCGGCGCCGTCGATCAGGAATTCCAGGACCTGCGCCAGAGAAAACAGGCCATGGTCGAGCGCCTGCAGATACGGACTCCCGAACCCAAAGTCAACTACCTGGTCAACGGATGGCTCAAACAACAGGTCCAGATCTACGCCGACGTCGGCTCCGACAACGGGCGGGGATTCCGCGATGCCATGCAGCTGTTGTGGGCCACCGCCTCCTTCGATCTGGAATACACCCGCAACATGCTCGAGGAATGTCTCCGGCACCAGTTCGCGGATGGCCACACCCTGCGGGGATGGCTGCCGGTGGACGATCATCATTATTCCGACGGTCCCGTATGGATAGCCCCGGTGGTGGATGCCTACATCAAAGAAAGCGGCGACGCCAGCATCCTGAACCGGGTCGTGCCCTACTTCGATGAGGGCGAGGCGACGGTCTGGGAACACTGCCTGCAGGGCCTGCGTCATGCATCGGAGGACCTCGGGCCGCACGGTCTTATTCGCTGCCGTTTCGGCGACTGGAACGATTCACTCACCGGTATCGATCTGGAGGGGCGCGGCGAATCGGTCTGGACGACCATCGGTATCATCTACAGCCTGAAACTGGCGGTGGGAATCGCCGAAAACGTTCTCAGTGACGATGAAGTGGTGGAAGAGCTGAACGGGCGGGCCGAGCACCTGACCGAAGCCGTCCGGGAACACGGATGGGACGGAGAATGGTTCCTGCGGGCCATCAATGATCGCGGCGAACCGGTCGGGTCACGGGAAAACGAGGAAGGACGCATCTGGCTCCTCCCCCAGGTCTGGGCGGTCCTGGCCGATATCGTCGATGCAGAGCAGGCCCGGGACCTGTTCGATCAGATCGACGAGCATCTTGCCACCCCCTACGGACACAAAACTTTCACCCCACCCTACACACGCGATCGGAAACACGTGGGACGCGTCAGCGAGATCATGCCGGGGATGTGGGAGAACGGGACGCCGTACTGCCACGCGAACGGATTCAAAGTCCTGGCGGACTGCGCGGCCGGACGCGGCAATGCGGCACTCGACACCTGGATGAAGGTGATGCCCGACAACGATGAAAACCCCTCAACCCACTCCGGCTGCGAGCCCTACGCCTTCACCAACCAGTACATCGGACCGGACAACCGACGAGCCGGCGAGACGCAGTTTGCCTGGATGACCGGCGCCGGTGGGTGGTTCTTCCGCGCCATGGTCGAGGGCATTCTCGGCGTGCGTGCGGACTTCGACGGTCTCCGTATCGACCCCGCTCTGCCCGCTGAATGGACCGATTGCGAACTCACCCGCGATTTTCGCGGAGCGCGTTACCGCATTCACTTCCAGAACCCCGAGGGGCTCCAGGACGGCGAGGTCCGCCTATCGGTGGACGGAGAAGAGCTGCCGGGCAATGTGGTGCCGGTCTTCGCGGACGATGCCGTGCATGAGGTGGAGGCGGTGATCGAGTGATGGGATAAGAGCACCGCGTTGTGGCGATACCGATTCAATTCTGCATCACGCGCGGCCCTCACCGCCCCTTTTTGCCACAACACCGCTTATATTTTCTGCCGCTGCCGCACGGACACGGATCGTTCCGTCCCACCTCCTCGTGAGATGTAAGTTGTGATGATCCGGCCTGAGGCAGTGAATCATCCAGCTCCCTGTCCGACGCAGACGTATCGAGCTCGGGCGGTTCATCAGGCGGCATCTGCGAAAAGATTGCCTCGCCATCATCATTCTCTTTCACACATTCGTGACTTTTCTCACGTGCCCGTCTGGCTTCCTCTTTCCGCCCCATTTCCCGGTACACATCGGCCATCCGCTCGAAGATCATTTCTTTGTTCCGCACATCCTCAACTCCAAGACCTTTTTGAAGTACTTCCAGTGACTTTTCATAATCGTTGGGTCTGTTGGGCCCGAACCAATAACAGTCCGACCACCCGACCCAACCCCATCCCCACTGCGGATCTTCCTCCAGCCACTGCCTGTACATTGACACGGCAGTTTCCACTTCGCCACGGTCCGCGTGAGCAGAGGCGATATCACGCAAACACGTTTTGCGCATCTCCTCATCCTGCGGGCACCTTCCCCTGATTTCATGGGCCACCCGGATAAGTTGCTCATAAAAACGCGAATCTTCCCGGGCGGCGTTCTTCAACTCCATCTGAAAATCCGGCACCCAGTTATTTAACGTTTGCGTCCCGGCAAAAACCTCGTCAAATTGTTCAAGCGTATCAAACCCCAGCTCATCCATCCGTTCGGTGACCTGATCCCACAGATCCAGCCACCTCGTGGCCGCATCAACGTGGGCATCCTCCATCATGGAGTCATACCCCTTCTGCATCTCTTCATTGATCATTTCCGAACTGGGATGTCCGGGAAACCATCGCTCCCACAGCACCGCCAGATTTTCCCAAACAGTAGCCCAGTCATATTCGGGTTTATCGGTCAGCCCCTCTTTTTCCCACTCCTGTTCGATAATATCCTCAGCTGAAGCATACTGCAGGACCAATTTTTTCATTGACGCCTTGTCGACCGATACTCCGCAGGAACTGAGTTCTTCAAGAAGTTCGTTCCCCGGGCTTCCTCGCTGGGCTGGGGCGCCCAGGGCTATGGACTCAGACGCCCCGGCGGGGCTAACGGCACTCTTCCAGACCCTGTTTTTGGATAACATGCGTGTTAGGAGACGTTATCGCACTCGTCTTGGTGATTCAAATCAAAACAGGAACGGACTTTATTTTGCCCGCTTAGACCGCTCAGCGTCATTTTATACTGCCCTCTCCATCTGCAAAAATGACGATCAGGTGATAAAATGGCAAAAGAGTGGAAAGGGAATTCGGCCCAATCTGCCACATAGCGGAAATAACATTCGGTGTCCCCTTTGGGAAAAGTCGCTGCGGTTTGGCCCCTCCGGGCCTGCCCCGGAGGTCCAGATGAT
>CAZXYF010000206.1:0-5536 GCA_964644705.1 uncultured candidatus Brocadiaceae bacterium | reverse complement strand
TTTTCCAAGAAGACACCGGATGTTGTTCCCCGCTACATGTCGAATAGGGTTCACTATATTTTCCAACGCATCAGGAGTTCTGAGCCTGCATCCAAATAAAAAGACCCCGCTCAGAGCGGAGTCTTTTCCTGCACGCAATTTGGATCCATGTATAGGTTTATTCGGCTTCAGTCACCTCTTCGGGCTCCACCGAAACCACTTCTTCAACCTCAGGGATGGCCTGCTGCAGTTTGCCCTGCACGCCCTTACGAATGGTCATCTGAGCCATGGGGCATCCATTACAGGCTCCCTGCAAAGCAACTTTCACGACGCCATCATCCGTGACTTCCACCAACTCACAATCGCCACCGTGCCCCTGGAGGGACGGCCGCACATCGTTCTCTATAACTTCTGCAACTTTATCCTTGTCGATCATCTTTGTTCCTTTCTCCAGAATAGACAGTTATGCGGCGAACAACCGCCTGCAATCCGTATATTCTAGCGTGACGGTTGAGACGAATAATTGCAAGTCAATCAACGGGCAGCGCCCCCTGTTTCTCTCAACATGTGCGCAACTGGTTTCTCCCGCGTCCCTCCCTCTGCTGGCCAGAGCTCGACGGGTACCATCATTTCCGCTCCGGTTTCGGCTGTTTCCCGCCGACGACTTGTTCCATCACCTGAGCCAGTTCCCCCGGTGGTACATAGCCGACACGAGTGGCGTCTTTCACGCTTTGCCCCGACGAGTCCACAAAGACCAGCGTCGGAAATCCCTTCACACCGTAACGATTCAAAACTTTCTTCACTCTTTTGTTCTGAGCATCGGTCCCGTCGAATTTCACGCATACGAATTCGTCAGAGCGTTCCACTACGGCCGGATCCGGAAAAGTTGATTGGACAAGCTGCTCACACGAGGGACACATCTCCTGCCAGAAATAGATCATCATGGGTTTATCCTGTTCGCGCGATTTTCGCCGCGCCTGCATCAGCGACGGTTCCCACTCGATTCCTTCGCCCTTTTCCGGCAGAGCTCCGCCCCATCCAATTGCCCCACCGAACACGAAAACTGCTGCGATCAGAAGTAACAACCCAACCGACTTGCAGAGCCGTGGCCACCACGAACTATCGGGGGCCAGCCGGTCGAATGCGCCCGCAAAGACGCTGCATACGACCAAGAAACCTCCGACAACCATATCCGACCAGAAATCCCCCAGAAGACCGCTGTGAAGGAAGAAGTACAGAGCAGCAGCGAGGAGGCCGAACCCAAACGCATGTTTCACTGTATCCTGCCATTCGCCTGACTCGGGGAGTGATCGCAACATCCCCCCGAACGTTCCAACGAGTACCAGCGGAGTCCCCATACCCCACGCTATGCAGAAAAACGCCAGAAAACCCGCCAGCAAGTTGCCGGTTTTCATCACAAAGCCCATGGCACCAATTATAACCGGTGCGCTGCACGGGGTCAGCGCGATGGCAGACAGAACGCCCAGCAAAAGGATCCCAATCAGTCCTGCACGACCGCGCACCTTTTGTTGAAGGCGGTTGGTCCATGTCCCGAAAAGCTGAATTGAAAGGAGATCAAACATGGCCGCAGCTAAAACCGTAAACAATATCGCGAGCCCGACATACACCGCCGGATGTTGCATCATGGTTCCGAAAACACTGCCGCTCGCTGCGGCAATCAATCCCAGCGTGGCATACATCAGGGAAATCCCCAGCACATAAACCAGTGACCGCCCCAGCCCCCCCCACACGCTCTCCGCAGAGGAGGCCCCAATCACGCTCATTGTGATGGGTATCATTGGATAAACGCAGGGGGTCAGTGCCAGTGCCAGACCCGCCAGGTAACTAAAGACCAGCAGAGCCAGCAGCCCCTCGTCCCTGAACCCGGCATCTGGCACTTCCTCTGTTTGGCCGCCCACAGAGGCACGGTCGCTGTTTTTTCCCCGTGTGGTGGCGGGGATATTCACGTCCCTCGGGTCGGAATCAGCGGGCAAAAACTCCACATCAATTTCGACTTGCCGGGTAGTGGGGGGATAACATGTCGTCTCAGAGCAGGCCTGGTAAGACACCTGCAGGGGAACAGTGAGGGTCTGGGCAGGAGCATCCGGCGCGACGCTCAACACCCGCTGGACCGTCACCCGGCCAGTATAATACTCCACCTGTTTTTCCAGCAACTCGTCATACTTTGTTTCCGGCTCCGGTTGGTGCTGTCCCCCCACATTCAGCCACTGGTCCGCTCCATCTTTTTTGGCAATTTTCACCTCGACGCTATGTGCAAAGATATACCATCGATCGGGAATATTATAGTTGACCTCAGCAACCAACCGTTCTCCGGGAACCTGGCGTGAAGGATTGACCTGAGCGTCAACGGAAACTCCCCCATCCTTTTCAGCATCATTGCTATCAGCAGGAAAAGCGGGCAAATTCTGCGCACCGCCGGATCTTCCCAGCAATGCCACCAGCATCAAGCACAACAGTATGATTCGTCTTCGCATTCGAATCCTCCCTTTATGATCGATGACACCTATATTGTATCACCACGCCTCCAACTCCCCAACAATACGTTCCACCAGATCCTTCACAGTAACTATACCAAGGGGATTGTCCTCCTCCCCCGTTATTACCGCCATCTGCTGCTTCGCCCGTTGCAGGGTATAGAGAGCTTCCACGATGGGAGTACTCCTGTCGATACGCACCGGAGCCCGGCTCAGCGATTTCACATTGGCCATATTCTCCGCCCTTAACAGATCGATCACATTCACAATACCAATGATCTGCTCATGGTCATCCGAGTATACGGGCAAACGACTGTAACGATTTTGCTTCAGAATGTCTTTCAAATCGGTTATCCCCGCATCCGCAGGCACCATCACAACCTCATCCAGGGGTACGAGACATTGGACCACTTCGATTGACTGCAAGCGCATAATGTTGGAGGCCATCCGGTGCTGGTATGGAGTGATCACTCCCCCGGCCGTGCTTTTTTTCAGGAAGAACTTGAATTTATCAGTCGTGAACGCGTCCCCCTCCCGTCCTTCACGACCGATCAGGTAATACAACCCATCCAGCATCCCCCTGACCAGCAGCAAAACCGGATAAAACATCCACTTGCACAGTTGGATGACCGGTGCGGCCGTCCGCATCAGCTTGTCCGAACGTCTTTCAAATACAACTTTCGGCAGGATCTCCGCAAAGACGAGTAAAACGGGAGAGAGAATAATAGTGCTCCAGAAATCCGCACCACTCAGCCCCGCTCGGCGGAGTTGAGTCGTGCAGAGGGCAACAACCACGTAATGGGTAATGTTATTGCCGATCAGCAGCGTGCTGATGGTCATGCGGGGGGTCTGAATCAGACCATGCAAGATCCGTCCCACCATCGTATCCAGTCCTCCCCGTATCCTCAGACGTATAAGACTGGTGCGATAGAAGGCAATCTCGCTGCCACTGAAAAAACCGGACAACGCGACAAACAAAACCATGAGAAAAAGATCAATTACCACTCTCTATTCCATCCTTTTTCGACCCGGGTATGATGGGTTCAGGTAAATTACACAGGGCTTCGTCCTCAGAATCTTTCAGCGGGAGCCCGTTCCTCGTTTTCGGTCAGTTCCAGTATCGCCGTCAGCACTCGCCGTCCCTGCATCTTCTCCACGGTAATGTCCAGGTTGCGGTAGCTTACGGTATCCCCTTCTCGCGGAATACGGTCGAGCAGAGTCATGACGAGGCCCCCCACAGTATCCGCCGAAAATTCCAGGGAGTCGAGCCCGAATGCTTCATTCCAATCACGCACGCTGAGGTCCCCCCGCACCCGATACCGCCCTTCCTCAATCTGTTCCACCGGCGGCATTTTTTCAACATCATACTCATCACGTATTTCCCCCACGATTTCCTCCAGCACATCCTCCAGAGTTACGAGTCCCTCCACCGCACCGTATTCATCCACCACGAAGGCCATGCGCGTGTGCCCATCTCTCATACGTTTGAGCGACTCCTCAGCGGTCGCCGACTCCGGCAGGAACGGGATGGGTTGAACAAGATCACGCAGCTCCGTGTTGTCATCCCGAAACAGAAAATCTTTCGCATGGATAACACCCAGCATCTCATCAACTCGATCCTCGTAAACGGGTACGAGAGTATGCTTGTGTTGCGCAAACAAGTCACGCAGTTCTTCGGCGGAATTCTGAATGTCGAAGCAGGCCATCTCGACCCGCGGCACCATCACTTCGCGGAGGGCAATGTCTGACAGTTCCACGACTTCACCAATCATCTCCCCCACGTCCTCTTCCACCACGCCCTCTTTTTCACTCAACTCGATGAGCATTTGAAGCTCTTCCCCGCGGATGAAAGGCTTCCGTTCGAGGTGGGATTTGAAAATGTATGATATGCCGTCCGTAATTTTTTCAAGGCTGTAGATGAATGGCGCACAGGTCCTCTCAACCAGCGTAAGGGGGTATGCCGCCATCAGGCTGAAGGATCGCGTGTATGCCACCGCAACGTTCTTTGGCAGCATCTCGCAAAATATTATGATAAACAGGAGAGACAGCAGGCTCAGCACAGTTCCCCAGCCACGACCCAGAATCTTCCCGTAACGCACGACCAGAAAGAATGAGACACTGAAAAAGATGATGTTTGCCACCATATTACCAAACAGGATGGTGGTTAACAGACGCTTGGGGCGATCTAACAGTCGGGCAACAACCTCACCGGTCCCCTCATCCTCGCGCATACGCCCCACCTCCTCGGCCTCCAACCGAAAAAGCGCGGTTTCTGAACCGCTGAAAAACATAGACAGACCCGCGGCCACGATGAGAATACAGCCACGAACAATGAGATACAGTACGGCGTCGCTGGGCAAATTCTTTCCTTTCTCGCAGTAAAACTTCTGTCGTTTCCGATGGTCCCGCCAAACAAATCGCGCTCCCCCGGTCACACGCGACCACGGCAACACCCGAATTTACCACCAGGGCTCTCTGTTTTGAAAGGCTTCAACAAACCTCTCAATGGATCGATCGTATGTCTTCTCCACATCATCCGGAAACAGGCAGCCGGGCAGCTCCCCGCGTTTGAAATGAGATTGCAGACAATCGCAACAAACTCCCTGTTTGCTGCAGCTGTTGTAACTGCACGAACAAAATTCCTTGTTCTCTTCAACTTTACATTCAGGCATTGTACAGACTCCCTAAAAATCACTTGAGGAAGGGGAAAAACCACCGCGTTGGTCAGATGAAAAGCTTCCCGGTACACACCGGTACCACGGAGCTGATGACCCTTAACGGTAAAACGATATGGCTCAACAATCAATCCGCAACCGCGGACACCATCACCTCCATCAACCCGTTTTCCGCCAGCAGCAAGGGCCGACGTAACGCCCCACCTTCAGTCTTCTCGACCTTCGTTATCCAGGCCGCGGACACGCACATCGTTTTTAAGTAAGTATTCAGTCAACCACGTTATTCCAGATGCGCCCTGCTGCCGGGCTTGTCCCGGTTGAGGCGTACTTCCGCACTACCCGAAGATGCGCAAACAACGCGATAGGGCCTGGCGTGGTATGCCTCCT
>CAZXYF010000205.1:0-5566 GCA_964644705.1 uncultured candidatus Brocadiaceae bacterium | reverse complement strand
TCATCTGGCCCCCCGGGGCAGGCCCGGGGGGGCAAACTGCAGCGACTTTTCCCCAAGGGTACACCGGATGTTATTTCCAGCTATTAGGCGAATTGGGGTTCACTGTATTTTCCAACGGATCAGGAGTTCTGGGGTTACACGTTGCAAACAGTGCTGTCCAGAACCTACCCAACGGGCGTTTTGATGGGCTCCGAGGTGGTTGTGAGCCCGAAATAAGGATATATCTCGCAAACCACCCCTGAATATGTTGAGGCGATGGATCTAACCTCTTTATCTTTGTCTTTGCCTCCGTCTGCCTTTCTACGGGGGTTGAGCCCGCCAAAAAACAACGGAAGATGTTTGATAAAGACGAAGGCAAAGACAAAGATCTACACATCCCGAATTGGCGTTTTGGACAGGCCTGGTTGCAGAACATCCTGCACCCGGTTGATCACCCTGTCTGCTGCTGCCTCCGACAGTGATGAAACGGGACAGCGTGTGTCTCGCCTGATTGGAACCCCCTGGTGGTGTAAGACGACCTTCAGTGCCGCAAAGAAACTTCCGGTACCGGCCAGTATGCGAATGACGTCAATCACTTTTTCCTGGAAATCACGCGCCACATCAAGATTGCCGGCGCTGAATTCTTCCATGACTTTCAGGGACAGTTCGGGGAACGCATTAAACGTGGAGCCCACTGCGCCCCGCGCCCCCATAGCGAGCGCTCCCAGCAGCATCTCGTCACGACCCCACAGAACGTCGTAACGTCCTTCTTCAAGCCGAAGGGCCTCGAAGTAATCATCCAGGGCTTCAAAGGTGAATTTGATCCCGGCGAGATTGGGAATACGTTCGCCGGCACGTCGCAGGAAATCCGTCACATTTACATCCACTCCGGTCATTGACGGCATATGATAGAGGTACAGCGGGGTGTCAGGGACACTTCGCGCCGCATTCGCACACCAGTCGATCAGGGCTTCCGTACCGGAGGGTTGAAAAAAATTCGGAGCCATGATCCCAACAGCGTCGGCGCCGCAGGTTTCGGCATGACGGGCAAGCCGACACACATCCGCGAGGCTGTTGTGTCCGACGTGGATAAAGAATTTCATCGATTCCGGCAGTGCCTTTCCCCACTCTTCGGCCAGACTCTCCCGTTCCTCGCATGTGAGCGACATGCCTTCGCCCGTCGTGCCGTTGACGAACACCCCGGTCACTCCGCGTTGATGCAGGTGTTCGGCCATTGGCGCAACAGGCTTCAGATCAATGTCCCCGTCAGCGGAAAAGCCGGTCGGGGGAGCGGCAACGAGACCTTCCGTCTTCCAGTTATTCATCGTAACCTTTCCATCGTAAGGAGGATGGCCGGATCGACTCGGGTTTACCCGCCCACACGTGTTTCGACATGGTTATCTCCGCTTCGTCAGGTGATTGTTCCACCAGATCCTCCAGCAGGACGACGTGACGGTCAACGGGTTTCCGTACAGACGCATTCAGCAGCAGATTCACACGATAGAACAAACCGATCTGCATCACCCGACTATATTCCGTGGCGAGAGTGGGACAATCAGCACATTCGGCCATTTCAACGTGAAAATTGACCTCTCGTTCCATTCGCTCCACGTCAGTCACTTTACTTTCGTCGGTAGCCTCCGCCAGTGGGGTTAACGCATCCAGCGCTTCTGCGACGGGCTCCCCACAGATAATTCGTCCGATCTGACACTCCAGTGCTTCGCGAACGATCAGATGCCCCCGTACATCCTCGCGGGAGACAGTCTTCACGCGAGTGCCCCGGCGCGGCAGGGCTTCCAGAAATCCGTCGCATTCCAGCTGAATCATTGCTTCATGCACCGGTGCCGGACTCATATCCAGTTCTTCAGCCAGACCGCGGCGATTCAGCATCTCACCGGGCACAAACTCTCCGTTCAAAATACTTCTGCGAATCTGGTTGTAGGCTTTCTCTTTAAGTGCCATACGATTTCCTGCCTTCCTCCGAACATCTCCCATGGCCCTCTACCGTTAAAATGACTGGGCCAGCGAGGCGGGCATACCGCTCACGAGCGGGGCCGTTCCCACAGTTGGCGCCCTGACGACTCGTGAAATGTGAGCATCAAAGCTTTGAAAAACCATTATATCGCGTGATATACCAAGAGCAAACGTGAGTAGCTGACTCAGATACCGAGAACTTAATTCATCCCGGGATTGTCCGGGAAACGGTTGGTGGCTGTATTCCGTGCTTGTTCCTCAGCGGGCCAGGATATCCGCCCATCTCCTATCGGTCCGACTTTGAAAGGCCCAGGAATGGTGTGTTTCGGGCATATTGTCGGCCGCCCCATCCCCGGTCCATCATTCCTACTCTTCATCAAAGATGTCTGATATTTTTTCGAGACGAGTCTCGATTTCCAGGGCAAAATCATCCATGTAATCCGACGTTACCCCCAGCCGATCAACTGCATCCTCGCAGAGGTTGTAGTGCAACCCATCAATCCCCGTCCCGATTCCCGCTTGCATTGTCACGGCGTTGGCGACGTGCACAATATCCGTCAGCGAGAAATTGGCCTCACATTTGTTCGGGCTATGATGCCACCGGATTACCCGTGTGATTTTCTCGTTCAAATCCCATTCATCCATCAGCATAGCCCCGAGCTCGGCGTGGTCAATTCCCAGCACAAAGCGTTCGGCTACATTGAACGGAACGTTTTTCTCGAACGCAATTTGCTCAATTGTGTCCGCGTTGGCATGAACAAAATTGGCCAGCGCGACCTTTCCCACATCGTGCAGGATACCCGCCGTAAAAGCGGCATCGGGATCCTCTTTTTCCAGGTGTTTCGTCAATTCGGATGAACCAATAGCCACTGCCAGGGCATGCTTCCACATGGCGCGCGGGCCCATGTCGTATCCTTCTATTTCAGTATCCAGCAGAGACGCCCCGGCCAGACCGACCACCATCTGGGAAACCTGCCGTGTACCGAGGCGGACTATCGCCTGCCCCACCGTCTGAATTTGTCGCCGTCCCCCGTAAGATATGGTGTTGGCCAGATGCAACAAATCCGCCGTCAGGGCCTGGTCATTCCGTATGATCTGCGCCAGCTCATCAAAGTCCACCTGAGCAGCGTCGAGAAGCTTCTTTGCTTTCAACGCGGTCGTGGGCATCGACGGAAACTCCGGGATCTCCGCCACGATTTCTTTGCGCATCTCACGAGCAGATTCAGTCATTTTCATGGTTTCCCTATTGATTCCCTACTAAGCCATAAAGTTTATGGTGGCCGTACCGGCCAGATCAGCAACGCAGCGTCTGCCCTGATCCGCCGCTTCATCCTCAAGTCCCGAACATAAGCAAAACATCATTCGCCAAAGATGTCCGATATATTATTAACCCTCTCTTCTATTTCGAGCGGGAATTCATCCATCAGTTCCTCGGAGATACCGAGTCGTTCAATCGAATTATTGCATAGCTGATAGTGCAATCCGTCGATCCCCGTTCCGATACCAGCCTGCATTGCGACGGCATTGGCTACATGTACCAGGTCAATAAGGCTGTTAACGTCTTCGCATCCGTCCGGATCGTGATGATACTGAATCACGCGCACAAGACGTTCGGTCAGCCCCCATTCCTTCATCAGCAACGAACCCAGTTCAGCATGATTAATCCCCATAACAGCCCGCTCTGCCACGTGAAACGAGACGTCTTTGTCGAAAGCCAGCCGTTCGAT
This sequence comes from uncultured candidatus Brocadiaceae bacterium, assembly GCA_964644705.1. Classification (GTDB taxonomy): domain Bacteria; phylum Planctomycetota; class Brocadiia; order SM23-32; family SM23-32; genus CAZXYF01. Next base: position 1,886 of record CAZXYF010000205.1, on the reverse strand, counting down.
GGAGTCCACGTTACACTCTACAAAATTCCCCAATGCCACCTTCCCTATGTCATGGAGCATGCCGCCGGTAAAGGCCACATCCGGATCTTCCATATCGAGGCTCCGCGCCAGCTCTGACGCTCCGATAGCCACGGCCAGAGCATGTTTCCACAGAGCCTTTGGGGGCATTTCATACCCTTTAACTTCTTTCTCCATGAGGGACGCGGCCGCCAGCCCCACCACCATTTGCGAGACATGTCGCGTACCAAGACGGACTATAGCCTGTCCCACCGTTTCAATCTGGCGTCGTCCGCCAAAGGATACTGTGTTGGCAATCCGCAGAAGATTCGCCGTCAGAGCCTGATCGTTCCGGATGATTTTCGCAAGCTTATTAAAATCCACGTTCGAGGATTTTAACAACTGTTGCACCTTAAGCGCTGCCGTTGGAATGGATGGAAAATCGGGGATCCGGTCGATGATCTGTTGGCGTTTTTTCGTGGCTGATTCGGTCAGTTTCATGATACTTGCACTTGCTGTGGGCGTGTTGGCGTCGGGCACTCAGAAGGAAAAAGTTGTGTGAAATATACACGCGATTCCCTGCGCACACATTTCACCCTTCCCGTCCCTTTAATCTTATTATGACCGGTGAAGTGAATAGTGCAAGTAAGCAAACTGACCGAAGAAAAATTGCGACCCCGTTACAACCAGCCTGTCACCCCTGCGAGGAGGCGCGTGTACTCGACAAATTTCGGCCATGAAATATCCGACGGAACGCCATGATCGCACCCGGGAACGTATCCTCCGTCCCGAATCACCGGCTCCAGTCGGCCAATCTCGTTCCGTATGACATCCCCGCCTTTGGCGATACGGCGTTTATCGACGCCCCCTGCATACGATATCTGATGACCGTATTCATCACGAAATTCATTAATGTCACATCCGGCCGCTACCTCCAGGGGATCGCAATAATTCAATCCTGATTCAAGCCATACCGGGATCAGTTCCCCCACGTATCCGTCGCTGTCAATCCCCACTATTGGAACGCCGGCATCTTTTGCCTTATCAGCCCATTCACTCCAGCATGGCTGGCAGAAACGGCGCGCCATCCCGGGACTGATCATTGATTTCTGCTTGTAGGCCATGTCCTCGTTGAACCGCAGCGCGTCCGGCACCACGTGCACGAATATCCTATCCAGCAGTCCCGAGACAAAATCTTTCCAGTACTCCGTCATTTCGCTAACCAGGTCCGGCTGATTCACCATCATGTGGCATAATCCCTCAAAACCACACCATTCGCGCAGCTGCCAGAATGGTCCAGGATACGAAATCATGGAAAAATAATCCCGCTCTCGCATGGCCGCGCACCGCTGCTCAAAATCGTCGGCGAATCTCCCGGGTGAGTCCACCTGATAGCGCTTTTTCATGTCCTCCCAGTCCTCCCACCCTTCCACAGGACAGGATATCCATTTGCGTGTGACAAAATCCTTCGGCTCCCGCAGGTAGGTCACATCATATTCGTCGGAAATCTCACATATATTGCCTTTCCAGTCCTGAACGCGGTAGTGCCCGTCCCTGTGTTCAAGCACCTTTTCCTCAAAACGCGGAATCATCGTGAAATCCACGCCGGGAGTCACCTTTTCCCGGTCCGGCTTATCGATGTCGATGCCCAACTTATCGCACAGATAATCAAAATAATATACGTCCTCCGGCAAACCTTCGCCGTGCCAGCGTTCCAGTGTGGATTCTCGCGGATGGCCCGGCGTCAGCGGAATACGGTCCGGTTCACCAAACGTCAGCGTCTCTACCCATCGTTCCCTGCTGTTCATGAATACGTCTCCTTAAATACTCGAAATTGGTAAGGTTTCGGTGAACCACGTGCGTTTTGTGATGCCCTACTTGCCGGGCTT
>CAZXYF010000204.1:0-5615 GCA_964644705.1 uncultured candidatus Brocadiaceae bacterium | reverse complement strand
TTCGGTGAGCGCAGGATTTTCTTCTCGTTTCTAACTCCGTGCTGCAGCAGCCAACAGCCCAGTGCAACATGGTGAAATTACGCGCGAGGTGATCCTAAGCGGCAAGAATAAAGACCCTGACCCAAGATTCCGTGCTCTTTCAGAGCACTGCATCTTGGGCTAGTATGAAGCCGTCCCGTTGGGACTAAAAATACAGCTAATCGACACCAAACCGGGTTTGAAACCCGAAAGTTTTTAGTTCGGTCCGCTTAGCTGCCCGGCAAGCGTTTGGGATTTTGACGGAGGCGAAACCGGAAGATGACACGCGTCCGGAGAAAGGGAAAGCGGCGGCATGGCCGCGCGCACTCCAGAGAGGCTCCGCCTCAGGCGCCTTCGCCGCGGCTTCAGATCAGGTTACAGTGTGCAAGCGTTTACCTATTGCTTGCGAATCAAACGCCCGAACAGACACGATTAAAACCCTGAATACGGCCCCCCATGGTCTTGTGCCATGGGGGGAAGAAGATTGGATGGGCTAAATTCAGCCCATGATCCCAGTCGGCCCCCACGGGTTCATCCCGTGGGTGAAGAAGATTACCGTAGCTGCCGTTGGCCTTCATCGGCAGTTAGAGCGTAGCCCGGAAAACAGCCGATAAACGTGATGGACGAAGGGACTCGACGATGGCTCCAGCGCCCTGCCAGAAGGCCCTGTCGCCTGTCGTCGTACGCCTGCTGTAGTGCACAGGGATAAGCCCGGTAAGTAGGGCATCACAAAACGCATGTGGTTCACCGAAACCTTACCCCAACATCTCTTTTGCCCCGTACATGCCTTGAAGCAGAACGTCAGCGGATCATTTTGCCATAACCATGTTGAGGATGAGGTAACTCACATAGATCACGAGCAACGGAATCCCGTGCCACCTGCGGAACCTGCCGTTACGGATTGCATCGTAGATGTAAATTCGGAATAAAATCAGGATCAGCAACATGGTCGGCAAATGCAGATACAGAAAGATTTCTTGTATCTGGGCGCCGTGATTAATCAAATTCAGCGGGGTCGCAGCCGCTGATGCTCCGATAACAAACAGTATGTTGAGCACATCAGCACCCACCACATTGCCAATAAGCATATCGGCATGACCTTTCTTTATCGCGCTGATCCCCACCATCAGCTCGGGAAGCGACGTACCCATGGCCACGATGGTTCCGGCAATCACCACCTCCGGCACGCCCGCCTGTTGCGCTCCGGTCTTGGCGCATACAATCACCACCCGACCGAATATGATGACCAGCGACAATCCACATATGAAAAGGGGAATCAGTTTCGACCACGGATCATGCTCCGCCTTATCGAGAATCTCCGCTTCCTCCGAATCGCCCTCCCCATACTCATCCGCCATCTGCTCTTTTTTCCACTCTTTGTGCCGGCGTCCCCATTTCACACTGGCCCACATATACCACCCCAGCAGCGTCAAAAAACCGACCCCTACCCAGCGCCCCAGCCTTTGAGAACCCGGCGGACAATACATCCATACGCCGTAGCTGCAGATGGCCAACAGAAAAGCAGCTCCAGTCTGCACCCATCCCTGCCGATTCAACAAATACCTGTCCACCGGCAGAGCAATGAGCAAACACCCCACACCAAAAATCAGACCAGTATCCGCGATAACCGATCCAACGGCATTACCAAGAGCAAGCCCAGCCTCTCCACCTATAGACGCCATGACTGATACGGCGGCCTCAGGACTTGTCGTTCCCAGAGAAACAACGGTAGCTCCTACAATCACCTTGCTCAGACCGAGGCGGAGGGCTATACCACTGGCACCTTCCACCAGCATATCGGCGCCGCGTATCAGCAGATATAAAGCTCCACCGCCGATCAGTAAAAGCAGGATCCAATGAAGACCCTGAAACCACTCTGCAGGAATTAAATAATGCACATTATAACCCGGGATTAAATCAGATAAGGCAATGGAAGGGGATAATGAGTACGACGCGATCCTTCTGGTATGATATGCCAACCCCAGCGTCCGAAACGGCAACCCGACCCGTCGATATCACTCAGTCATGTGCCCGAACGCTGGACATAAATAATAAATTCTACGGCCATTTTTGTCCATCAAACGCCACCCCTTACACCGACCCGACACGCTGAATACCGTCCGCCACCAGACTGTATGCCCCGTGTTGTTCTTTCACCGTACCCTCCACACGATACACTCCTCCGCCCGAGAGCTCTCGTCCGCAACGTTGATACGCGTCGGGAAACACCGCCACCTCCACCATTCCATGCCGGTCCTCCAGGCACAAAAATTTCATCTGCCGCCGATCCCGGGTTACCGCGCGTCGCATCGTTACCAGCCAACCGGTGAATACCACACGCTGGCCCCCTTTCCGGGATAAATTGTAACTGCGCAGCTGGCCATTGCGGCGCCCTTCATCCTCCCACACATCCAGAGGATGCCCCGAATGTGCCATCCCCAGCATTTTCAATTCGTAGCCCACCCGCTCGGCAAGGGAGTACCCCGGCTGTGATGGAATATCGTACGCCGCGGTTTCGTCCCCCACCCGCGTCGGTATGGGCTGATCTTCAAACAACTGGCCCACTGATCCGTCTTTGGAGCCCGGTGATGGCGAGGGACGGACTTCCAGTTTCATCATCAACGTCGGTCGGCTCTCTCCGGTCCAATCAAATGCTCCCGCCAGGACCAGATTCTCCAGTTCACGGTCCTGACATTCCACGCGTGCACAGAAGTCCTCAAACGATGCGAATTCACCACGGTCCCGTTCCGACAGTAACCGCTTGATGGTGTCGCGTCGGAGGGAACGGACGCTGCGCAGACCCGGTCGGATCGCCCCCTGCCCCCTACCCGGCCCCTCCACCGTCTCCGGCTGACATTCCACTCCGCTCGCATTGACCGAAGGCGGTAGTATTTTCACGTTGAATCGTCGCGCATCGCGGTAATAAGTTGCCGGATCGTAGAACCCCGCCTGGTTCGCAATAACGCTGGCGATGAATTCGGCCGGCCAGTGGGCTTTCAGCCACGCCGCCTGATACGATATATGCCCGTAAGTCGTCGCGTGTGCTTTGCAGTAGGAATAGGCGGCGAATCCCTCGATCTCCTTCCAGATCTGCTCCGCCACCTTCGGTTCCACATCCCGCTCAATCGCCCCCTCAACAAACCGCTCCCGCAGCTCGGCGAGATTCTCCGGACTCCGGTCCTTCGTAATTCGTTTACGCAACTGATCCCCCTCGGCCAGCGAAAAGCCCGCCACCACCTGCGCCACTTTCAGTATATCTTCCTGATACAGCATCACCCCGTAGGTCCCCGAAAGGGCTTCCTCCATCCGGGGCGTCCGATACGTCACTTCCTCCTCCCCGCGCTTGCGCCGAATAAACGCCTCTTTCATGCCGCTGTGGGATGGCCCCGGACGAATCAGCGACAGCCCCTGTATGACGTCCATGATGCTGCCGGCCTCCAGCATCTGCAACAGCTGTCGCATCCCCGGAGATTCGATCTGAAAACATCCCAGCGTGCGGCCGTTACCCAGCAGCCGCGCCGTGCGTTCGTCCTCGTCCGGGATATCCTCCACATCAATCTCCACCCCGTGATTCCGCTCGATGCTTTCCACCGCCCGGTCCAGTATCGACAGCGACCTCTGTCCCAGCAGATCAATCTTCACCAACCCCACATCCTCCGCCGCCTCCATCTCATACTGCGTCACCACGATCCCCTTGGTGCTGTCCTCCAGCGGGGCGTAATCACTCAACGCACGGTCTCCGATAACCATACCGCCCAGGTGGATGCCGAGATGTCGCACGTATCCATCGATGTGAACAGCGTGTTCCAGAACCGATCGCCAGGGTTCACGCTGTATGGGGAAATCGGACATCTCCGGAAACTTCCGCATGGCCTCCGGCACGCTGGAGACGCTGTGGTGGGTCAGCATTGAGCTGTATTTATCGATCTCATCCATGGGCAATCCCATCACCCGGGCCACGTCACGAAACGCCGAGCGCGCGCGGAATGTTGAATGAGTGGAGACCATCGCCACCTGTCCCGCCGGATACCGATCATAGACGTACTCCAGCACCTCATCCCGACGTCGCCAGCAAAAATCCATGTCGATGTCCGGTATATCGGTCCGATATTCATTGAGGAAACGCTCGAAATACAGATCATACTTGATCGGATCCACCGCTGAAATGCCGAGGCAATACGAGACGATGCTGTTCGCCGCCGATCCTCGACCAACGTGCGGAATGCCCTCCCGCCGGGCAAACGTGAGGATATCCCACACCACGAGGAAATAATCGCAGAACCCCAGTTGTTCAATTACCGACAGTTCCCGATCGAGACGTTCCCGCACCTCTCCGGATACGTGACCGTAGCGCTCGCGTGCCCCCTGTTCCGCGACGGATCGCAGGCGGGAGGCGGGGGTTTCCCCGTCGGGGACTGCGTCATAACATGGAAAATGCGGTGTTCCCAGCTCCAGGTCCAGCTCACACGCCTCCGCAATCCGAACGGTGTTCTCCATGGCCTCCTCGGCCTCCCGACCTCCCCCCAGCCGGCTGCGGATCCGCTGTTCCTCCATGAAATAACTCTTCTCCCCCGCGAGCAGTCGTTCGTCCCCCACCACCTTCGCATAACTCTCGTTCTCCCGAATCGCGCACAACACGCCGTGAGTCTCACGATCCTCCGGATTGAGGAAATTCACGTTGACCGTGGCGACGCGGGGAATGCCCAACCGATCCGCCACCCCACTGAGGGATTCCCGCCCCGGGTTGTCAGGATCCGCGGAACCCGTCTCGGGCTGACAGTCTTCGTCGGAATAGGAGGATGCGATCTCCGGGCAGTCCACTTCAAAGGAATGGGTTTCATCGGCCCGCCATTCCGCATACAGCCGCCCCGGCTCCACGACCTCGACCAGCCGGACGAGCAATCCCGGCGTGGCCGTCAACACAAACAGACCGTCCGAATGCGCCGCGATGCTCTCGGCCAGACCGTATTGAACACGCTCGCTCCTGCCGTCTTTTCCATACTGCCCGGCATGCGGAGTGCCCGCCAGGCGCCGTTCTGTCACCAGCCGACAGAGGTTGGAGTAACCTTCCCGGTTCGCCGCCAGACAGACGCACTGTTGCCCGCCATAAACCAGCTCCGTACCGATAACGGGAGTAACGCCAGCCTCCCGGGCGGTCCTGTAAAACTCCACCGCCCCGTACAGGCCGTTGGTATCGGTGAGCGCCACGAATCGCTGGCCCCGCCCAACCGCTCTATCAATCACCTGCTCGACCCGAAATGCCCCCTGCAGAAGGCTATAGCTCGAATGGACATGAAGATGCATAAACGCCATAGTTGCCTGCCATAAACTGTGCCAGAAACCGCCGACACAAACAACTATACATGCGTATGCATCCCTTTGCAAACAGGCTCACTGACCCGGACATTTCACGAATCGGTCGGAGACCAAACAGGTGTCGTTTTGAGTTGTTGAAAACATCCTCAGAACTCCTGATCCGCTCCCGCCGCCATCCCGGAATTATTCTTCGGGAGACTCCACCGACACCAGGCTAAAATCCTCACCCCGGGTCGGAAGCACCAGCACGTTTCCGTCCTCGAACCGGGGACCGGTTTCCT
>CAZXYF010000203.1:0-5617 GCA_964644705.1 uncultured candidatus Brocadiaceae bacterium | reverse complement strand
CAAGCCCGGCAAGTAGGGCATCACAAAACGCACGTGGTTCACCGAAACCTTACTGAGAATGAGTGGCAGACGAATTGTATCAGCTGTTTAGCATAAGAGTTATGCAAAATGCTCAGTGCGGATTGATGTTTCCGGATCAGGAGTTCTGAACACACCCTGGAAATTCGTTCTTTAGAGGGTATCCTGTGCAAGATGCAAGGACGCAGGATGCAGAGATTCAGTGGGGGCCTTTGTATCTTTGAATCAGTGTATCCCTGTATCTTCCGAGCAGGATAGAGCGCGAATATGATCCATAAAAGCGGTCTGAAACAGTAGGGTATTTATGAAGGACCGCTCAGATTGCATACTGTGGCACATATTCATCCTGCATGCGTCGTTCCTTCTCCACCAGGTCCTCAAATGTAGTGGTGTCATACACGTCGGACATGGCATCGCGCACTTCCGTCCAGAGCGGGAGAAACACGCAATTTTCATGCACGGGACAGGACTCATCGGCGCCGTTGCTCACGCACTCGACGGGACCGAGGGGACCCTCTTCAAAACGGACAATATCGCCGACGGTTACGGAGCTCGGTTCCTGGCTCAACATATATCCACCGGCGCTTCCGCGACGGGATTCCACATATCCGCCCTGTTTCAGTTCCCCGAGTATCACCTCAAGAAACCGTGGGGGAATGCCCTGAGCCTCAGCGATGTTCGCAATCTTGACCGGCCCCTCACCGTAATGCTTGGCCAGTTCAAAGATGGCCCGGATCGCATACTGACATTTTTGGGATACAAACATAATACCCTCTTTCTTGACCAGTTCGATGTATATTGTCGGGTACTGAATGTGGGGTGTCAAGGCGGTCGGCCAGCTGAAGTATGTAATCCTTCTTGCGGGCCAGACGGTCAATGAACTAATTCTCTTCCTCGTCCCTCCCCACAATAATTTTCACGTCATCGTTGAGCCGGAAGTGACGCCCGAATTTTATCATCTTCATGGCCAACCGGCTGTCCAGCCCACCACTCAACATGATCACTGCTTTCATCTGTTCAAACCCCGTGGACAAAAAGAAAAGCCCCGGCCTCAAAATACGCGAGACCAGGGCCCAGATGAGTAACTTACTCGCCGGCCACGGCGGCAGGTTCAGCCGTATCGACGGATTCCGATTCTTCACCTTCCAGTGACTCAATAACGGTCCGGGCACCCTTCTTACCCGACATCAACATGGCACCAAAAGTGGGGCCCATGCGGGGAAGGCCGAAGACCGTGCTGACGGCCATGCCGGTTACGACCAGGCCGGGATGGATTTCACCGGTGTTCTCCACCACCAGATCCTCCGAACGGTCAACCCACATCGCACCGAAACCGGACCTATCGATCATTCCGCGATCCTCCATGCTGCTCACCACACAGGCGTCGTGTCCGGTGGCATCGATCACCATTTTGGACTCAACGGCCACCGGGTCCACGCAGGTGATCTCCCGCGGCAGCGAATCGACCGGCGTCCAGTTGATAACGGCACCGGCGACCCGATTACCGGAACGCAGCACAACGTCGTTGAACGAGGTCATGTTGGCCACCTTCACTCCGGCATCGCAGGCTGCCGCAATGAGCTTCGAACACGCATGCGGGCCATCGGCGACAAACAATCCTTCACTGCGTTCTTCGTAGGGGACTCCGATATCGTCAAGATGTTTCTGGGCAGGCGCGCGAACAGTGAGCTTGTTCATCAGGTAGCCCCCGAGCCAGAAACCACCACCCAGGTAGTTGTTCCGTTCCACGATAAGGGTTTTGTAACCCCGGCTGGCCAGTTCCCGACCGGCCATCAACCCGGAGGGTCCGGCACCGACGATCAAACAATCGCTTTCAACGTAATCGTCCAGCTCTTCGGTGTAGGATCCCAGAATAGCTCGCGTGACGTCCTTCTCATCGGCCGCACTGAAAATCTTGTCAGCACACATACTAACGCTCTCCTTCTTCAAGTAAATTGACTCGGGCCATGGCATGCCCGCGGGCCCTTAAACCACGGTCGTCACAGGAAGAAAACACAACCATAATCCTGCCGCGCATACGGTACCGGCGGCGGACTCACCCTGTATTCCTATTGGTTTTATAGGATTTTACCCGTCGCCCCCGTTGCTGTCAAACGGCACCGGGGCGGCACAACCACTCAAAACCACCCCCACGCAGCCCGCGCTTGACACCCGGACCGAACACGGCAATACTGTTGTTAGATGGGTATAACTTCGTGAGTGGTGCTAAACAATGAGCAACGACGTATCATCTCGGATGGAGGATTACCTGGAGGCCATACTCCAGGCTCAGGAGGAGAGTTCGGTTGCCCGGGTTACCGAAATTGCCGCTGAGCTCGGGGTCAGCAAACCAACCGTCACTTCCGCCCTCAAAAAACTGGGTGATACCGGTTTGGTTGATCATGAGAGCTACGGTTACATACAGTTAACCGAAGAAGGCGAAGAGGCGGCCCGGAGAGTTCGGAGTCGGCACAGGCTGTTGCGGCACTTTTTCCGCGATATCCTGGGCGTGGAGGAGGAAACAGCCACCAACGACGCCTGCCAGACCGAACATTATATTTCCGAAACCACGCTTGACCGGCTGACCCATTTTATTCATTTCATCTCCGATTGCCCGCGAACGGGATCCGAATGGCTGGACCATTTCCAGTGTTACTGCAAGACGTGCGCCACGGAAATGGCCCCCTCACCGCCCTGTTCACCCGAGTGCAAGGCCCGTTGTCTCACGGAAATCCAGGAGAGTGATTCCGGGACCTGCCAGGAACCGGACTCGTGAACACAAGAACATTTCAAACCAGTGTTGTTTGAGGAGACACAGCATGCTGGACGCGTTTTCTTCTGAGGATGACAAGGTCCCGCCTCAATCCGGTGCGGCCAGGCAGGATATAGATCAGACACAGCCACAGATCGCCCTCGTCGGGAGCCCCAACGTGGGGAAAAGCGTGATGTTTTCGAATCTTACCGGCACGTACGTCACCGTCAGCAATTACCCGGGCACCACGGTGGAGGTAACCCGGGGGACCGGCACCATCGACGGGGAAGAATGCGAGATCGTGGACACTCCGGGGATGTACTCCCTTCTCCCCCTGTCGGAGGAGGAAGCGGTGGCCCGGCGTATCCTGCTGCAGGAAAAAACCAGTGCCGTGGTCCATGTGGTGGATGCCAAAAACGTGGAACGCATGCTCCCTCTCACCTTCCAGCTCATCGAGGCCGGTTTTCCGGTCGTTCTGGCACTCAACATGATGGACGAGGCCCACGAGCGGGGACTGGACATCAACGTAGAAGCCCTGGAACAGGAGTTGGGCATCCCGGTCTGCCCCACCGTATCCACCACTGGGGAAGGAGTGGACGAACTGCGTCATGCCATTGCCCACGTGGAGGATGCCGCTGCTCCCCCCGCCTACCGCTACTCCCCCATTCAGGGCATACCGGTGGAAGAACGAATCTCCGAGCTCACTGATTTACTCCATGAGACCTACAGAGTATCTAAACGGTGCGTTGCATTGCTGCTGCTGCAGGGGGATGATGAGATGAGGGAGCGGGTGCGTGAGTGCGAGAGCGAGACCGGCGAGGAAATAAACCATATTCTCACCGACATCGAGGGCACGACAAGCCGACCACTGGACTATTACCTGACGGTTCAGCGCAAAAAATGGGCGCAGGCGGTCTGCCAGCAGAGCGTCCATCAGCACCCCTCCGATTCGGAGTCGTTCAGTGACCGGCTGAGCCGTATTCTGGTCAGACCCATCACCGGCGTCCCCATCCTGCTGGCCGTCCTGTATTTTGCGCTCTACCGATTCGTGGGCGTTTTCGGGGCCGGAACCGTGGTGGATTACCTGGAGGGCACCGTTTTTGAGCTGTGGGTCAATCCGCACATGGATTCTTTCGTCAAATGGATCATTCCCTGGCAAACCTACCAGGACCTGTTCATCGGTGAATTTGGCATTCTCAGTCTGGGATTCCGCTACGCCATTGCCATCATTCTGCCGATCGTTACGTTCTTCTTCCTGGTTTTTTCTATCATAGAGGACACCGGCTACCTGCCCCGGCTGGCGTTGCTGCTGGATCGATTGTTCAAAAAGATCGGACTGAGCGGACGCGCCGTCATTCCCATGGTGCTGGGCCTGGGTTGCGACACCATGGCGACGATGGTGACCCGGACGCTGTCCAGCAAACGTGAACGCTTCATCGCCGTGTTGCTGCTTTCCGTTGCCGTGCCCTGTTCGGCGCAGATTGGCGTCATCATGGGGTTGCTCAGCCCGGTTCCGGGCGCAGTCTTCCTGTGGGCCGCCGTCATGCTCACCATCTACGTTCTGGTCGGCAGCGTGGCCGCCCGCCTCATCCCCGGCCGCGCGGAACCATTTTACGTCGAAATACCGCCGCTGAGACTGCCCAAACTCTCCAATATTCTGGTCAAAACGTTTGCCCGTCTGAAGTGGTATCTTATGGAGGTCATACCACTCTTCGTGCTGGCCAGCCTCTTCATCTGGCTGGGACGCCTGACGGGCGTGTTCAGCGTCGTCATTTCGATCCTGGAATACCCCGTGCACTGGATCAACCTGCCGCCCAGGGCCGCCACGGCTTTCCTTCTGGGTTTTTTCCGGCGTGATTACGGTGTCGCCGGACTGTATGATCTTGAGAAAGCCGGTGCGCTGACCGCCACCCAGCTGGTGGTGGCAGCAGTGGCACTGACCCTGTTCCTGCCGTGCATCGCCCAGTTCCTGATGACCATCAAGGAGAGGGGTCTGAAATACGGCATCGCCGTCAGTGTGACCGTCCTGGTCATTGCGTTTGGAACCGCCTACGCCCTTTCCCATATTATGTTGGCTGTGCAGGCGCTAATATGAGTCCCATTTTTCCAATAAGGTATATCAATGCCGAACAAACTGAGCGATAAAGCCGAAGAAATACTCGAGCACATGTGGATTCAACAGATCGAGAAAGAGGAACCCATCCGGTCTCAGATTTTCCCGGACGACGAACTGGACGATCTCGTGCGGCGCGACCTGGTCAACACAACCGGCGGTGAGGTCGCTCTAACTGAAGAAGGACAAGAAGAAGCCCGAGGATGCGTCCGACGTCATCGGCTGGCCGAACGGCTCCTCTCCGACGTGCTGAACGGCGCCGATGAAGACATTCATGCGGCGGGCTGCAAGTTCGAACACGGACTCCACCGGGGACTTGAGGAGAAGGTTTGCACCATACTTGGCCATCCCGAACAATGTCCACACGACCATCCAATCCCACCGGGTGAATGCTGTGAACGCATGGAGAAGGAAGCCGGGCAGATCATTCGTCCCCTCACCGAAGCTGAGGTGGACAACACATACGTGGTGGCTTACCTGCAGAGCGAGGAGCATTCGGACCTGCGCAAACTCATGGCCGTGGGCGCGCTGCCGGGCACGGAAATCACCCTCAAACAGGAATACCCGTCATACGTCCTCAAAATCGGACACACCGAATTTGCACTCGACGAAGCTATGGCCGCCCAGATATACGTACGCCCCGCCCACATAGAGTAACCCTTCCGGGTTCTTCCACAGGCTCAGAACTCCTGATCCGGAAACATGGATGCCGTAATCAGTATTCTGCATAACTC
>CAZXYF010000202.1:0-5624 GCA_964644705.1 uncultured candidatus Brocadiaceae bacterium | reverse complement strand
AAGCCCGGCAAGTAGGGCATCACAAAACGCACGTGGTTCACCGAATACTTACTGACAATAAGTGGCAAATGAATTGTATCAGGTGTTTAGCTCAAGAGTTATGCAGAATACTGATTACGGCATCCATGTTTCCGGATCAGGAGTTCTGAAGCTACAGTTTAACAACCGACGAAGGTAAACGATGAAGGCGAACGACGAAGGCACACGGATGCCAGAACCTTCGTCGAGCCCCCTTTGTCCATCGCCCTTGTCGGCCGTTCCCCTGGGGAACGACTGAGGGTATGGGATTCCGGTCCACAATTTTATCCTGTAATATTTCGCAGTATCCGAGATGCCCGTTTTTTCTGTTTGTCACCACATCTTACTTTTCTGTCCCACCTGAACAAACATTGTGGATGCGGGGCTTTTTACTTTATCATCGATCCCGCAGGGACGATTACTCGCTGACAAGCTGAGTAGTTAATCGGAGGAGGCTACAATGGGCATTGACGTGCATCTCAACTATGTGGATGGCGAATGGTTGGAGCCGGCGGATGGTGAATTTGGTGAAAAACACAATCCTGCGCGTCTGTCGGAGGTGACCGGACGCTACCCCCTGAGCAGCGGGGAAGATGTTGGACGGGCCGTTCGGGCCGCCCGTGAGGCTTTTGAGGTCTGGAGTGAGGTATCCGCCAGGGACCGGGCGCGGGTCATGGAACAGGTGGTGGAGAATTTCCGGGATCGCCGTGAGGAGCTGGCCCGGCGCATCACCCTGGAGAACGGAAAAACGCTGGATGAGTCCCGGGGAGAAATTGACTACGCCCTGAAAGATATGGACTTTCAGATCGGCGAAGGACTCCGCCTGTGCGGCGAAACCGTGCCGGTAAGCATGCCGGACGTCCGCGCCTACAGCATCCGGCAACCGGTGGGAGTGGCGGCGATCATCACTCCCTGGAACTTCCCGGTCAATGTGCCCGCCGGAAAATGCGCTGCTGCACTGATGAGCGGATGCACCGTGGTGTTCAAACCGGCCAGTCTGACCCCGGGAGTAGCCGAGCTGTTCACTGAACTGTTCACCGATACCGACCTCCCCGATGGCGCGTTGAACCTGGTCATGGGCTCCGGGAGCGCAGTCGGTGACCCACTGGTCAGCGATTCGCGGATCGCCGCCGTCTCGTTCACCGGCTCAACCACGGTGGGGAAGATGATCCAGGAGACCGCCGCCCCCAACCTCGTCCGCACACAACTGGAGATGGGCGGGAAAAATCCCACCATCGTCCTCGAGGACGCCGATCATGAGCGGGCGCTGGACGACGTGGTGGCCTCGGCGTTCGGGACCACCGGCCAGAAATGCACGGCCACCAGCCGTCTGATTCTGGTTGAGGATATAGCCGACGAGTTCACCCGACGCCTGGTGGAAGCGACCGAAGATCTGCGCGTCGGCAACGGACTCGCAGATGACGTTGATATCGGTCCTCTGTGCGGGGAAGATCAGCTGGATCGGGTGACCGATTACATTGAAACCGGACGCGAGGAAGGCGCCCAGCTGCTTACCGGCGGACACGAGTTAACCGGAACGGAATACGATGACGGGTGTTTCGTGGCCCCCACCGTATTTGACCGGGTCACCCCGGACATGACCATTGCACAGGAGGAAATATTTGGGCCCGTGCTGGTTGTCCAGAGAGTCTCCGATTTTGATGAAGCGGTGAAAGTGGCCAACGATGTGCGTTACGGGCTCTCCGCCTCCATCTACACCCGGGATCTGCGCCTGGCGGATCAGTTCGTGGACAGAATCGAATGTGGTGTTGCCCACGTTAATTTGATGACGGCTCTGAACGATCCGCAGCTGTCATTCGGTGGATGGAAAGAATCCGGATTCGGCATCCCCGAAGCCGGGCGAACGGGCACAAAATTTTACACCGAACAGAAAGTCACCTACGAACGTTATGCAAAGGAAGGAGATGGAAAATGAAAGCCCTGCAGATGGTCGGAGTGGAGCAGCCACTGGAACTCCGGGATGTTCCCGAACCGGAGCTGTCCCCGGAAAACCCCTGGGAGGTTGTGGTCCGGGTGCGTGCCTGCGGAATCTGCGGGACCGACCTGCATCAGCTCCATGGTTCAGCGGAAGTGAGTCGTCTCCCCATTACACTCGGACACGAGGTGGCGGGCACGGTGGCGGAGGTCGGCGCGGCGATTCGGGAGGGGAAGCAGGGCACCCTCAGTTTTCAGCCCGGCGACCGGGTGGTACTGCATAATGTTTTGTTCTGTGGCAACTGTCCGGCCTGCCGCCGCGGGGAATACAACTTTTGCCATGCGCAGAAGATGCTCGGACGGGATGTGGATGGCGGACTGGCCGAATACATCAAGGTGCCCAGCCAGAACCTGGTGCCGCTCCCGGAGAACATCCCCTTCCCCGAAGGAGCCGTGACCGGCTGTGCCGGAGCCACTGCATTCCACGCACTCAGGATTGCCCACATCGACGTCTGTGAAAGCGTGGTGGTGTGGGGCACCGGTGGCGTGGGACTTTCCCTCGTGCTCCTGGCCCGGGAGATCTCCGGCGCGCACCCGGTAATTGCCGTGGGTCAGAGCGAAAAAACCCTTGGACTCGCCGACGAACTGGGAGCCGACCGGCTTGTCAACGTGAATGAAGTTAAACCGCTCATCCGTGTGAAGGAGATCACCAATGGCGAGGGCGCCGACCTGGTATTTGATACCGCCGGGATAACCGAAACGGACGCGGATGATACGGTCATAACCCTGGGCAGCCTCCGTCCCGGCGGCCGGCTGGTGGGTATTGCCACCTACGGACAACCGATTTCTCTCCATCCTCACGATGCGCTGGGGATTTTTGAAAAACGCTTTACCGGCAGCTGCGGCAACCTCCCCGACGAACTCGACCGGGTGATCCGGCTGTTCTCCGCCCGCCAGCGGTGCACCCTCGGGAAACTGGTGGAGCGAACGGTGGCCCCGGAAGAGGCCATCGAGCTCATTGAACGTATGAAAAACGGGTGGGAAGTGGCCCGTATCGTCGTAGAATTCTGAGGAGATTGAGCTTATGGAACACGATGAACCAACGCAAAAAGTGAACAAAGGCTGGGAAGGCGGACAGTACAGGCCCCTCAGCGATGAAAAAATAGAGCGCATTCACCGGACGGCACTCAGAGTACTGGACAACATCGGCGTGGCGGTAACGTCGCGGCAGGCGCGCGAGATTCTATCCGACGGCGGTGCCGAGGTGAAATCCGGGCAGGAACGGGTCTGCTTCTCCCCCGACCTCGTCGATAAAATGACCTCCCACGCCCCCTCCCGCATCAACCTGTGCGGTCAGACAGAGGAACACGATCTCACACTGGAGGGTCTGAAAACCTACCTGGGCACCGGCGGAGCGACACCGCAGGTGCTGGATCTGGATGAGGACACTCCACGGAAAAGCTCCGTTCGGGACATATTCGAGTTCGCGCGACTGGTGGAGGAACTGAATAACATTCATTTTTTCGTGCGCCCCTGCTCGGCACGTGAAGTTTCAACGCAGGATCAACCGGTCAATGAGTTTTACGCCTCCCTGCTGGGCACGGGGAAACACGTAATGGGAGCGCCCTACCATCCCCGAGGCGCCGCCCAGGTGATGAAACTGGGGCAACTGATTGCCGGTTCCGCCGACTCCCTGCGGGAACGCCCCTTCCTCTCGTTCATCGTCAGCCTGGTGGAAAGCCCCCTGAAACTGGACAGGATGGGCGCCCACTGCATCCGGCGAATCGCCAGGCACGGGCTGCCGGTGACGCTCTCCTGCGCGCCCATGGCCGGATCCACCTCCCCGCTCACTCTGGCGGGAACGCTGGTACAGCTGCACGCCGAGGAACTGGCCGGGATCACTTTCTCCCAGATGGTGGAACCGGGCATGCCGGTCATCTACGGAGGCATTCCCGGAATGGCCGAGATGCATCATCTCCGTTACGCGGGCGGTGGAGTGGAGTTCGGGATGATGAACGCCGCCATCTCCCAGCTGGCACACAATATAGACATTCCCAATTACAACTCAGCGGGTGTAACGGAGGCAAAAATCCCGAATGTGCAGGCGGTGTATGAAAAATCCTTCGCCATACTCCAGTGCGTCCTGTCCGGTTCCAACCTCATCCATCACGCCGCCGGCATCCTGGAATCAATGCTGACCGTCAGCTACCGGCAGCTCGTGATTGATAATGAGATCACCGGAATGGCAACCCGGGCAGTGCGTGGAATCGAGGTGGATACCGACCGGCTGGCTTACGACGCAATTCAGGAGTGTGTGGAAGAAGGGAACTATGTGAGATCCGATCACACCATTCAGTACCTGCGAGAGGAGTTCTTCGAGCCGGATCTGGCCGACCGTCAGAACCGCGAATCGTGGGAACAATGGGGTGTGCCCGACATACAGGAAAAAGCCACCCGTAAAGCCAGGGACATCCTCTCCCGGTCACCATCTTACGGACCGACCATCACCCGGTCCCTTGACCGTCAGATACGCGAGCAGTTCAATATCGAGCTCAATCCCCTGTGATCTTGTGCCACTGTCAGTTCTCATAATCCTTCTACACCCGCCCCCGCAAACATGTTTTACACTGCCCTCACCGTTGATATCGACCCCGATGCGAACGGCCCCCATCATACCCGTATCGACAGCTGTACAACGGGAACCGATCGGATATATATCGACGGCTGCCGGGAGGGTCTGCGCGTGTTCAACGACGCGGTGACACAATTCTCACTGCCGGCCACGCTTTTTTGGGAAGCAAGAACGCTCCGCATACTGGCCCACACCGATCCTGATCTCATCGGCGCATTGACATCCAACCCGCGTATGGAACACGCCTGCCACGGCCTGCGCCATGAAGACCTCACCGCAATTGATACCGCCTCCGCACCGGAATCCGGATCGTTGCCAGGCCTCCTGAGCGAGGCCACCGATATCATCCGGCACTATACCGGCGCCACGCCCCGCGGCTTTCGTGCGCCATACTGTCGCCTGCCGGATGCCGCCATCCCCCATCTGGCCCAACTCGGCTATCGTTACGATGCGTCAATAACCCGCAAACCGGGCACCGGCTGGCAGATGCGGCCCTATACACTCCCCGGTTCCCAGCAGTCTCGTGATATGTGGGAATTGGCACTAACCAAATGGAGCGATCGGGACGGTAACCCGATATCGGGATATCTATGGCGCATGTTTAAGGGCGAAAGACCCCCTCAGGACCATGTCCGAACAATTCACGACCTCATCCCGTCTTTTCCCGGTGGCCTGTATCAGCTCGCCCTTCACCCGTGGCATTTGATCAAAAAACCGACCGGTCACCGCCACAACAATCCAACGAGACGTGAGGAGCAGTTCCGCGACATCATTAAAACCCTGACATCCTCCCCCGATCTTGAATGGGTTCGTCTTGAGGAATACCTGCGGACCCGAACCCCCTGATCGCAGCGCCCTAACACCGTAAGAGTAACGCTCTGATAACGTAAGTGTTCAGCCCGGCAAGCAGGGCACCACAAAACAAACGTGGTTCACCGAAACTTACCTGCCAACCCTGAAATTGCCGAATCACCGTCGGGAGACCCAGAACTCCTGATCCGTTGGAAAATACAGTGAACCCCAATCCGCCAAATAGCGA
>CAZXYF010000201.1:0-5635 GCA_964644705.1 uncultured candidatus Brocadiaceae bacterium | reverse complement strand
ACGATGATAAAGACAAAGAATCATGCTTCTCGAAACGCTATTTTGGACAGGCCTGTGGTGGGGGCCCTTGCAGGTTCCACATAACACCGGGCTAAATGACACGTTGCAACCCCCCGCCAAGTGATTTAGACTAGAGATAGCGACGGGCACTGTGTGGAAAACCTCAACCGCAGGATCTGAGTTACTTTCCACCTGCGATTCGGTGCCGAGGAGAACAAGTAAGTTGTCATCCGGAAGATGTGACCGGAGAGGGCAACCAAAAAATATTTCCTGATCCCAGGGAGGGAAGAAAATGATGAAAAAAATCAGCATACTCGTGAGTATGATATTGTGCTTTGCCCTTGTACCTGCGCATTCATTGTATGGACAGGACGGAGGTGTGGGGAACACTGAAAACGGTAACATGACAACCGGCGGGAGAAGCTGGCCCGCAGTCACGTTGCCCCATACTCAGATTGTTCTGTCGTCGAAACTCAACGAAAATGTGAAAAGCATCCCGGTTAAAGAGGGGGATCATGTGAGCAAAGGGGATGTTCTTCTGAAATTCGATTCACGTGAAATCGAGGCGCAGATTGCCATCATGAGGACGGAGGCGGACTATGAGGCCCGCATTCAACGCCATAAAACCCGGCTGAAATATCTCAAACGAGAATACGACAGGAGTGAGGAACTGGCCAGTGGAGATGCTGTAATCAGTGAATCCAAACTCGACCAGGACCGGACGAAATGGGAACTGGCAAAGTCCAAGCTCAGAGATCTTCGGCGTCAGGCGCAGCGCGCCCAGAATAAACTGGATCACTACCTGGCCCGTAAAGAGAACTATTTGATTCGAGCCCCGATAGATGGTGTGGTGTCGAAAATATGGACCGAACCGGGGGAAATGGCTCAGGAAGGGGAAAAGGTCCTCGAGATCGTGGATCCAGAGGTGCTGGAGATTCGAGCTCATCTGCCCGAAGAATACGTGGGCGACATTCGTCCGGGGCAGCAGAGCCAGGTGCGTTTTCCCTGCGCCGACGAGTCGAGCCTCGTGGCCACCGTCTATTTCGTGTCCCCATATGTCGATAGCAGTAGCGGCACCTTTCTGATCAAAGCTCTGGCCGAAGATAATTCGCGGGAAATCATCCCCGGCATGGGGTGTGAAGTCCAGTTCAGTCCGTTCAAATCGCGAGCCGAAACAGAGACTTCGTCCCACTGAACATTTTGCCAGAGTGAGCTGAGAATATGGCCGTAGCTCAAGAAAAGCCTCCCCCCATCCGGGACGATCTGGAAATTCACCCTCAGTACTACAGGGGCGAACTGAGATACGTTGTCAGGGATCCGGTGAGTCTCAATTATTTTCGCCTCGGGGAGGTGGAATATCTGGTCCTTCAGTGCTTCCAGGAGGGGATGGATGTTGAGCAGACCCAGAAACGGATCCACGAGCGAATGGGGATCGAGCTGCCAACCACGGAGATCTACAAATTCGCTCATCAGCTGCGCAGCTCCAATATGCTCAAAAGCAAGGGGATGGAGGATGCACGTCGACTGGCGGAGCGAAAACGGAAGATCGAGAAAAATAAGTTCAAAAAACTGATTTCCAATTATCTTTTTGTCACCATCCCCCTGTGGGATCCCGATGAGTTTCTGGACAAACTCCTGCCGTATTTCCGGCTCCTGCTCAACCCCTTAATCTTCCTGTGCTGGTTGGCTCTCGCCGGAACGGCACTCTGGATTATTGCGACCAATTTTTCCACCCTGGTTGCCGACGCCTTTTCGCTGCTCAGCGGGTGGAATCTGCTCATCCTGAGCGCCGTCGTTTTTTCCGTCAAACTCTTCCATGAGCTGGGCCACGCTTTCACCTGCAAACATTTCGGAGGGGAAGTCCACGCCATTGGCCCGGCGTTTCTGGTCTTCCAGCCCGCCATGTTTACCGATGCCAGTGATGCGTGGCAATTTTCTTCGAAGTGGGCGCGTATGGGGGTGACGGCCGCCGGTTTATTCACCGAAATCTTTCTGGCGTCCGTGGCGGCCATTGTGTGGCTGACCTCCGATCCCGGGCTGATTAAGCAGATTTCTTATACCACCATGGTGGTCTGCACCGTTCATTCGGTCATGTTCAATGGTAACCCTTTGCTGCGGTTTGACGGCTATTATATCCTGAGTGACCTTGTTGAAATCCCTAATCTGCGGCAGAAAGCCAGCCGCTATCTGGGCTCGTTGTTCGATCGTTACTGTCTGGGGGTGGAAGAGGAAACTGGCCCGCCGGTCAAGGAAAAGGATAAACACACGCTGGTCATCTACGGGCTTCTTCGCGGTTTCTATCGAATATTCATCATCCTCTCTATCGGGTTCTTCCTCTACAGCCTGTTCGCGCCACTCGGTATCTTCATGTGGGTGAGTTCAGCATACGGAATGATTATTATGCCCGTCTATAAACACGGTAAACAGCTTGCGCGACACTACCGGGGTGGATCGGTCAAAATGCATTATATCGCCGTCCTTGTCCTCGTTGTTCTTGGAGTGGGAGGGTTATTTATGCTGCCCATCCCCTACACCATTAAAGCCCCCTGTGTGGTCGTTCCGGAGCAGCTGAGCATCCTGCGGGCACCCGCCGGGGCCACCGTGGAACAGGTGTTGGTCGAGGAGGGACAGGATGTGAAGAAGGGGCAATTACTGGCGCGTCTGCGGAGCCCTGAACTGATGAGTCGAAAGAAATCGGTGAAAGCACGCATCAAAGAAACTGAAGCCCGGATGCGCAAGAATTTGGGAACCGACATGGCGGAATATAAGATTCAGCGACAGGAGAAGGACAAACTGGAGCAGGAGCTGACAACAATCAACGAGAAGATCGACCAGCTGACAATTGAGGCCCCGCACGCGGGCGTAACAGTGAACGTACACCGGGCGGAAGCTAAATCACAGCCCTCCCAACACCAGTTCGTGCCTTTCCCGCCGAAGGACCCCCACCGGGAACTATCCGCGGTGGAAGGCCGACAGGTAACGGCCGGAACGGGGGTGGTGGGGGTGGCCAGGCGGGATAACATACGGTTGCGGGCCTACATTTATGAATATGACCTTTCCTACGTTTCCGGGGGGGCTGAGATCAACAGCCTTCTGCGCACCCGACCGGAAAACCCCTTCGAGTCCAGGGTGGAGGCGGTCACCCCCGTCGATGTGGATGCGATCGATAACGTGGGTATAACGCTGGCCGATGTGGGCTACATCCCGGTCAAACCAACGAAAGAGGGAAAGAAAAAACCCCTGATCACGCTCTATCGTCTCCAGACCGAACTCATACCCAACGATTACAATCTGGCCCTCGGGCTGACGGGCAAATCGAGAATAAAGTATGATGAAGGTCCCGCCGGCGTGTTCTATTTCAATCAGATTGTTCGGGCCCTGCGGCTGAGATTGCAGAAGATTTGATTCGGAGGAATCTATGCCCAAATGTATTGGATATCTGCTCGCCTGTGCTATGCTGATTGGATCGGTGATCATCACCGGATGTCAGCATACCCCGGGATCTTTGCAATCACGGTTTGACCTGCCGGAGAAAGCTTCAAGCCAGTATGCGGGGGACAACCCGGAGCGGCCCCGGACCACGGCTCGCGTGCGCCCGGATCCGGACTCGGGCCCTCTGGGTCTGCCTCAGTGTATTCACATTGCACTGCACAATTCGCCGCGGGCTCGCATCTCCATGCAGACCGCCCGAGCCTCCGCCACTAAGATCGGAAAAACACGGGGGAAGATGTACCCTCAACTTGATTTCTCGGCGAATGCTGTTCGCTCCAAAAGCCAGGTCCTCACGGAGGTGGAGGATGTGTATAATCGCACCACCTATGACGCGAAGTTCGGTTTGCGGCAGCTTTTGTTCGATGGGGGGAAAACACAGCATCAAGTGTGGGCCGCCGAAGCGGCTCTTCGATCGGCCGATTTCAAACACAACCGAACCCTGCAGGCCATCGCGCTCAACGTTGAACGGACTTATTATCGGTTGCTCACGGCGAAGGGACAGGCAAAAGTGGCCAGGGATATGGTTGATCAGAGAAAACAACACGTCGAAATGGCCCGCCGTAAGCTGGAAGCGGGAAGGGGCCGACGGGCCGACGTGCTCAAGGTGAAGGCGCGGCTGGCCGAAGCCCGTTTCAACGTGGTGGATGCGAAAAATCAGGTCCGCAAAATGAGGGGCCGACTCAATTCGGCAATGGGCCTGCCGCCGGACCGCGCGATTCAGATCCAGGATGTACCCATGGAGATCAAACCACGGGACACGAAAGATGTGGGGAAACTCATCGCCATGGCCGCAAAGAATCGACCCCGCCTCCGTGCAGCGGCCGAAAAGGTCAATCGGTGGGAACAACTCGTTGCATCCGAGGGAGCGAAAAAAATGCCAACTGTGACGGCCAACGTTAATTATGGATGGAATGATGTGCACCTGGCTCCCGAGGACAAAGAGGAATATACCCTGAGTGTTGGACTTGAGTGGCCACTTTTCACTGGTTTCCAAACTTCCTATTCGATTCGACAGGCAAAGGCCCGGCTGCGGAAATCGATTCAGGATTATCAGAACAAACTGCGTAATATCGAGCTGGAGGTCTGGAACGCCTTCAGCGAAGTGGTGCGTGCCCGCGAATCGGTGACGATGGCGCGTTCATACGTGGCCAGCGCCAAGGAGTCACTTGAAACCACCGAACGGGGGTATAAAAGTGGACGCGCCACGATTGTGGAGCTTATAGACGCACAGACTGAACTGACCCGCTCCCGTTTTCGTCGGCTTCGGGCCCGCCTCCAGTGGTATGAGTCCATTGCACGGGTGGAACGAGCCGTCGGGAAAATATTGAGTGAAGATGCCGGCGGATCCAGCGTCCTGCAGGACTGAACCCGCGCGGGTCAGCCGCTTGAGGTCGTAGTTTAAAGAATCCCTGGGGATGATAGCGTAATCCCCTCGCGGCTGCCCCGGGGATCCTCAGGTTTCAACCTGGCAAACCCGGGACGAAAACCAAATAAATCTTCCGCGCTGATCGGCGTGATAAGTGGATCTCTATTTTTGCTTACGGGGAATGAAGATGTTGAAAAAAATCGGCATTGTGCTGCTCTACCTCATCATATTCGGAGTGCTGGGGTTCGTGGTGTTTGTCCGCTTGAGTCGCGGCTGCGACATGATAACCCTGCACTGAGATTGACGGTTTATGGGGCGCCCAGTACAATCGGTTGCATAAGAAACCTGGATGAATGTCGGTGTTTGTACCGCACACTTTTTTACTTGAAGGAGGGTTTTTATGGTTGCTGAGGAAGATGTTGAAGGGCAAGAAGCAGGAGACAGCGCAGGACAGGAACGCGAGACCGGTCGGGCGGCGCAGGGACAACAGGTAAGGTTGAATGTTGAAGATGTCTCGCCGGAATACGCGAATTTTTGCACCCTGACCGTCCGCCAGAACGAAGTGATCATGAGCTTCGGCAAAGCGTTTGCTCCTTCCGAGGAGTTGGATGTTGACAATCAGATTGTGATGAGCATGGATAACATCCAGAATCTCTATACCACCCTGGGACAGCTGTTGGAACAGCAGGATCGACTCCCGGAGTAAACACCTGGCCGGAGACCTGTGATGGCCAGCATACATATAAATGTATTGCGGGCCTTCAGGTCTCCACGTTA
>CAZXYF010000200.1:0-5742 GCA_964644705.1 uncultured candidatus Brocadiaceae bacterium | reverse complement strand
GTAAAATACCGGGGTAACACAGGACCGACAGAAACGACGGAGCATCACGAAAAGGCGGACCGACTGGACCAGGAGAATTATTTCCGTTGACCGCCGCACGGATTAGCAATTTCCGCTTTTTCCATATTGAAAACAGCTTTTTGCTCAGGTAGTCTGCAGACAGAGTCAGTTTTCCCGTTCATCGCGCATGTGGGAGGTGCATGTTATGGTTGAACCATCCGCACCAGAACACAGAATCCCCATTTTCATTGGTGTGATTGTCACGGGCCTCGTTGTGGCGATTTTCTTAATCATCCAGCAACTGGATGTTCGCCGTAATGATAGTAACCGGGCACGATATCAGAAAACCCCCTCCGCGCCCCCGACGGACCAGGCTTCATCGAACCAGACAAAGGCGGGCGAATCCAAATCCTCAACCGGGGCAAACGAGAACCAGGAGGACACATCAAAACGGAAGTCGGACCAGTCGGGCGAAAAGAAACAAACCGTATGGGATCCGCCGCGTTTTGAAGAACGCCGCAAAGACCGACATCGGATGGTTGAAGAACAGATTGGGGCGCGGGGGATTGAGGATCAAACCGTGCTGGCCGCAATGCGACATGTCCCCCGGCATAAATTTGTCCCCCCGCAGCATGCTGCCTCCGCCTACGAAGATCATCCCCTGCCCATAGGACACGGCCAAACCATTTCTCAGCCCTATATCGTCGGGTTTATGACCGATCTTCTGGAGCTTGATGAGAAGGACAGGGTGCTGGAAATTGGCACCGGCAGCGCCTATCAGGCCGCCGTCCTGGCCGAACTCACACCGCACGTTTACACGATTGAAATCATCGAGGAACTCGCCGCCAAAGCCAGGAAGCGTCTGAACAAACTGGGATACGACACGGTAAAGGTGAAAACGGGTGATGGGTATTTCGGCTGGAAAAAACACGCCCCTTTTGATGCCATCATCGTCACGGCCGCTGCCGGCCATATCCCCTCCCCCCTGCTCAAGCAGCTGAAGAAGGGCGGACGCATGATCATCCCTGTGGGCGGGGCCTACGAGACCCAGTATCTGGTGCTGGTCCGCAAGGGCAAAGACGGCACGGTCAGATCGAAACAACTTATGCCCGTCCGATTCGTCCCCATGACCGGTCGAGCCCAGGAGGCAGAATGACGGAGACAGGCGAAGACAGGGGACGATCGGAGACTCTGTTGATGCCCGCGCTGGCCGTATTCCTCGTCTCCATGGCCGTCATCGGGCTCGAATTGGTCCTCATGCGATGCCTTTCAATCGCCAGCTGGCATCACTTCTCCTATCTGGTGATCAGCACCGCCCTCCTCGCTTTTGGTGCCAGCGGGACCCTCCTGACGCTTATAGGGCAAAGGCTCGAAAAGCACTTCGCGCTCTGGACCGGCGCCATTTCCTTTGCTTTCGCCTTCTCCGTCCCCATCGCTTTCCGACTGGCCCAGACCCTCCCCCTGAACTTCCAGTATGCCTTCTACAGCCTGCACCAGGCAGGTCTGGCTATGGCGTATCACCTCATCATATTCATTCCCTTCCTGCTCGGCGCGCTGGTCATCGGTGCCGCTCTGATGCACTTTTCGTCGGACGTCCATCTGGTGTATGGGGCCAATTTGGGGGGGAGCGGAGCCGGTGGAGTCTGCATGATTATCCTGATGTATCTTCTCCCCGCAACCCACCTCCTCTACGCCGTCTCGGTCATGGGGCTGCTGTCCGGGTTGTGCTGGATTACGTGGGCATGCCGGGGGACGGATTGCCGTCTCAGTGCCGGCCGGGCCGCTGTCATCCTCTGCCTCGCTCTGCTGGCAGCAGGTATCATGGGCTTTTTTGAAGGTAATAACGATTTACAACTACGGATCGACGAATACAAAACACTCGCCCGCCTCCGACGGTGGGCCGACCGGGGGCAGGCCACGAGGCGGTTTTCACGACACAGCCCTTACGGACGGATCGATGTGTTTGACTCGCCGCGATTCCACGACACCCTGTTCGCTGGATTCACCGCGCCGTCACCACCCCCGGCTCAGAGCAAGTTGCTCCTCAACGGGTCCTCTGCCGGAACGATCTACAGGATCGATAGCGCAGAGGAGGCGTCTATCCTGGATCACACGCCCATGAGCCTGCCGTACCGGATCATGGACCGACCCCGCACCCTTCTTCTGGGCGAGACCGGCGGAACGAATATCTGGCTCGCTCGCCGCTGGCAGGCCTCTCATATCACCGCGGTCCAGGCCAACCCCCAGATCGTCGAACTGATGCGTGGGCCACTTGCGTCAATCTCCGGGAACGTCTTCGGCCTGCCCGGGGTGGAGGCCGTGCCCGAGGCACCACGCTTGTTTCTGGAACGCACCGAGGACCGGTATGACGTGATCCAGATCACGGGCGTCCAGGGGATGGCCGCGGGCACGGGGGGCATGCAGGGGATGCAGGAGAATTACCTGCTGACGGTCGAGGGATTTGTCCTGGCACTGCGCCGTTTGCGATCCGGCGGTATGCTCTCGATCACCCGGAGCTCCCAATCTCCGCCCCGGGACAACCTCAAGTTCCTCTTCACGGCGGTGGAAGCGTTGCGACAACTCGGTATTAACGATCCGGCGCGACACGTCGCGATTTTCCACAATTATCTGTCGGTGACAACGCTGGTCTCTCCAACCCCCTTTACTCCGGACCGGTGCAACATGCTCCGGAAAACCTGTCGGAATCTCCGGCTCGATGTGGACTGGTCGCCGGGTGGAACCCTGGCCCCCAGCAACAAATTTGCGCACATTCCGGGCCCGCAAGACGGGAAACTCTCGTGGTATCATCACGCTGCCACAAAGATTTTCTCGGACAAAGGAGACCAGTTTCTGCGTCACTGGGCCTACAACGTCCGTCCCGCCACCGACGATAGCCCCTACTTTTACAACTTCTTCCGCTGGGAATCTATTCCGGTGTTACGCCGCACTTATGATCAGGGCTGGTTTCGAAAGGCCGAGATGGGATATCTGATCGTGCTGGCGACGCTGCTGGAAATAGTGGTAATGGGGGCAATTCTTATACTCCTTCCGCTGTTGTGGTTGCGGAGCGACAACAACCAGCCCGCCGGCCCGGTAAGACGACGGTTTCCCACGGCAGTGTATTTCCTCCTGCTGGGGATTACTTTCATGATGGTGGAGATGGCCCTCATCATTCGCTTCACTCATTTCCTCGGGGATCCCCTCCTCTCCGCGGGTGGAGTGCTGAGCGCGTTTCTGGTTTTCAGCGGACTGGGAAGCAGTCTCAGCCGCAGCATCTTCCGTCGGCCCACGCGTGCAATCTGTGTGGCCGCCTTCGGGATAGCAATAGTGGGGGCCAGCTACGAATTTGTTCTGCCCGTCCTTTTTGCCACGGGTGCATCCTGGCCCCTCTGGTTGCGTTTTGCGGCCGCGGTCCTCCTGGCTTCCCCCCTTGCCTTCCTGATGGGATGGCCTTTCCCCAACGGGCTCAAAAGGGTGCAGGCCGGCAGTCCACCACTCGTTCCCTGGGCATGGAGCGCCAACGGGTTTGCCTCCGTTGCGGGAACCCCGATCGCCCTCCTGCTGGCCGCATCCTACGGTTTCAGCATGGTCATGTTGATTGGAATCGTGCTGTACGGGTGCGCGGCCGTGGTCAGCTGGAAACTCCCATAACCCGAGCATTTCACGAATCGTCAGTTGTGCCGTACGGCGAACATCTGTGAGAACAGACAAAGGCGCTCGTGTTTCTCACTGCGCTACGGACAGACCCGGAGAGCTGATATACTGTTTCTACGTTTTCGCCCCCACATCCCCTAACCCCTTATAACGCCATGCAGGTCATTAATACGCTTCTCCCGGTTTTCATCATCATCGCCCTCGGAACCGTCCTGCACTGGAAAGAGCTGCTCACCGAACAGGTTCTCAACGGCCTGAAATGGCTGGTGTACTGGATTGGTCTCCCCGCTCTGCTGGTACACGGCATCACCCGCGCCACTCTGAGCGGAAAGGTGGTCAACAGCCTGATCATCGTCGTCGCCGGCACCACCGCGGCGGTTGCTGCCTCTCTTCTGGTGGCTCTGCTGTTTCGGATGAAAACGGAGAGGGTGGGGACCTTTATCCAGGCCAGTTTTCGGGGAAATCTGGCTTTCGTGGGGCTGCCCATCGTAATCTATGCTTTCTCGGCAAACGGCGCCGATCCTACCGCTGCGAAAGAGATCGCTTTGCTGACCATAGGCCCGATCGTCGTAATCTACAATGTCGTCGCAGTGGTGGCCCTGCTGGCCAGCCAGCACAAGTTCGGATGGTCGGCGCTGGGGAAGATGGCCTTTGGCCTGATCACCAACCCCCTCCTGCTGGCCTGTGTTGCGGGTACACTGGGGGCCGTGTTGGAAATCGAACTTCCCTCGGTCGTTAACCGCACGCTCAAAACGCTCGGAAACATGACCCTCCCGCTGGCCCTGCTCTGCGTGGGCGGGGCACTGGTAAGCACGCGGATTCAGAGCAGTCTGCTCCCGGTCCTCGGCAGCTGTCTCTGGAAACTGGGGCTGGCACCGTTTGCCGGATTTTTGGTCGCGCACGCCCTGGGAGCCGGCTCCACCGAAACGGGCGTCGCGCTGATACTTCTGGCCACCCCCACGGCCGTCGCCAGTTACGTGCTGGCGGACCAGATGGACGGGGATTCGGCGCTGGCGGCGAGCGCGGTAGCTGTAAGCACGCTTCTGTCACCCATTTCTCTGGGCATAGTTATTGCCTTCACCTGAGGAACATGCACATCGTCCAGACCGAACATCAGCGGGCACCTCGACCGGTTATATCAGGTTGTCATGACACTCTAACGCCAAACAAATAACGCCGATCAGAACATTGATCGGCGTCGATAGCTCGTAGAATTTACGGTGATATCTGGACCTATTTGTCCTCTTCCCCCACGTAGTTTTCCGTCATTTCTTCCTCTTTGACAACACCATCATCGTTATCATCAATTTTATCGAATAACCACTCCATCCGTGTTTCCGTTTCCTCCACGGATCGTTTCCCATCGTCATTTTGATCCGCCACGCGCACCCACCGGGTGCCTTCGAGAGTATATTCTTCCCTCGTAATGACTCCGTCATCATTCACATCCACCATCTCAAAATGGGACAAATCATCGCCTTCTGGATAATCCATCTTTTCGATTTCCGCTTCGAACATTTTTCCTGAAGTGGCCGCCACGATCTCGGCATGATTGACAAAACCATCGTCATTGGCATCCTGGGTCCGGTGACGCCCCACCATGAACTGAACAAACTCGTCCTGTTGAAGCTTGCCGTCGTTATTAACATCACTGTCCTGGAACCAGTCTCTTGTATACTCCCGATACTCGGTTCTTGTCACTTCGCCATTATCGTTTCGGTCAATACAGTTGAACTGACAGGCCCCCATCTTTGAACTTCCCCGGGGCAGGCTGCATCCAGCCAAAACAACCAGTGCAACAGCCACACATTCCACCACATCTCGCCGACCTATAACCTGCATCATATCCCGACCTCCTGAATCAAAATTCATCCGAAACCCTATTTCCCGATCGGTCACGAATCCTCATAATAACATAGTAAGCATTCGGGGAACCACGCGCATTTTGTGATGCCCTACTTGCCGGGCTTGTCCCGGGAGGGGCGTGTACCTGTGCACTACAGCGGGCGTGCCACGCCAGGCGATAGGGCCTTCTGGCAGTGCAGAAGTACGCCTCAACCGGGACAAGCCCGGCAGTAGGCCCATCTG
>CAZXYF010000199.1:0-5776 GCA_964644705.1 uncultured candidatus Brocadiaceae bacterium | reverse complement strand
AGCGACTTTTCCCCAAGGGTACACCGGATGTTATTACAGGCTATTTGGCGAATTGGGGTTCACTGTATTTTCCAACGGATCAGGAGTTCTGACGTTTTGGACAGGATTGCCCCGGGCTGACGAAACAATAGTGGCCCTTTTGGGAGGTGTCCCCGCCAATACTACGGGACACCCACTCGGAGTAAGGAAGATAACGAATCAGCAGCCTATCCGTGTAGGGGATGGTGCCAATCATTTTGGCCTCCCGCCGCAGGGACGGGGGGGGGCCACATCGCCGGAATTGGTCCCACGCGAGAATCCGAATATCGCGCTTTTTGCGCCGCGTTATATGGCAATCTTGGAATCATCGCATTTTTCTCTGGGGCCGGAGTTCCGAGCCTCAGCCACCGGTCATGTCCGGGTTGGGGCATATTTCTGCACTATCCCGGACGTACCACGAGTCGTCAGTGCGCCAACCCAAAAAAAGCGGCCGTCGCCCGAGATGGACGACGGCCGGCAGTTGATGTTTCAGCACCAGCGCTATGATTATTCGCCGAGGATGGCGTTCAGGTCCTCTTCCGGGGTGCCGACAGGTTTAATGTTAAACTTGTCCACCAGCACGTCCAGAACGTCCGGCTCGATGAACGCCGGCAGCGTCGGACCAAGACGCATGTCCTGAATGCCCAGATGTAACAGCGACAGGAGAATCGCCACGGCCTTTTGCTCGTACCACGAGAGGACGAGTGAGAGCGGCAGGCTGTTCACATCGGTGCCGAAGGCATTGGCCAGCGCCGAAGCGATCTGAACGGCACTGTAGGCGTCGTTGCACTGCCCCACATCCAGCAGCCGGGGTATGCCGCCAATATCGCCGAAGTCCTTTTTGTTGAAACGATATTTGCCGCAGGCCAGCGTCAGAATCACGCAATCGTCCGGCACCGACTCGGCCAGTTCAGTGTAATAATTCCGTCCCGGTTTCGCGCCATCGCATCCTCCGATGAGGAAGAAATGACGAATATCGCCGCTTTTGACGGCGTCCACCACGGTGTCCGCAACGTTCATCACGGCGTTGCGCCCGAACCCGACGGTGATGTCCTGCGGTTCCGCGTCCTCGGTGAATCCGTCGGCGTTCTGAGCCGCTTCGATCACGGGTGAGAAATCACCGTCATCGATGTGCTCCATGCCGGGAAACCCGACGGGACCGGCGCTGAATATGCGATCTTTGTAGCTCTGTTTCGGCTCCATCAGACAGTTGGTGGTCATCAGGATGGCGCCCGGGAACTCATCAAACTCGCTCTGCTGACGCTGCCAGGCGCCGCCATAGTTCCCGACCAGATGGTCGTATTTGTTGAGCTCCGGATAACCATGAGCTGGCAGCATCTCACCGTGTGTATAAACGTTGATCCCCATGCCTTCGGTCTGCTCCAGCAGCTCCTTGAGGTCTTTGAGATCATGCCCACTGACGAGAATGGATTTACCCTTCACCGGCGTGACGCGCACACTGGTGGGCTCGGGATGCCCGTATGTGCCCGTGTTGGCCGCATCCAGCAGTTTCATGGCACCGAGATTGATCTCTCCCGTTTTGAGGGCATTTGTGAACAGCGCATTCACGTCGGTTGGCTCCTCGCCAACCCAGCTCAGCATCTCATGGACCTGCCCGAACAGGTCAGCATCACTCTCGCCCAACACGGTGGCATGATGCATGTAGGAACCGGCGCCTTTCAGACCATAGACAATCAATTCCTGCAGCCCACCGATATCCTTACCGTGTTTTTCAAGACGCGACTCAACACTTACTTTTTCCCCCTGACGGATCAGGCCATCCAGGTCGCCGGCGGGAGTCCATTCATCCGCCCACGATACTTCCTCGGGTTCCTCCCCCGCTTCCGACGCAGCATCGCGATACATCTGGCGGGCCCTGTCGCGCGTTTTCGCGGCATCCTGCAGAAAATCCTGAAAGTCATCGGCATCAAAATTCACATTGGTCAACGTGGTAAATAAAGCATACGGCACAAACTCATCGATATCCTTGTCCCGGACACCCAGCTGGCCTGCCCGGTGGGCATAAGCGGAAATGCTTTTGACCGCATGGACCAGAAGATCCTGGAGCGCGGCCACCTCAGGCCCCTTGCCGCACACACCGTGCATCGTACACGCTTCACTCTTTGCCGTCTGCTCGCACTGATAACAAAACATACTCATAAAAAGGTCCCCTGAATGGAGAGGAAATATTAAGACTGATGCGTAACACACTTTACTGTGCTAACACACACTCGATTCAAAACATACGTCATGACCGGATCATCGTGAGCAGCATTTTAAACTTTTCCGGCGCTCGCACGGCGTGGGGGACACCGGCGGGCATCAACACCATTTCACCGGCTTCCGCCCGCACCTCTTCTCCACCAATGAAAAGTTCAACTTCGCCGTCGATAACCTGCACAAGCGCATCGTATGGCGTCGTATGCTCGCTGAGGGACTGTCCAGCATCAAAGGCAAACAGCGTGACACTACCGGCGTCCTCATCCACCAGCGTCCTGCTGACCACGCTATCGTCGGCATACTCAACCATCGAGGCCACTTCCATCGCTTCAGATGCATCGATTCTTGGTCCTTCACATCCACAACTTTCGCACATAGTCACACCTCTTTTGTAAGTGACTTATCGGCCTTATTCTGAATAGCCGGCGGATCCCGACGATCCGCCGGCCGTATTGCCCCACCGGTATCCGGTCTGGCTAATTAAGAGCTGGTCGCCACACCCAGTTCACGTCCAAACGCCCGGCACTCCTCAAGGTCCTCCGGGGTGGGCTGCCACTTGCACTTGATGCCTTCCCGAACGGGCGGAATGCCAGCCTCTTCCAGATGATTTTCGATGTGTTCGATGCTTTCCCCGCTCCATCCGTAGGACCCGAAGGCAGCGCCCTGTTTGTTTTTCAATCCCAATCCTTCCAGATCCCGGCATAGCGGAGAGATTGTTGGGAGGACACCATGGTTGAACGTGGGCGAACCGACCACAACAGTTCTGGCTTCAAATATATCCACGAGGGCATCGTTCCGATCGGTTACGGCCATATGCAGGAGTTTATAATCCACATCCTCATCCCGCAGGCCATCGCCAATAGCCTCGGCCATGCGCTGGGTGGCATCCCACATGGTGTCGTAAACGATCACGGCCCTGGGATCAGGTTCCTGGCGAGCCCATTCCTGGTATTTTTCAACAATCTGCAGCGGATTGTCCCGCCACAGGATTCCATGACTCGGGGCAATCATGTCCACCGGCAGATCCAGCTCCAGCAGCTCATCAATTTTCTTCAGCACCAGATCACTGAAGGGGGTCAGGATGTTGACGTAATACTTGAGGGCCTCCTCAAACAGTTCCCGCTGATCCACCTCGTCATTGAACCGATACGCCGACGCATAGTGCTGCCCGAACGCATCGTTCGGCATCAAAATGTTGTGACCCGTCAGGTAGGTGAACATGCTGTCCGGCCAGTGCAACATGGGGGCTTTCACAAACAGCAATTCATTTTCGCCGATATCCAGGCTTTCGCCCGTATCCACCGTTTTGAAGTTCCAATCGCGGTGATAGTATCCACGCAGATTGCGCTCACCATGCGGTGAGCAAACCAGTGTGGCGTCCGGGATCTGAGCCATGACCGTTGGCAGCGCTCCAGAGTGATCCACCTCGGCATGATTGGCCACTACAATGTCGATGTCCGCCGGATCCATGATCTCTTCGATATTCTCGATCAGACGCTCGGCATACGGATCCCAGACCGTATCCACCAGCACGTTCTTCTCATCCTGGATGAGAAACGCGTTATACGACGAT
This sequence comes from uncultured candidatus Brocadiaceae bacterium, assembly GCA_964644705.1. Lineage (GTDB taxonomy): Bacteria > Planctomycetota > Brocadiia > SM23-32 > SM23-32 > CAZXYF01. The sequence goes on along the minus strand of CAZXYF010000199.1, from coordinate 1,965 downwards.
CCCCGGTGTGTCGAGAGTTCATGTCCGTGGAAATGTCTCAAATCCCAGTCAATTACACCAACGTCATACACGTTTTCCTTGAGCTGCGTAACCATGTTCGACACTCCTCTTCTGAAGTGAAAGTACACTATACCTGACGGAACCGGTATTGCGTTACCAGAAACGCATTTTATGCCGGTAATCCGCCCACATCTTCCGTGAAGTCTCCTTCAACTCCGATTTCAATCGTTTTCAGTTCCACATCACTACCGCTCTCCTCGATCGCTTTCCGGGCCAGCTCAATCAAACCGTAACAACACGGCACTTCCATATGGGCCACCGTCAGAGAGTTGATTGAATTGTTCTCCAGAATCGCACCAAGCTTCTCCCGATAGGACTGTCCGTCATCGAGCTTGGGGCATCCGATCAACAGGCGACGTCCCGACAGAAGCTCGTTGTGAAAATTCGCCAGCGCAAAGGGAACGCAATCGGCGGACAACAGCAGATCCGCGTTCTCCAGATACGGTGCAGTGGACGGTACAAGATGCAGCTGAACCGGCCACTGTTTCAACGCCGATTCCCCTGCTTCCCCCGTAGCCGCAGCAGCTTCCTGCGAATCCGGGCCGGAAAAATCCATCGCGGCCGCACCGGGACATCCACCGCCTGGAGCCGGTCCACTGTGGCCGTGATCCTCCTCTTTGAGCTTTTGTTCCACAGCCTCTTCATCAAACTCCGCCGCTTCCCGCTCAATCATCTGGATGGCATCCTGCGGACACTCGCCAAGGCAATCTCCGAGACCGTCACAGTATTTGTCATCGACCAGTTGGGCAACGCCGTCGACGATCTGCAGAGCGCCCTCATCACAGGCGGGGATGCACTCCCCGCATCCGTTACATTTATCCTCGTCAATTTCTATTATTTTTCGTTCGGGCATTTATAACTCTCCCATGCTGTATCTGCGACCCAGGATTACATTCCATCACATCGAACATCATTGCGTCGCTTCCGCTTTCTCAACCAGATCCGCTAACGTCAGTCCTTTCAGCCAGTCGGACACGGTATCCTGCAGTTCGCTCAGTTTTCCCCGCACCGGACATTCCGGCACGTTGCAGCAAATGTCGGGATCCTCGAAACACGCGTTCACGACCACCGGTCCCTGAACAACCCGCATGATCTGCCAGAGACTTAGATCCTCCGGCGCCACCTCCAGACCATATCCACCAGTCGGACCCTGGACGGAATATACCAGGTCGGCGCGCTGAAGCTTCTGCATAATCTTGCGCAGAAAATCCGTCGGGACATCACACACAGTCGCCAGATCGGACACCGAGACAACGTCATCGGCTTCAGCAAGCTCTAAAAGCGACCGGATCGCATAATCACTATCTCTATGGACAATTGGCATTCCTTTTACCTCCAATTCGATTAATAGGAGTATAGAGGTCCTATTCGTTCGCGTCAAGTTCATTTCCGATTTTCTTATCTTTCATCGCCCCACCTCCCATCCTCCCGTTATACAACTCAGCTTCGGTTGGGTCTTTTTCGTGTTTACGAATGAGAAGTTTTGATGACCGCACCATACCGACGCTAAGACCGCCAAAACAACTTTGATTCGTCACGGAGAGGCAAACGCTTGCACACTGTAACCTGATCTGAAACCGCGGCGAAGGCGCCTGAGGCGGAGCCTCTCTGGAGTGCGCGCGGCCATGCCGCCGCTTTGCTTTTCTTCGGACGGGCGTCATCTTCCGGTTTCTCCCCCGTCAAAATCCCAAACGCTTCCCGGACAGTCAGGATCACCTCGCGCGTAATTTCACCATGTTGCACTGGGCGGTTGGCTGCTGCAGCACGGAGGTAGAAACGAGAAGAAAATCCTGCGCTCACCGAATCGCATGGACAAGGTGTCGCGCAGCGCTCGACACCTACCGGATGCGGCGCGCGAGTAGGTCGTGATCGCTGAGCGCGACCTGCCGGGTACATCGTCCACCG
>CAZXYF010000198.1:0-5798 GCA_964644705.1 uncultured candidatus Brocadiaceae bacterium | reverse complement strand
GGTTCCACTGGTGCCGCCTTTTTCTGCTGTTTTTACGGGATTGCCATCTTGGAAAATCCACAGGACAAACTCAACAAAGGGCTTGGGCTGCGACACGTTTTCTGTCTGGCGTCGGGGGCGATGATCAGTTCCGGACTCTTTGTTCTGCCGGGGATGGCCCACAAAATGGCGGGGCCGGGCGTCATATGGTCCTATCTCCTGGCCGGATTGCTGGCCGGAGCTGGAGCCCTGAGCATCGCGGAACTGACCACCGCCATGCCAAAAGCCGGTGGGGACTACTTTTTCATCATGCGCGGTTTTGGGGCTGGCGTGGGCACGGTGGCCGGCATGTTGAGCTGGTTCTCATTGTCGCTCAAAAGCGCCTTTGCCATCGTCGGCATGGCCGCCTTCGCGGGCCTGATCGTGGAAATACACGGGGTGCTTGCCGGCGGCATTCTCTGTGTTCTTTTCGTGGGCTTGAACCTGGTGGGTGTCAGGGAGGCGGCCCGGGCGCAGGTGATTCTTGTGGTGGCTCTTCTGGCACTTCTCGGTTTCTACATAGTGAGCGGCATTCCACGGGTGCAATCGGAACTGCTGATCCCCTTTGCGCCTCACGGTTGGGCCGCTATTTTCACCACCACCGGATTCGTGTTTGTTTCCTATGGTGGACTGCTCAACGTGGCCAGCATTGCCGAGGAGGTGCGCAGGCCGGGACGCAACATCCCACTGGGTCTGATGCTGTCGCTGGGAGTCGTTACGCTTTTTTACACCCTCGCGGTGGTGGTGACCAGCGGCGTTGTGGAGAGCGGCACGCTGGATGGATCACTGATTCCGCTGTCGGAGGGGGGACGGGCGCTGATGGGACGGGCGGGATATGTGGCGATGAGCATTGGCGCGATTCTGGCATTCATCTCGACGGCAAATGCCGGAATCATGTCGGCTTCGCGCTACCTGCTCGCTCTCAGCCGGGATAAGCTCCTCCCGGACCGGCTTTCCCGGGTCAATGAGCGGTTCCGCACGCCGCACATCGCCATCGCTGTTACGGGTGGAGTGATATTTCTCAGCCTCTTCCTCAAACTGAGCATCCTCGTGGAGGCTGCCTCGACCGTTCTGATCCTGACCAATATCCTGGCCTGTCTGTCCATAATCGTTCTGCGGGAAAGCGGGTTGCAGAACTACCGACCCGCTTTCCGGGCGCCCCTGTATCCATGGCTGCAGATCGGGGGGATTCTCGGTCTGGGATTCGTGCTGTCGGAGATCGGCATCGACGCCTACCTGATCAGCGCGGTCTTGATTCTGGTTGGTTTTCTGAGTTATTGGTTTTACGGAAGAAAGCGGGTCCGGCAGGAGTCGGCATTGCTTCACCTCATCGAACGCATTACGGCGCGGGAACTGGTGACGGGAACACTGGAAGCGGAACTGAAAGATATCATCCATGAACGGGATGAGATCGTTCGTGACCGTTTCGATCACCTGGTGGAGCAGTGTCCTGTGCTGGATATCGAAGGGAGCATCTCGGCGGAAGAGCTGTTTGAAAAGGCGGGCGGGAAGCTTGCCAGACGGCTGGATGTCAGCAAAACGGATTTGATCACGGCGCTCAAAGATCGGGAGGCACAGAGCAGCACGGCGGTCAACCGGTGGCTGGCCGTTCCGCATGTCATCGTGGAGGGCGAGAACGAATTTGAGATTCTGCTTGCCCGGTGCCGCGATGGTGTGTGTTTTGACGAGAATGCTCCGGAGGTGAAAGCTGTTTTCATCCTCGTTGGAACGCTGGATGAGCGCAACTTCCACCTGTTCTCTCTGGCCGCTATTGCTCAGATAATGGCAACTCCAGACTTCAGTACCCGCTGGGAGGAAGCGCGCGGACCACAGGGACTCAAAGACGCAGTTTTGCTGGGCGAGCGGATGCGGCAGGGGGAAGAGTGACTGCGGTTGTTTCCGGGAACTTCAAATAAACGGGGGATTGGGGTGCAGGATTAGGGCAAATGATTAGGGATATGGGACCCAAACCCTGATTTCGACCCATAATCTATTGCCCTAATCTGCCGTTTCCGTACCCCCCACTGAAGGGCAAATCAGGGCGGCAGCCACCCGACGCCAGACACCTCAATTGCATGGTTCGCACCGGGATGTTATAAGAACCGAATGACCACCGCCAGTAATTCCCTATCCTTCCTCTGTCCCTGATTTGTCTCAACCCCGGAGAACTCCTTTATGCCCCGCCAACGCAACGCCGATGTTCGCGGCGAGATTGTTTCCATCAATGGAACTGAGTATTACCGAATTCGCAACCACGCGCGCATGGATCCCTTTTTCACCACCGTGATGAGCAGTTCGAACCTGTGGTTGTATGCGTCCAGCACCGGCGCGCTGGCCGCCGGACGCACGCGGCCGGACAACAGCCTTTTCCCCTACGATTCCGTGGACCGCATTCATGCGGCCGCTGGCCGGAGGGGACCATACACCGCCGTCCGCGTCACCGGCGAGGACGGGGCGGAGGTGTGGCGTCCTTTCGCGCCGCATTACTCGCAGGATTACACCGTCGAGCGACATGTCGCCAAACACCTGCTGGGCACGCGACTCCTTTTTGAAGAGGTCAACTCGACGCTGGATCTGGCGTTCCGTTACGAATGGCAGCCGGCGCGGCAATACGGCTGGGTGCGACGCGCCACGATCCGGAATATCTCCGGACAGCCTCTCACACTCCAGGTTGCGGATGGGTTGATTGACCTGCTCTCCGCGGAGATTCCCCGGAGCATCCAGCAGACCCGGAGCGTGCTGGCGGATGCCTATCGAAAAAACGAAATTCTGGATCCGTCCCTCGGTATTTTCTCGCTGGCGTCCGGCGTCACGGATCGTCCACAGGCCAGTGAGGTGCTGCGCGCCAACGTGGTCTGGCAACACGGTCTGCCCGACCCGACGATTCTGCTCAGCCGGCAACAACTCCCAACTTTTCTTGAGAACGGTGGGGCGGAGCCAGAGAGCCAGGTGTGCGGTCAAAAGGGGGCCTACCTGGGTGTAAGTCGGCTTGATTTGCCGGCGGATGGCGAGCACACGTGGTACACCGTGGCCGATGCCCACCGGTCCCAGGCCGATGTGACGGCATTGCAGCGGGACCTGTCGGAAGGGGGCATCATGGAACGGGTCCACGCGGATGTCGAGCGGGGCGAGGATGAGCTGAAACAACTGCTGCAGAGCGCCGATGCGTCTCAGAGCACCGGCGACAATGTTTTCACCCGGCACCACACCACCAACGTCCTGTTCAACTGCGCCCGCGGGGGCGTGCCGGTCAACAACTACCGTTTCCCGCGGACCGATTTCGCCCGTTTTCTGCAGGACCGCAACGCGGAAGTCTATGAACGTCATGAATCCGGTCTGGAGGAGTTGCCTGAGGAACTGGATCTGCACGCGCTGGATGAGTGGGCGGAGGAGACCGACGACGCCGATCTGCAGCGTCTGGCGACGGAGTACCTGCCGCTGGCATTCTCCAGGCGACACGGCGATCCCAGCCGACCGTGGAATCAGTTCGCCATCCGCACGCGCAACGAGGACGGATCGTGGAACTTCGCGTTCCAGGGCAACTGGCGCGATATTTTCCAGAACTGGGAGGCGCTGGGCCGGTCCTTCCCCGAGCTGCTCGAACGTTTCATCGCGGTCTTCGTGAACGCCTCAACCATCGACGGATTCAACCCGTACCGCATCACCCGCGATGGGATCGACTGGGAAGTGCTGGATCCGGACGATCCGTGGAGTTCAATCGGTTACTGGGGCGATCACCAGATCATCTACCTGCTCAAACTTCTGCGTCATTCCCGGAAACATCATCCCGATCGTCTGGCGTCTTGGCTGGACAGGGAAATGTTCTGTTTCGGACACGTCCCGTACCGGATCAAATCATACGATGAACTGTGTCGCGACCCTTTCAACTCCGTTGTGTTTGATCAGGAGGCGGAGGACGCCAATCTCGAACGCGCGGAGCGCATTGGCGGCGATGGCAAACTGTTTCACCAGGAGGGCCGTCCTTACCGCGTGAACCTGGCCGAGAAGCTTCTCATACCCGTTCTGTGCAAACTCTCCAACATTGTGCCCGGGGGCGGGTTGTGGCTGAACACCGGGCGGCCGGAATGGAACGACGCCAACAACGCTCTGGCGGGCAACGGCCTGTCGGTGGTCACGCTGTGCCACCTCAGACCACATCTCGAATTCCTCGCCGATCTGTTCGAAGATGCCCAGCAGGAAGAGGTTGACCTGTCGCGGGAGGTGGTCCAGTGGTTCAATCGCGTTGCCAAAAGCGTTGCGGAGTGTCCGGCAACGGAGGGGGAAAGCGTATCCCCGCAGCAGCGAAAAACGTATCTCGACGCGGTGGGGCAGGCCTTCTCGGACTACCGCCAGACGGTGTATGACAGCGGTTTCAGCGGCAAAGAGCCGGTGGCGATTGGCGAATTGACCGACTTTTTCCGCGAAGCCAGCGCGCTCATCACCGCCAGCATACGCGCCAACCGTCGCGCGGACGGCCTGTTCCACGCGTATAACCTGGTCCGTTTTTCGGAAGACGGCCGGGAGATTCACGTGGAACACCTCTATGAGATGCTGGAAGGGCAGGTGTCGGCCCTGGACAGCGAGCTGCTGGATCCCGAGGAGACGGTGGAGTTGCTGGACAGTTTGCGCAACAGCGAACTATACCGGCTCGATCAGAACAGTTACAGGCTATACCCGGAACGACACGTCCCCGATTTCCTGGAGAAAAACGTTATTCCCGCGGGCGCCGAGCAGAAATTGGTTCTGGTGAAGAAGATGTTGGACCGTAACGATGACCGTCTGGTGCAACGCGACGCGGAGGGGAAGCTGCGATTCAACCCCGACATGCACAATGCGGACGTTCTCCGGGAGCGCCTGGACGAGTTCGGAGATGAGGAGGCGTACGCCGGGATCGTGTCGGATGAATATGACGGGATACTCGACCTGTATGAGGAGGTGTTCGGGCACGCCCGCTTCACGGGTCGTTCCGGCGGCATGTTCGCGTATGAGGGCGTGGGATGCATCTACTGGCACCTGGTGGGCAAACTTCTGCTGGCGGCCAATAATGCCTTCTTCCGTGCCCGGCGGCAGGGGGCGAAGCTGGAGGAACTGATCGAGCTCAAGGAACGGTATTACAATATCCGGGGCGGTCTTGGTTTCAATAAATCTCCACGCGTCTGGGGTGCATTTCCGATAGATGCGTACTCGCACACGCCCCGGTCGGGCGGAGCCAGCCAGCCGGGCATGACCGGTCAGGTAAAAGAAGAGATCCTGGCACGCTGGGGCGAACTCGGGGTCAGGGTAGAAGACGGGCAGGTGCATTTTGATCCCGCGTTGCTGCGCACAGAGGAATTTCTGGACGCTGCCGACGAGACCATGGAATACCGCGACGTGGATCAGAAGCGGCAATCGCTGGAGTTGCCGCCCAACAGTCTGGCATTCACCTACTGCCAGGTGCCGATCATCTACCAGCTGGCCGAGGAGCCGACGATCCGCGTCGAGCTGGCCGACGGCGACAGCGTGACATGCAACGGGATGGTACTCGGTTCCGAGCACAGTCAGGCGATATTCAATCGAACCGGACAGGTGCGCTGCGTGAGGGTCAACTCGTTGCTGATCACTGATTTTAAGTTGTGAGATTGTATGCGCCGTTTTTTAGCCCGGATTTTCGTGAAAAAGTGCTTTACAGGTGTTCATTTGACCTGAACCGTGCAATTTATAATATTCGGTTCAAATTACCCGTAAAATCCGGGCTAAGCGGTGCTGCGTAAGTACGCTAAGGTTTTTTGGGGTAAGCAAAC
>CAZXYF010000197.1:0-5820 GCA_964644705.1 uncultured candidatus Brocadiaceae bacterium | reverse complement strand
AAGGCTTCGACGAGCAGGACATTGGCCTGCCAGCCGAAGCCTTGGCGAAGGCTGGTCGGGGCGCCCGGATTCGAACCGGGGATCTCGTGCTCCCAAAGCACGCGCGTTGAGCCAGGCTACGCTACGCCCCGCCTTTCAGGTCAGGATTTTATTATAGGTAAAATGCCCGGGGCGTGCCACCACAAAACACACAAAAAACAGTCACAGGGGCGTAGACGAATGGGTTGGGAGAATCTTTTCTTTGACGAGCTTCCCGTCCTCTGATACTATACGGGACCTTGAGATCAGCCTATCCATGGATCTTTTTTTACCTCAGGAGGATTTATCGTGGGCGACGCAAAGATATTGGTTGTCGATGACGAACCCGAATTTGTTGACGTTGTTCAAACTGTGCTTGAGGGGAGTGGTTACGAGGTGGTGACCGCCGGGAGCGGAGAAGAGGGCAAACAAACGGCTCTGGATGAAGAACCGGACCTTATCATTCTTGACGTCATGATGGAGACCGATAAAGCAGGGTTTGATGTTGCTCGCTGGCTCCGCAGTGAGGAAGCAACGGAGGAAACGCCCATCGTCATGCTGACAGCTGTCAACCAGAAATATCCCTTTGGTTTCAAAGAGGACGACATCTGGCTGCCGGTGGACAAATTCTGTGAGAAGCCGATCAGTCCGGAAGACCTTCTGGAGGAGATTGAAGGAAGTCTGAAAGAAGTGTAACGCCCTTCCAGTTTATATAATGCAACCCCGACCTCCAGATGGAGATCGGGGTTGTGGTGTTTAAAAAGGCGTCGGTGGCGTTGAATTGCCGCCTGGAGCCTCAGCTGCCTTACCCGAGGGCTCTCATAAGAGCCCGGGAGAAAGCGGGCAGGTCCTCGGGGCACCGACTGGTAATGAGGTGACCATCAACGACGACTTCCTCGTCGCTGTAGGCGGCACCCGCAACCTTCAGGTCGTCCTGAATGCCCTGCCAGCAGGTGGCTTTTCGGCCATCGAGAACACCCGCGGAAATCAGTGTTTGGGCTCCGTGGCATATCGCGGCCACGATCTTTTTCGCCTTAAACATTGTTCGGGTGATGTCCAGAGCATCATCGTCGAGCCGTACTGTTTCGGGGGCTTTTCCACCCGGCAGGATAAGGGCGTCGTAATCTTCGGCCGATGCTTCACTGAAAGTCAGCGTGGCCTCGCCCGTGTAACCGTGCTTGCCGGTATAGGTTCCCTTCTCCGGGCCGGCGACATCGACGTCGATTCCTTCTTCCTGCAGTCGGTACAGAGGATAAAGGAACTCCGAGTCTTCAAATCCGTCAGCGAGAAGTATCAGTGCTTTCATGGTTTACTCCTTATTGTTTGTGGTTATGCAGATTGTCATTAACGAACTGTAACGGACACTGGGCATCCGTTCTTTAGAGGGTGTTCTGTGGGAGATACAAGGATGGAGCATGCAGGGATTATGAAAACCGTCTAATGTTAGCGTAAGTTACGTGAGACCCATCAGATCGCTGTTCGGGGGAACGATTTCATCAACACGCTCCATCGCTTTCTCGTCGAGATCAACATCAAGCGCCCCGAGATTGTCGGTGAGGTGATCAACCGTCCGGGGGCCGATTATTGGAGCGGTCACCGCCGGATTCTCGAGCGTCCAGGCAAGGGCCAGCTGGCTGAGTGAAGCATCATAATCGCGAGCAAGCGGGATCAGTTTCTCCACCGCGTCCAACCGTCGCTGGTTGATGGGCTCACTCATGTCCCAGTTCTGGCGAGCTGCCCGGCTTCCCTCGGGGGGCTGTTCGCCTTTGCGGTATTTCCCGGCGAGCCACCCACCGGCAAGCGGGCTCCAGGGGATCACCCCGAAATCGTATCGATCGCAGAACGGGAGCACATTGCGTTCGATGTGTCGGCAGAAGATGCTATACGGGGGTTGCTCGCACACGAAACGGCTGATGTTACGATTGTCGCTGATCCACAAAGACTCACACAGTTGCCACGCCGGGAACGTGGAGGTGCCGACGTGCCGGACCTTGCCCTGCCGAATGAGGTCATCCAGCGCACGCAGCTGTTCCTCCATCGGGGTGGTGGGATCGGGTCGGTGCAGTTGGTACAGGTCGATGTGATCGGTCTCCAGCCGCTGGAGGCTTTCCTCCACCTGTTGCATGATGTGGTAGCGATGGTTGCCCTGATCATTGGGGCCATCGCCCATCCGTCCGTGGACCTTCGTGGCCAGAACCACTTCGTCCCGGCAGTCTTTGATGGCCTTGCCCACGATGGTTTCCGATACGCCGTTGTTGTAGACGTTGGCGGTGTCGATAAAATTGATGCCGTGGTCTATGGCCATCTGAATGATGCGGATGGACTCTTTTTCATCGGTGGGGTCGCCAAAATTCATGCAACCCAGACACAGCGGACTGACCTTCATCCCAGAACGTCCCAGAGGTCGATAGTCCATATACTCCTCCTGCAAATCTGATTAATGGAGAAAAATCAGTTCAGTTTCCAGATAGATCACAAATCACAAATGGTGCATGTGATTCAGTCGGCAGTGATTGTCTGCACGGCATCAAACAGCGCATCGTAGTCGGGGTGATCGGTAACTTCTTCGACCACCTCCCTGTAGCGGACGATGCCGTCGGAATCCAGTACGAACACGGCGCGGGCCAGGAGCTGCACTTCATCAATCAGGAGCCCATAAGAATGTCCGAACGAGCTATCTCGATAATCCGAGAGGGTGGTGACCTGCTCAATGCCTGCGGCCCCGCACCATCGTTCCTGTGCGAAGGGGAGGTCCATGCTCAGGACGTATATGCCAAGCGCCTCAGACAGTTGCGCAGCCTCCTCGTTGAACCGCCGCGCCTGCTGATCGCAAACGGGAGTGTCGAGGGAGACCACGGAAGATATCACGCAGGGCGCCCTGTCGGTCGCGGAAAATTCCACTGTTTCCAGATCATTGTCCACGGCTGTGAAATCGGGCGCGGGATCCCCCACGTTGACTGAATTGCCGATCAATGTGACAGTTTCGCCTTCCATAGTGACGTTCTGTTGGGACATGAGTTTACCTTTCTTGGAAAGTCAACTTGCGCGGGGCGCTCCATGAGCGCACTGACCCGCTGTGATGCAGAAATCTGATCAACATAGTTTTAACATCCGGTTCGGCGGCCTGGTTCACGCCCGGTGCGTATTGAAACGGGCGCAAAACGTGTGTTCCAATTTGGCCCGTCGGTAGCGCAGCGCGTTTTCAGTTTGATGCGCTACAGATGCCAGAGTTTCCTACGGTCAACTAATAATCATGCTACCTGATTTCATGATTCTGGCAAGGGGGGAAACCCCGTATGAATTTTGATGCGGCGCGGGGTTGGCAGTTCCTTTAGTTACCCTGGCCTGAACTCCCCGGCCGACGGCCGTTCAGACGGAGTATGAGGGGATTCTTGAGGTATTTGCGGGCCACACGTTGAACATCCTCGACGGTGACCTCGTTGATGCGTTTTTCATACGTCTCCGGGAACTTGTACCCCAGTCCGTACAGCTCACTCAATCCTCGTTTCATCGCCATGCTGGCGTTCGTCTGGTTCTGAAGCTTGTTCATAGTCACGCACATGTTTTTGGCGCTGGCCAGTTCCTCGGAACTGACCAGTCCATTTTTGAGCAGATCCACATTTTTCCGAATGATTTTTAGCACGCGGTCGGTTTTCGATGGGGAGGTTGCGGCCATGACGCCGAAATAACCCGGTTCCAGGCCCATGAAGTTGAAGGCATGGACGACATACACCAGGTCACGCTCGCCTCCGCGGAGTTCTTTTTGCAGCCAGCCTCCGGGATAACCGATGCCCGAGAGAATCGCGTCGAGCACCTCCATAGCGAACCGGTCCTCTGTGTTGGTGAGTTTCATTCCGGGGTAACCCACCATGAGGGCGGAGATCTGGCGGTTTACTTCAACTTCCACCGTTTGGGCTTTCTCCCGTTCTGCCTCAGTTTTGATCTCGGGTTCGGCGGGTTTGCCCGGTTTCATGTCCCCAAATCGCTTTTTGACGGCCTGAAGAGCTTTCGACGTTTCGACGTTGCCGAACACGGTCAGCACCGATTGGGGAGGCAGCACGTGGTGTTTGTAGAAATCGCGGATATCGGTTCGGGTGATGCTTTTGACGCTCTGTTTGGTCCCGAGAGGGCCGAAGCGATAGGGACTTTTCTGGAAGAAGCGTTTTTTGAACAGATAGGACAGCTCGGATTGCCAGTTGTCGCGACGTCCTTTGATGGCGAGGAGGGTTCGCTTTTTCACCGTTTTAATCTGTTTTTTCGGAAAGGTCGGGCGGCGAACCATTTCGCTGAGAAGTTTGAACGCTTCGCCGAAATTTTCGGCCATGACGTTTGCTTTGATGCCCATGGAGTTGTTGCCGCTGATCGGCGAGAGGCGTCCGCCCATCGCATCAAATTCGCTGGCGATTTGGGCGCCACTGAGATCTTCGGTTCCCCGGGTGAGCAGGCGTGCGGTGATCCGACTCAGCCCCTCCTTGCCCTTCGGGTCGAGGCGGGCGCCGCCCAGCGAGAGCCATTGTATGTGGACGAGGGGGTTCGCCGGGGTGCGTTTGATGAGAACACGCAGTCCGTTATCCAGGACGGTTTTCTGGATATTGCCGGGCGCCACCTTCTGGTCGGTGGTTTTTTTCTGTGAGGTATCCCGATTTTTGGGGCCCAGGGTCACCACCGTGAGGTTGGTGTTTTTCAGATAACGCCGCGCGACCTGTTTGATTTGCGCGGCTTTTACTGATTTGATGCCTTCCAAATACGTATCAGTGAAAGCGGCATTTCCCGTTGTGAGCACGTTCAGCCCCAGCTCGGAGGCGACCCCTTCGGCCGTCTGCCGGGAGAAAGCGTTGTTAGCGACCTTCTGGCGACGGGCCTTGGCCAGTTCAGAATCAGAAACCGGTTTCTCGCGGAGGTCATAGACCACATTAAGGATCTCTTCGATCGCTTCGTTCAGTTTGCCTGGCTGACAGGTGCCGCGGATACCCAGCATTCCGGCTCCGTAACTCGGAGTGTAGGAATAACTGGAGATGCTGGACACCAGGCGCAGCTCCTCCTGGAGGCGCTTCACGAGCCGGGAACTTCGCCCGTGTGAAAGGATGTAGCTCATTACGTCGAGCGGATACAGATCCGGGTTGTCCAGCGGGACGGTGTGGAAAGCCAGGTGGAAGTGAGTTTTCCCCAGATTCTCCCGGGTGATGTGCCGGCGTCGTTTGCCCATCTGACGGGGTTCTTCGGGAAGAGTCGGCAGGTTCACGGTGCGTCGCTGGAATCCGGAAAAGGCCTCCTTTATCAGCTTCAACGCGGATTTAGCCTCGAAGTCACCGGCCAGACTCACCACCATGTTGTTGGGGGCGTATCGCTGATCATAATAATTGAGGATGTCCTGCCGCTTGATCTGTTTGAACAGCTCTTCGTATCCGATGACCGGATAGCGGGCGGGATGGTCCCGGAACATCGTTTCATAAAGAGCCTTTTGCAGGATTCGCCCGGGCTCCTCGCGTCCCTTGCGTATCTCCTCCAGTATGACTCCGCGTTCGCGTTTGAATTCGGCTTCTGGAAACGTGCAGTTCTGCATCCAGTCGGCGAACAGATTCACGGCCTCCTCCATGTGGGCGGGAGTCGTGGTAATGTAATACGCCGTGTGTCCCCGGGTGGTGTAAGCATTGTTCGCGTTGCCCATGCGTTCGATCATTTTCGTGATTTCGTCTTCGCTGTGGTTGCTGGTTGTTCCGCCGCTGATGAGATGTTCGAAGTAGTGGGATATCCCGCTTCCACCGTATTTCCCCTCATAAACGCTGCCGGTCCGCACGTAAA
>CAZXYF010000196.1:4372-5841 GCA_964644705.1 uncultured candidatus Brocadiaceae bacterium | reverse complement strand
AGAAGGCCCTATCGCCTGGCGTGGTACGCCTGCTGTAGTGCACAGGTACGCCCCTGCCGGGACAAGCCCGGCAAGTAGGGCATCACAAAACGCACGTGGTTCACCGAATACTTACATTAAAACAGTGTGAACATTGAATTCTGGAACGTACGTAAAAAGTCGAAGGGGTGAAAAAGTTTTCTGATCTCTCAGAAGTTGTTGAATAAAGAACGTTCCCCGGGCTTCCTCGCAGGGCTCGGGCCCCCGGGCTATGGACTGAGACGCCCCGTCGGGGCTAACGGCACTCTTCCAGGCCTTGTTTTTGGATAACATGCGTTTTAGGAGGCGCTATCGCACTCGTCCTGGTGATTCAAATCAAAACAGGAACGGACTTTATTCTGCCCGCGTAGGCCCCGCCCGGGCCCGCATGGCGGCAGTCGTGCTTCACGAACGTATCCATAGCCCCCAGTGTAAATAGAGATCACATAACTTTCGCATTCTCACATTCCATCTCCATCGCCTCATGCGTCCGATCCGGCATCCCCGGTATGGCGTTCGATCACTTCCGGCGGCATATCATCGGCCATGAACACGTCGCGGACCGCTTCCAGATAACCATAGCCGAACTCCCGGTCCGGAAGCAGATAGCTGTCTTCGGTCCACTCGTTCCACGAGTTGATGAGGATGAGTTGGGGCTCAAGCCCGCGCTGGTCGACCTCCGCCCGCGCGGCCTGCAGATTCTTTTTGAACACCTCCGGGTTGCGTTCGGTCACGTAGCCTTCTTTTAGCTCGGGGAACCGCGCGTTGTTGTCCCATCCCACGCTGACCGAAGGAAAGAAGGGAATGTCGTATCGTTCCGCAGCCCTCCGTTCACCGGCGCGGGCACGCTCGGACCAATCGGCATAGGTGCCCTCGGGCGCCGCAATGCTCACCCACTGATAGTTCGTCATGCTTGCAAACGGGAGCGCTGAATGGAGATCCTCTTCGGGCTCTTCTCCGGGAGTTTCGCTGGCTCCTGCATCGCCTTTAAGACCCATGGCGTCCCCCAGACGACCACCGGTGAAAATCGTCTGCAGGTGCACTCCCCGAAGGCCAGCGGCTCGACACTGATCGTCGAGCCATTGCAGCGCATCACAGGTGGCATCAACTCCGCCCAGACCATCGACCATTGTTTGTGGTTGGAAAATGGACAGCAGCGGTTTGCCTTCAATGCAGTAGTAGCGCGGATGCGTGAAGTAGCGATCAATCCAGCGTCGACCGATGATCTCGAACTCCTTTCGGTCCCACGCGGCGTTCCAGATGCCACCACCGGGCTCCTGCTGCCGCCGGTCCCACAGGTGCGTCACGTCGTGGTTGGCCCACATCAGGAAGAATTTCATGCGGTGGTTGTTGCGCGCCTTGAGAAAACCCTCGTTCAGACATGCCTCCAAGAACGGAGCGCGGTCATACCAATACCAGTCGTAGGCGAAGACGTTGATGCCGTGGTCGGC
>CAZXYF010000196.1:0-4272 GCA_964644705.1 uncultured candidatus Brocadiaceae bacterium | reverse complement strand
TGAATTGATCCTGTCATGCGGAATCAGAAGATCACAAGTCACCTAAAACGCGCCAAGAGCCCGGGACACGGGCTCTTTGGCGCAAAGAGAACCCGGCATGTTAGCCGCATGATCGGCGTTCCCATTTAGCTCGCACGTTGGTTCAATTTTCAAGGACACTCACTTTAATGGGTTGTTGTAGTCATTGACCAGCCATTGAGCCACCGTGGACCGACTCGGGTCATCGCCGTGCCTGCGCACGTAGTTACTCCGGAATTCATTAACAGCACGTTGCGTGCCATCAGTATTCAGTTCCACTGCATAAGCAATGCCTTTACCGGTATCCCAGGCCAATTCATCAGCAAACGATCCGTCTTCACTGACTTTGTTGGATGCCATAGTCATTGTCAGCTTAAATAATTCAGAAGTGATCCCGCCGGCGACATTCTCAAGCTGTTCCTCGGAAAGCTCGTCTCCTTCTGCAGAGCCGACAGCCTTGTCCTTCACTCCCTCTCGGAATGATTCAATATCCCCAGCTTCGACATCATAACCCGCCTCTCGGGCAATTTCGGCCTGCTTTTCGGTTGAACCAGCCTCAGACCACTTTTCATTCAGGCTATCGTCGTCCTTGTTCTCCTCGAAAAAGTCCTTTAAATCCTGTTCCGACATACAATATCTCCTCAGAATTTGATTGAAAGAAAAAGTTCACCCTTACATACGTTACGGTTTTTGTATCATCTGGCCAAAGACAGTGCAAACAAAGGGACTCCTTGCCGTAGCGTTCCCGCCTTTTTCGTTTCCCCCCGCAACTACCCCATTTTGCCCCGACACAATCGTCCTCCGCCCTGCCGTTAATACGTCGCTGCCCTCTGAAGTCAGGCTTTCTAAGCAATTCTGCATAAACTGGTGCGGTAGTTGACACCACCACCGGCAAGAGCATCCAGGTTGGCGTATGGACGTCGGGGTTGCCGCATGCACCGATGCAATCCCAGCGGTTCTGGTCGGTGTGGATCACTCACACGTTCGGTGATGCAGCGCTCACCCCATTCCCTTCCGGGCCAATCTATTCCCACAATTTTCCGATCTCATCCTGCGGATAGGTGGGTATTTCTCGTTCTTCTCCTTTGCGCGACAGCACTCGTCCCTCCCCTCCCGGCCGCATCTCCCCCACGTCGACGGACCGTGTTGCAAATGGTCGATAATCCACACGACCGGTGACTGCAACGTCGTTGAGGCTTGGACGCTCGCTGATTCGTCCGTCCCGTATGCCCTCAATCGCATCAAATTGGGAACCATCCAGTCCTCCCACAACATACGCTTCATAACTTACTTCGGGGGAGAATGAGCCATACACGCCGAGCCCATCCGAAGACCAGGTGGTGGGCAGCACGTATTTGGAAAATGCAGGCCTTTCCACGCCGTTGAAGGTCGTGGGTTCGTGCCATTTGTTAATGATGCCTACCGGTGTCAGCACGCGTCCGAAGCGCACGTTAAATGCCGGCGTGAAATTGAAATCAACATACGCCTGCTCAAACAGGACTTTTCCATCTCCATCTTTAACAAACGCATGCTCCATTTCAGTCTCGGTAGCCAGAGAGATCCACTCATTGAATTTATAACCGACGTATGCGACCACCCGATGAATATCGAACTGGTCAGCATCACCGTCGCCTCCGAAATTCATGTGCAGCTCACCGTATCCACCGATGGTAAACCGGTTGACCCATGCATCCGGATCAAAAAGTGAGGAGGATTCCATCTCTGATACGCTGTTTTTCAGCCCCGCCAGCTCCTGTTGGTGACGTTGTCGGCGCTTTTCTTCCCTTTCAGACGCCTGTTTTTGTTTCTCTTTCAGTTGCTCCAGTTCCTGGCTGAGCCTACGCACCTTTTCGCTAAGGGATTCTATTTTTTCGTCCGTATCATTTTCGGCCGCCCATGCCTGTGGTGCGAACCCCACCAGCGCGAAAACGAGACATAAAAACATGAACAACTTGCTCCAGTCAAAAGCAGCATTTCTCATTTTTCGTCGTGTGCTAACCTGCATCGTTTGTATTCTCCTCTAAAATATTGTGCTCGGATTGAATTCCAGATAATCCAGCTTATTTACTCCACATTGCTAACTTGCTAAAATCAAAGATGTGTAGCCCCGGCCGAGATATTGTACGCTCGGTCCTAAAAAGGGCTGCGCAAATCTCCGCCCGGTTGGCCCGGCCAGGTCATGACCGGGCGGATTTTGTGTACATCAATGATCATTTATCCACATATACCGCCGTTTTGTTCTGCATTCACCTCCTCTCCAGTTGTTCTGTCAATACCCATACCAGGGCTCCGGCTGTTCCAACTACCAGGATTGTGGATGGCACCAGCTTTCGTGCTAATATTTTTTCACGGCGAAAGGGATGCCCCGGGTGTCCGCTGAACATCGGGCCCGGCTATCGTTCACCCCATGGTATCTTCCTCAGCAAACGACCCTATTATTCTACACGGCACCTAAATGTTGGCCCGCCTCATCTCCGTAGGGGTCCCTAACTCTTCATTAAAAATTTTTTCCTTCCGTTCACCATCCCGTATAAAATCCGCTTTTTCCAAAGCACCGCAGGCCCACGGGGAAGGAGCAATTTGAGATCTGGCCCTTCCCGCGCAGACAACCTTGACACGCATCCTCACATGGTCCGCCGCTGTGACATCAAAACGACCATCAAGTTAGGTCTGTCTAACTTGCCATCTTTGTTGGGCCTCGTCAAATCACAACATCTATTTTCCGCTTCTATTTTCTGATGAACTGCTCCACCCCGTTCTGCACACCAGCAGCAGAATTCTGTTTTACGAACTCATTCATTGAATTACAGGAGGATCCGGTATATTCCTTCACCAGCCAGGCGACGATCGCCGCCGTCTTGCTCTGGGGAACCGACGGATGCAGTTCCACACCAAGCGCGGGCGATTTCCCGAGCCCACCGCCGGCAAGAAGTCGAAATGACTCCACCCGCTCACCGCCCTGCTTCACAATCTTCCCGGTCAGACCAATATCGGCAACCGCGGCGTGGGCACAGTTGTTGGGGCAACCGCTGAATCCAAGAGTCAGCTTTTCGGCCCCGTCAGGCCAGCGGTCCCGCAGCTGCGACTCCACGGCCCGGCTGTTGGAGATTCCGCGCGAACACCAGACGTTGCCCGGACACGCCACAACTACCGGGCCGTCGGTCAAGGCCTTCAGGTCCGGGGTCAATTCGACCGGTTCCGGGGCATAGACAAACAGGTCGTGCTCCAGGCCGAGCCGGATCGTTCCGCCAGCCTCTCCAATACGACGCGCCAGGTCCGCCGCCACACCCACCTCGAGATCGCCCAGGGGCAGACGCAGATGAGCACGTTCTTCCATGCCGTCCGAAACAGTGGGCATTTCCGGCACGGGCCAGTCACCCGTGTGCAATTCCTCGGCCACCATCTCGTCCAGGTAGTTCACAAATTCCTCATCGCCCATGCGTTCACGCACGTGACGCCACCGGGCACTGTAGCGTTTTTCGCGGTTACCCTCGGCGTTGAAGAAACGCAGACAGGCAACCGCAAACGGAACCACTTTGTCCAGCTCCAGCGATTCCCGCAGCTCGATCCCCGTGGCCGGGCTGCGCCCCAACGAACCGGCACCGATCACCCGGAAGGTGCCGTCGGTGCGGGCAACCAATCCCAGGTCATTGATCCAGGGACGGGCGCAGAGATCCTCGCAGCAGGAGACACTCATCTTGAATTTCCGCGGCATGTTCCGGATAAACGGCAGCGATTCCCCGGCCGCCCGAATGGCATCGGCCACCCCGCTCACATCGGGCGTTCCCTCACGGAGACCATTGTCCGGACAGGTGGTAACATTTCGGAGCGAATCGCCGCAGGCGCCCAGCGAGGTCAACCCGGCATCGTCAATGGCCCGGTGCACCGCCGGTAGATCGTCCGGATGCACGCCGTGAAGCTGGATGTCCTGACGCGTCGTAACGTGCAATGGGTAGTCCGGTGTGTATTCACCCGCAAGATCCGCCAGCGCAGCGAGTTGGTCCGGGCTCAGTTCCCCCCGGTGCACTTTGATGCGCTGCATGTGCACGCCTTCCTGACGCTGACCGTAGATCCCCAACAGACTCTGCACCGTCGGGTCGTCGGGCTTGCTCGTACATGGGAACTCAAGTTCAATGGGCTGACTCATCGTTGTACCTCATAGCTGAGCGGATTGTGATTAATAACCTGAAGTTATAACACCAGAACTCCTGATCCGTTGGAAAATACAGTGAACCCCAATTCGCCAAATAGCCT
>CAZXYF010000195.1:0-5858 GCA_964644705.1 uncultured candidatus Brocadiaceae bacterium | reverse complement strand
CGAGCAAAAATGGGAACCGGAAGAAATGGAGCAGAGATAGGCCTGGCCCTGTAACATAACATTTCAACGCAATCCTTATACCGGATGTGCCGGAAACGGCTGATCAGGGCAAAAGATTACGGGACATGATCAGGATTACCGCCCCCCGTCAACCTCATCCAAAAACCTCCTCTTCGCCCGCCCTACCTCCAGGTGCGCCTGCCGGGTGGGTTCGGGCATTTTGTAGCGGGTGGCGCATTCCAGAACAATGCGCCGGGCATCTTCGTGGCTGCACAGATTCCCGGGACTCACGAATAAAGGTTTCACGTCGGTTTGCGTTCGTAAAACCGTTCCAATGCGTTCTCCCTCATCCATCAGGCGCGTCCATGAACCGCGTTCCGCCCCGGGCTCCTCGTGTTCGCCAATCAGTCGGCTTTTGGCGCACCCAACCGTCGGCATATCCAGCCAGATACCCATGTGCGTCGCCAGTCCCATGCGACGGGGATGCGCCATGCCCTGGCCGTCAAACACAATCAGATCGGGATCGACCGCCAGCTGTTCCAGCGCCCCCAGCACCGCGGGTCCTTCGCGGAAGGTGAGTAGCCCGGGGATGTACGGGAAATCCGCCTTCCGGTGGACGGTCTGCTTTTCCACGATTTTCATGTCCGGATACCGCATCACCACGACGCCGGCAAAGAAGGTTTCATGCTCTTTGCTCAGCGACATATCCGCGCCCGCCACCAGTTCCAGATTCTTCTCCAGTGGCTGGAGCTCGATGCGATCCCGCAGTTCCTCCTGAATCTCCCGGGCTCTGTCGTAATCCACATCCCACTGATGCAATGGCTCCGGCATCTCCATCAGATTCACCTCCAGCGACGTTTCGCTTTGTCGAACACGTTTTCCCCATCTTCTTCTTCCTCCGGTTCCTCATCCTCCTCATCACCTTCCTCCCCCGCTTCCGAGCTCTCGGATGCCGCGCGGCCGGTCGATTCCCGCACGTCCCTCTCTCTCAGTCGTGAGACGACGGCCGTCACGCGCTCCGAGAGGCGGGACGAGAGCTTCCGCAACCCGGCCGGCAGAAGCACTCCCCACAACCCACGCCGGGTTGCAATATCGCAAAGTATGAGGATGAGCATCAGCACAGCCCCCCACGGGGCCAAACTCACGCTGGCGGATCTTTTCGTCATCCCCGCATCGCCGGTGAACAGATCCTCCACCTGCATCAATGCGTCTCCGTCGGTGACCTCCGTCAGCTCACCCAGCACCTGCTCGCCCCGATCTTCGGCGGGTCGTTCAAATTCCGGCGAGTACGGCAGAACCACGGGCGGCAGGCTCACCTTTTTTCCCGATCGGGTGGTCACAACGCCGTGATATACCCCATCGCTGCCGAGCTTGAATTCGCCCCGCATTCTCCGTCCGGACACCCACTGCAACGGTATCTCCTTCGCCTCGCTCTCGTCCGGCGGAATGATGTTGGCGTGCGCCCCACGACATCTGCGGGCAAACTCCTCGTCCATCTCCAGCTGGATCGTTGCGCGTCGGCCCTGCCGGACAATCGTCCCGAACAACGAAACGTCGTCGCGGGATCGCCGTATCCAGCGAACCACGGCTGTCATGAACGTTTTGTATCCGTCCCACTCCGCCAGCTGACCGGTGTATTTCCCATCGACCTCGCAGGTCAGGGCCGCCACGCGTCCCAGACCACGCTGCCAGGCGGCACACACCGGAGCGTTGTGTTCGTCGGTGGTTCGCACGATCAGTTCCGCCTCTTTACGCCGATAACACAGATTGTACCCACCGATGTTCGGAAACGCCCTGATCCCCAGCTCGCCCAGCAAGTGGACTCCCGGGCCTATCTCCGTGGGCGCCGCGTTTTCGATAAACGTCTTCCGCGCGATCCGCATGGCGTCCTCGCAGAATATGCGTGGCAACGCCCGGGCGTCGTTGGTGAGGAAGACTTTGCCCCCGCCTTTCCGGGCCACCTTTTTCAGAAAAGTTGCGTCCTTATCCTTCGCCGTTCCCAGCCCAATCACCGAAATGGTACCGCCGGCTTTCCGCCATTGCCCGACCATCTTCCGCACACCCTTTTTCTGCTCGCTGTCGGCCGCGTCGGCGAAAAGTACGATGTGACGGGTATTCGCCTCGCTGTCCATCAGTTCACCCATCGCCGCTTTCAGTCCGTTATGCACGTAAATCCCGCCGCCCCGGGACTCCACCGACAATATCCGGCTCTCCACTTCACCGCGGTTTCCTTCTATCCCGGTCAGGCCGATCACCTCGTGCGCCTCGCTGTCCACGGCAAACGCCGCCACCTCATCCTGCGGGGCAAGCAGATTCACGGCTTCCGCCGCGGCCCGGTTGGCCAGATCCATCTTCTGCATACCGCTGTCGACCGGCGCGCTCATCGACCCAGAACGATCGAGCACGATGCCCATCGCCACGGGCGGTCGCCGATATTCCTCTTTCCGTTCCATGGACACCGGCAGAATCGGCTCCAGTTTGCTTTTGTAATACCCACCCGCCGCAAAACTGTTTTTCCCACCGGTCACCAGCAGACCGCCCCCGGTCTCCACCACATAGTTCCGCAGCGCCGCGTCCGCCATGCCACCGAATGAGCTCAATGCAACGTTCTCCAGGACCACCGCATCAAAAGCTTTCAGGGCTGCCGACGACATATCCGTGTGAGGTCCCACAATCCGCACTCTGATCCCCGCTTTCTGCAGCGCTCGACCCAACATGCCCGGGCGGCCGGTTGGAGTCACCAGCAGCATCCGGGGCGCGCCCATTACCTGGGTCACCGCTTCCGCATGATTGTTCTGCGGTTCGCCATCATCTTTCACCGGCACACTCACCCGGTAGCGGACCAGTCCGGGTTGTCCAATGGCATCACGGAAGGCAAAACGGTTATGCCCCTCCTCTATTTCTACCTCCCGTTTTATCGTCCGGCCGGGACGTTTGATCTGGATGCTGCTCTTACAGGAGACCGGTGAACTCACCGAAAAGGCGACCTGATACGGGGTGCTGCGGGCAACGCGCTCGGGCGTGTGAACCTCCGTGATGGCCACGTCGCGTTTGCGCTGGGTGTGGAGAGGGGATGTGAGTATCCGCGCGCCGCTTTTGTGGAATTCAGGAACCAGCGCCATCGGGTCTTTACCGGTATACCGCCCGTCACTGACGGTCACTATCTGTCCTCCGCTGCGCGATAACAACCCGTTGGCAAGATTCAATCCCGCATACAGATCACTGGCGTCCTGCAGGGATTGGGAAATCAGCTCCTGTCCGACGCTTTCCCCGACAAACCGGGCGCCACGACCGAACGTGACCACCGATATTTCATCGGCGGGTTCCTTCTCCGCCCGCGCCAGATCCAGCATTTCTTCCGCTTTCTCGGCGGCTTTGTTCCCCACCGACAGACTGCGATCCACCAGAAACACGATGCGGCGTCCGCCCTGGGGTTTCCAGTAGCGGGGTGATGCGCAGAGCGCGGCACAGAGGAGGATTATCAGGATCCGCACGCCCCATACGTTGCGGGGCCCGCGCGCCAGACGCCACCACAGATACAGCATGGGCACCGCAATGAACAGGGCCAGGGGTGTTTGGAAGGCAAACATCGTCACGGTCCCTCCACAGCTTTTGTTCGACGCTCAAGACAGTACCATCCACCAAAAAGACAGAGGGTGGCGAGGAATCCCAGGATGGGTCCCAGCACTCTCTCCTCCTCTCTCTCCCGGCTGCCGCCGGCAAGTATCTCCGCGGGGCTATGTGAGCGGGCCTCCGAAAGGTCCGATTCCTGTTCGGCCAGCAAGTTGACCGAGAGTTTGACCGCACCATCCGGGTTGTTTTCCTCATAGACCCTGTACACGCCGTTCTGTTCCAGCGTGCCGTAATAAATCTCGCTCTCCTCGAATTCAACCGTGCGTCCATCGGGCGCCTCAACCACCGTGGTTGATTTCCAGTTAAGGGGACGCTCGAACCGAAGATTCTCCCCGGTGCGATAGGAGAATCGTTTCACTCCGGGCATGCGGCGATGCGCCGCGTCAACCATGTTGGAGACCAGTACGGGCCACGCTGCCTGCCGGAACAGGTTGGTCCCATCGGACACCAGATTCATCGTAATCACGTTTGATTTCTTCACAACCAGGGGGATATCACCGGCCGATACAAGCGTGTCCGCCCCCTTCGCCTCAAAACTCCCATCCGCACTCCATATCACCCCTTCCATATTTGCCCCACGTGTCAGCGGCGCATAACCAACGACGAAATACGGTCCGGTCACGGTGGTCGCCTCGTCGAGCGGGACCGAATGAAACTGCAGCGTGAGCAGTGCCTGTTGGGAGGGGCTGGCTGTACCCTCGGTGCAGAGCAGCGCGACCTCTCCGTCATCCGTTACTTTAACCTTTCCCGTGGCCAGCAGGGCACGTTTCAGGTACTGCGTCAGTGCCTCATTTTCGAGATCCATCCGCACCGGCACCAGCACGCGCGAGGGCCGGATCAATCGCAGTTGATTATCATTTTGAAGGGCATCCTCCGGCAGACTGAGCACCACCGATTCCACGCCTCCCGGCACTTTCAGCGTGAGGGGCACGGTTTTCCGTTTGGACAGATCGACATCACGTTTCGCCAGAACACGCCCGTTTGCGTCCTTCATCACCACCCGTTTCTGACCCTCCCCGGCACCGAAATGCGTCAGCCGCGCGAATATCTCGTCTCTACCGGTCCACCGTCCACTGGTCCATGCGGTGTTGGCCAGAGATTGTCCCACACTGACGTTGCGCACGCCCGGCACCGTTCGGGTGTGGTCGCTGATGAACACAACTTCATCGTCCTCTGAGTGGAGCGACCGGGCGATCTCGACGGATTGCTGGAATCCGTGGGGTGGCGCCGCTGGTTTCCAGTTCTGCACCGTATCCACCGCTTTTTCGATGGCTGCATCCCGTACCAGGACGCGTCCCTTGAAACTCTCCACCAGGGTGAACCGTACGCTCCGCCCCATCTCCGCGCCGAGATCCTCGATTATCCCCGCCGCCCGATCGGTGAAATCCACCTCCGCGGTGGAGGCGTTCATGGAGGCGCTGGCATCCAGCAGCACCACGACCTCGGGACGCCGTTGGGTGGCCCGGTAGGCCAGGCCCGCCACCAGGAGGCTCAGCAGAAGCGCCGCCAAAAGTTCCAGAATCAGGGGGAGGGTGATCGGTGGACGATCACGTTTCTGTCCCTCCTCCCGCAGGCTACGATCCGGTTCCCACAGAAACAGCGCCGACACCCTGCGTCGTCGTCCGTGGAAAACGTAGAAATACAGGAAGAGAATGCCCCCCATCGAACCCAGAGCCAGCAACCCCCATGGATTCAAAAGCTGAAATGGCATCATTGAAGCATCCTCATCAGAATCAGGGACAAACAGCTACCGCCAGTCTCAAGTCATTCAACAGCGCCGGCATCCGTGCACAGATCCCGCCGTCACGATCACGCATTGGAACACGCAACAGACGGCCAGCTCATACAAGGATTGTAGCATCTTTCCGCACGCACGAAAATACACAGCGCCGCAGCCATAGGAACAGGGGCACTAACCAGAGAACGATGACGCTAATTCTAATCTGTCATATTGAATGACCGGTTTCCCAGAAGAGCATCCGGATCACTGATCGATTTCCGGGAGGAATCTCCCGTCCCTTCGCCGGGCCAAAACACTACCGCCGTCCCGACGGCGACCAGTCCCAGCAAAACAATACCTGTCATTATCTTCCACAAGTGTTTTTTGTAGCCCATAGTCAGATCCTCCTCTCGACAGCATGTCCCCATGATAAGGTACCGGTCCACCTAAGCGGCAAGAATAAAGTTTGTTCCGGTTTCTGTTTCCTTGAGCCCCATCGGGGCGG
>CAZXYF010000194.1:0-5948 GCA_964644705.1 uncultured candidatus Brocadiaceae bacterium | reverse complement strand
GTATATCGTCCGCTCGGGCCAAATCAAAATCCAAACGGCGCCAGCATCCGTCGGAACGCAGATGTATGCTGCCACAGGGGAGGTTCGAGACCCATCCAGGTCGTCAGACGGTAGATCAATGGAAGGAAGCTGGCCGTCCGCGAGGCGGGTGGTAGAAATCCCGGCACTCTTCGAGCACGATCCTGCACTTCTTGAATCAGCCAATCACGTTCGACCTCCGGGGAAAGATAAAACTGCGGTTCCAGAAGACTGGTCTTCCTATCGGGAAGGAGTCCTTCCTCACGTGCCAGCGTTTCGATGTGCGTGTTCGGGAAAATGCGGATACCCGGAAAAAACACCGCCGCGTCGCAGGAACGAAGCTGACTCTCGGCGAAATCCAGTGTTTGGCGAACCGTCTGAGGGGTCTCGCCCGGTCCCCCCAGCATGTAGATCCACATGCATGGCATATCCTGACCGCGCACAGCTTCCGCCGCGGCCTGCAGCTGATCGACCCCGTAATCTTTGCGCAGTCCCTTCAGTACCTCCTGCGAGGCGCTCTCGGCGGTCAGCCCGAAACCGGTAAAGCCGGCACTTTCCATCGCCTCCAGCAGGGTTCCATCCAGTGCACGCGGGCTGAGATCCGCCGTGCGGAGACGTATCTGGAGGTTCCGTTGTGTCAGTTCCTCACAGATCGCAAGCGCATGCTCCGGCGGGTCGTTGAACACGTTATCCACAAATTCAACCTCTTTTGCTCCCCGGCCTGCCAACCGTTCCACAGCATCGGCCACCCGACGCGGCGACGCCGTGCGGTGAGACCGTCCTTCCAGCTGGGGATACGTGCAGTAGGCGCAGCGCCGCGGACATCCCCGTTTCGTCTGGATCGGTGCGGCGGCCCCCTGCCGGTAGTATCGACCGACATCCACCCATCGACTGTATTCCGGGGCCACCGGCCCCGCCAGCGTCCAGTCATGGGCCGGAGCATTCACCACCACACCACCGTCACGCAACGTTGCCACTCCTGGCAGTTTGGCTGGGTCATCCCTGTCAGCATACGCATCGAGACATTGCTTGAAGGCGTGTTCCCCTTCCCCCACCACAGCCCAATCGGCGTCCGTCAACCGCAGGAACTCCTCCGGCATCACCGAGAC
Source organism: uncultured candidatus Brocadiaceae bacterium (assembly GCA_964644705.1). Taxonomy (GTDB): domain Bacteria; phylum Planctomycetota; class Brocadiia; order SM23-32; family SM23-32; genus CAZXYF01. The sequence continues at coordinate 4,821 of CAZXYF010000194.1, read as the reverse complement.
CGCCCCGCCGCCAATAATGAGTGGTCCGTCCACCGCCGCACGGACGGAATCCGCCAGAGCGGCCAGGTCGTCGCAGTAGGACACCGGATCACACATGTCGCCGTTATCAACGTTGCGAATGGACATCCCCACGCAATCGGGCTGGTGATCTCGAAGATGCTGCCGCAGTGACCGCCGGGGATTCCCACGGAACATCAGATCGATCAGCCGGACGTCATGCCCCCATTCGCTCGCGCGTTCCGCCATCTGGCAGGCCCCGACCGGCATGACAATTTCGGGCACCTGACACCTGTTGGTGGCCACGATGGAGAGTTTCACCGATCCACCTCGCCCAGAGCCTTCTGGTTGGCCTTCAGAAAACGATCAATGTCGTCGCGCGTGTGGGCGGCGCTGAGAAAGAAGGATTCAAACTGCGACGGCGGGAGATAAATCCCCTCTTCCAGCATAATCTGAAAATAACGGGCAAACCGGTCCAGATCGCAGGCGCGGGTATCCGCCGCTTCCTGAATGGGACCTTCACCGAAAAACAGACATCCCATCGCCCCAACGCGCTGGAAGCACACCGGGAAATCGGCATTCTGCATGTTTTCGTTCAGTCCCTGATCCAACTGCTGACCCAGCGCTTCCAGTTTTTCATACACCGCACCGGTGCATCCCTTCAGCGTGGCCAATCCAGCTGCCACCGCGACGGGGTTTCCGCTGAGGGTTCCCGCCTGATATACGGGACCGGCCGGAGCGAGATGATTCATAACATCCTCCTTGCCCCCAACAGCCCCGATGGGCATGCCACCGCCGATGACTTTCCCCAGAGTCGTTATGTCTGGAGTAACACCATACAAGCCCTGCGCACTCTCCTCATCAACCCGGAATCCGGTCATCACCTCGTCGAACATCAGCAAAGAACCATGCGCGTCGGCAATCCGACGGAGATCTTCCAGAAAACCTTCCCGCGGGGGTATCACACCGGAATTGCCGCATACCGGTTCCACGATGATCCCGGCGATGTCATCACCATGCTCGGCAAACAGCTCTTCAACCGAACCAGTGTCGTTAAAAGTGGCAACCAGGGTGTCCTCCACAACCGCCTCTGGCACGCCGGGACTGTTGGGATGCCCGAGCGTAGCGGCGCCGGAACCGGCCTTCACCAGAAAGGCATCAGCGTGGCCGTGGTAGCATCCGTCGAATTTGACAATTTTGTCCCGCCCCGTATATCCACGCGCCAGACGGACGGCGGTCATCGTGGCCTCGGTCCCCGAATTGACCAGCCGCACTTTCTCCACACCCGGCACACGTTCCACCACCAGTTCGGCCAGCTCCACCTCCCCCGCGGTGGGAGCACCGTAGCTCGTGCCCGACTCCGCCGCCTGATTCACGGCCTCAACAACGCTCTTTTCAGCATGGCCGAGGATAAGGGGGCCCCAGGAACCGACGAAATCGATGTACTCGTTTCCTTCCGCATCCCATATTCTGGATCCCTCACCGTGCTGGATGAACGGTGGGCTGCTTTCGACGGGGCTGTAGGCCCGGGCGGGCGAGTTGACGCCTCCCGGAGTGACTTTCTTCGCTCTTTGCAGCAGTTCGGTATTCGTGGTCATGGCAAACTGTTCTGTTTTAGAGGGTGTCGGAGTTCAGAAACGTTTTTGGTGGAACGCGACGCCTGGCAAGGGGGCGGTGTCGATTAAATGGAAGGGTTCGAGCGATTCGATTAATTCGATTGGCTCGGCTAATTCCATTCCTTCGAATTCCCCACCACCCAGTCCTCGATCGCATCGATCAGCGCATCCACCGTGTGGGGATCGGCTTCTACCGTGGGGGCGAGCCCCTGACTGCGGAGTGCTTCTGAGGTGGCGGGACCGATACTGGCGAGCTGCAGCGACGCTTCTTGCACGGCATCCAACCCGATGGCGTCGAAAAAATTCTCAACCGTCGAGGTGCTGGTGAACGTCAACCAATCGATGGCGTCATCCTCAATGAGATCGGTAACATCATCGGCAGCCTCACAATCCCGCGTCACACTGTAAGCATCAACTTCGTCAACCTGAGCGCCAACTCCTTCGAGTCCCTCCACCAGACCGGGTGGAGCGATGTCGGACCGTGGACACAGCATCGTCTGACCGTCCGCATCCACCTGTGAGGCAAACGCCCGCACAATCCCCTCCGTCGTGTAGTCGTCCGGCACCAGATCCGCCCGGATGCCGCGTTCTTTCAGACGATCCCCGGTCACGCTGCCGATCGCACAGAAGCGACTGCCGGCCAGCGCCCGCACATCGCAACCCATTTCCTCCAGATGGTGGAAAAAGTAATCCACGCCATTCGTGCTGGTGAAAATGATCCAATCGTATTGCCGGATCCTCTCAATGGCCTCGCGCAGTGGAGCGGCATCTGCGGGTTGTTGAATCCGTATCGTGGGCATCAGGATTGAACGTGCCCCCCGTTCCTCAAATGCAGCAGCGGTGGGCCGTGCCTGGCCAGCAGGCCGGGTGATCACCACGGTCTGGCCGAAAAGGGCTTTTCTCTCATACCACTGAATATTTTCCCGCAACCCCACCACATCGCCAACGACGATGATCGCGGGGGGCTCTATACCGGCATCGGCCGCCACCGAGGGGAGTTCGGCCAGCGTCGCATCCTCTGCATGCTGAAGCGGCGTGGTGCCGCGCTCAATGATAGCGGCGGGGGTTTGCGGATCTTTACCGTGCTCGATCAGGCGACTGGAGATATCAGGGAGTTTTCCCACTCCCATGTAGAAACACAGCGTCCCGCACCAGCTCGCCAGCGCATCCCAGTCGAGGGACGACTCGGCTTTCTCGGCGGCCATGTGTCCGGTGATCAGCGCAACCGCGCTGGACACATCACGGTGGGTCGCCGGGATTCCCGCCCACGCCGGCACCGCCAGCCCGGCCGTTACCCCGGGCACGATTTCAAACTCCACATCCGCCGATTTCAGGGCCATAGCTTCCTCGCCGCCGCGACCAAAAACAAACGGATCGCCGCCTTTCACGCGAGCCACACATGCTCCCGTGCGGGCTTTTTCCACCAGAACGCCATTGATATCCTCCTGAGACATACTGTGGTCACCGGGACGCTTACCGGCGTAAATCTGCTCGGCACCAGAGCGCACCTCCTCCAGCAGAGCTTCCGGCATCAGCCTATCATACACCACCACATCCGCCCGCGAGATGATGTTCCGTGCCCGAACACTGACCAGTTCAGGATGTCCGGGACCGGCGCCAATAAGATATACGATGCCATTGTCCATTCAGCTGGCCTTTTTTCCGAAATTCAAGCGTATTCTGCCAGGATATCGTCAGCTCCCTTATCCTTCATCAGGGAAGCCATTTGATTGCCAAGAGCACGGGCATCCTCCGCGCAGGTCACCCGCCCACAGATTCCCTCTCGAATCCAGTCGGAACCATCCTCCTCCGCCACCATGGTGATAAAACGCAACGGATCGTCCGCTGATTCACGGAACGCATACGCGCCCGCCGGAACGTGGCAGCCGATGTTGAGTGTGTGCATGAAGGTTCGTTCAGCCGTCGTGGCAAGCTCACACTCCGGTTTATTGATACTGCGGCACAGCTCCAGCACGGCCCCATCATTCTCCCGACACTCCACCCCCAGGGCGCCCTGCCCGGCGGCCGGAACGAAAACGGTGGGATCCAGGTGATGATGCGCCAGATGTGCCAGTCCCATCCGGCCCAGTCCGGCGCAGGACATTACCAGACCGTGCGCGGAGGACTCTTTGAGCTTGTCGATCCGGGTGGGGAGATTCCCGCGGATGCCGCGGACTTCCACATCCGGTCGTTTGGCCAAAACCTGGGCGCGGCGGCGCGGCGAGCCGGTCAACAGGATCGCCCCTTCGGGCAGATCTTCCAGAAGACAATCCCGTTTGGTGATCAGGCCGTCCGCCGGGTTGGCCCGGCTGGGAACAGCGGCCAGCCGAAGCCCTTTTTGAATCCCGGAGGGCAGATCCTTGAGGCTGTGAACGGCGAGATCAATATCTTCGTCCAGAAGCGCAATCTCGATCGCTTTGGTGAACAGACCCGTGGTCCCGGACGAGGCGAGGCTGGCACGACGGCGCAAGTCACCTTCCGTCTTCACCTTCACGATACTAACATCCACGTCCGGTGCGACTCGCAGAATGGAAGCCTGCACAAAATGCGCCTGCCACAGTGCCAGGGCCGATCCACGGGTCCCAATCCTAATTTTCATGATATCTCCAGAGGTCAGGGGTGATCAGGCGGATTCAAAGTGCTCATCCTGTACGGTTCACAGAACCATGTCCCCCACCCCCGTAAATTTGGACAGAACACGTGGACGCCCGCCCTCGATGTCACTCGGGCTGTAATATATTCGACATCGGATCTTCCTCAAGCAGGGTAATGCTTTCGGATATTTCCTCGGCCGGCTGCATGTCGTGGATCGCCTGAACAATCCCGAACTGGGATTCCAGACGCGCCTCTCCCTCACATCCACAGATGAAGCTGTTGCATCCGTGACAATACCAGACAAATAAAGCCGGCAAATCGACCTGATACTCATCGTCCAATTGAGGAAACTGCATGGTATATTTTCGTCCTTCCAGTAGAGTAATTTTGTTATCAGGTCCGGATCAAACATTTCGCAGCTGGGGTACTCACGGGCTCGGAACCTGACTTACTATTAAAGTACCATAGGGCTTTCCGGCTTTGCAATGGCGAAACGGGGTATTTCTCGCTCAATACGGACACAAAAGGAACCTGGTTCACTGAATCCTTCCCCATACCGTAAACATTCGGTAAACCAGGTTATTCCAGATGGGCCTGCTGCCGGGCTTGTCCC
>CAZXYF010000193.1:0-5985 GCA_964644705.1 uncultured candidatus Brocadiaceae bacterium | reverse complement strand
ACAAGCCCGGCAAGTAGGGCATCACAAAACGCACGTGGTTCACCGAATACTTACGGGATGCAGGCTATATAAACGGCGCATGTGGTTTAGCAATAAGCGTTTACAATAACAAAAAGTGTTTTACAGGTGTTCATTTGATCGGAACCGTACAATTTATAATATTCGGTTCAAATTATCCGTAAAATCCGGGCTATAGCTCTAAGAAAAGGAAAATGAATCCATGAACATATCTGATAATGATCGATCGGTACTGCGTCGCCTTGCCGAAAAGAAGGCCGAAATAGCGTCACTGCCTGTTCACGAACACACTGCCGAGGAATGGAAGCGTCTCAACTCACTCGGAGCCGGGCGGCCGCTCATCTGGATCAACGAGATCCCGTGGAATGAGATGAATGTGGACGATGAGCTCACTCTTCAGACCGAGTCGCCCGAACTGCAGGGAATCGAAACGTCCCTGCGCCAGACGCTGTATAAATGGGAGCATATGCCCGGGGACATGGTGGTGGATGATTTTATCCCATCTCCAATAGTGGTGCACAACACGGGATTTGGCATTGGCGAACACGTGGATATCCGTAAGACCGATGAAACCAGCGGTGTCGTCTCGCGTCATTTTGAGTCTCAGATTGACAGCGAGGAGGACCTTGAGAAGATACAGATGCCGGAGCTGACCGTGGACTGGGAGCAGACCGAACGCAATTACGAACTTCGATGCAAACTGTTTGAGGACATACTCCCGGTTAGAAAAATGGGGATCAGCCACCAGTGGTTTGCCCCGTGGGACCAACTGGTGCGCTGGTGGGATCCGCAGAAGGTCCTGACGGATCTGGCCATGCGGCCGAATCTGGTCCACGCCGCCATGGAACGCTTGACCGACGCATATCTTTCGCAGCTGGAACAGCAGAAGAAACTGGGCATTCTGGAACTGGACAATCGCAACTGTCGGATTGGCTCGGGGGGGCTGGGGTTCTGTGACGAACTTCCGCAGGATGATTATGATCCGGACAACGTGCGACCGGCGGACCAGTGGGGATGCGGTGCGGCGCAGATTTTCAGTGAAGTGTCCCCTGAAATGCATCAGGAGTTTGCGCTGCAATATGAGCGCAAATGGATGGATCAGTTCGGGCTGACTTACTACGGTTGCTGCGAACCGCTGCACCTGAAAGTTGACATGCTCCGCTCGGTTCCCAATCTGCGCAAAATATCAATGAGTCCATGGGTGGATCCCGAAATTGGGGCGGAGAAGATAGGGCAGGATTTTGTGTATTCCCATAAGCCCAATCCGGCGGTGTTCGCTGACGATACCTATAATCCGGACGAAGCACGCCGCCAGCTGGTAGATGTACTGGAGAAAACGGAAGGATGTGTGGTGGAGGTGATTATGAAGGATATCAGCACCGTCCAGTATGAGCCCCAGCGCCTCTGGGAGTGGGAAGACATGGCCCGCGAGGTTGTGGAAGAGTATGCCTGAATTGTGGGATGCAAAATGTGGAGACGGCGGATGATTGACGATTGACGAGAGCGAAGACGGTAATGCGGGGCAAGTAGGTTTTATTGTGGACGATTCATCAGACGATCTCAGACAAAGAGAGTAGTAACCAGTGACTGAAAACACGAAGAACGATATGAACATTGTATATATTGTTGCGGATGATCTTGGTTGGCGGGATCTCGGGGTGGAGGGAAGCACCTTTTACGAGACCCCGAATATCGATCGTATTGCCAACGAGGGGATGCGTTTCACCCAGGGCTATGCCAACTGCCAGGTGTGCAGCCCCTCCCGCGCCAGCATCCTGACGGGTCAGTACACGCCCCGTCACGGGATAACGGATTATATTGGGGCTCCGTCCGGGGAGGACTGGCGCAACGTGGGCCGGCATACGAAGCTTCTTCCCCCGGAATACCGTTACGGGTTGCCGGCGGACGAGACGACTTTTGCCGACGTCTTGCAGCGCAACGGCTATCGGACTTTTTTCGCGGGCAAATGGCACTGTGGATCCGACGAGAAGTGCCCCGAGAATTTTGGTTTTGATGTTAACAAAGGTGGCTGGGAAGCCGGTGCACCGAGTAACGGTTATTTTGCCCCGTATGAAAACCCGAAACTGGAAGATGGGCCCGATGGTGAATGCCTGCCGCTGCGGCTGGGGCAGGAGACGGCGAAATTCATCGAGGACAACCAGGACCAGAATTTTCTTGCGTATCTTTCGTTCTATTCAGTACATAGCCCGATTCAAACGAGTCCGGACCGCTGGGAGAAATACCGCAAGAAGGCCTGTGAACAGGGGGATGATCCGGATCAGCGCTTTATCTTCGATCGTCGGTTACCCGTCCGGCAGGTCCAGGACTGTCCTATATACGCCGGGATGATTGAGGCCATGGATGATGCGGTCGGGTTGGTCCTGGATGCGCTGGACCGTCTGGGGCTGGCCGAGGACACCATCGTCTGTTTCACCTCCGACAACGGGGGCGTTTCCTCGGGCGATGCATATTCCACCTCCAACCTGCCGCTGCGCGGGGGGAAGGGGCGCCAGTGGGAAGGCGGCATCCGGGAGCCGTTCCACATGAAAGTGCCCGGAGTAACGGAGTCCGGAAGCACGTGTGATGTGCCGGTGATCGGGAGTGATTTTTACCCCACCTTTCTGGATTTGCTCGATATGCCGATTCCGGAGGACCAGATCGTGGATGGATGCAGTCTGGTGCCCCTGCTCACGGGCGGTGAATCAGCGGAACTTCGGGATCGGGATCTGTTCTGGCATTATCCGCATTACGGTAACCAGGGTGGTGATCCTTCCTCGATTATCCGGAGGGGGGATTGGAAACTCATCCACTACTACGAGGACGGACGGGATGAACTGTATAACCTGGAGGAGGATCCGGGAGAACAGAACGACCTGAGCGACGCCAATGACGTCGTGGCCCGTGAGATGAGGGAAACGCTTGATAAGTGGCTGGACGAGCTCGATGCCACCCGGCCCGTTCCCGATCCCGAGTATGATCCGGAGAAAGAAGCGGCCTATCTCCATCGGCTTGAACATGAAAAGATGCCGGAACTGGAACGGCAGCATGCGCAGTACCTGGATCCGGACTGGCAGCCGGACGAGGACTGGTGGGGAAGCCAGGTTATACGGGACTGATGCGGGATCATGAATCTGACCGGCGGAATTGCTCTGGGGGTTATATCTGCCGGGGCCGTTGGTAAAGAGAGAAACCAGCAAGATTGAACGTGCTGGCATTGCCGGATCTGACCGTAATCACCATGGCACAATGGGTTTCTTCAAGATCCGTGGGCAAACGGATTGATTGCGTCTCTCCCCTGGGGGCTACACAATCGTTTTATCAATCACCCGCGCTCCGAAAGCGCCACCGGCCCGCCTTCTGTGCTGCGCCTGGCCGCGTCTCACCCATGGCAGATCCACATCCCCCCTCTTTTCTCTATTCTCATAAGGGACCGGCGGCGCTATAGGACATGCAGCCCGCTTTTTACGTCCCCCTGGCACCTTATAGCGCCGGGAGCCGCTGAGTTGATTTGCCCGGACGATGCTATGGTTATCTTACCGTTTACGTCCTCGGGCGCTACCGGCGCTTGCTGCGATGGTGATGTATCCGGCGATCTATGCGATATCCCCAGCATGAGTTGACTTACGCTTTCGCGCCTTTTGCTTCAAATTCACCGTGAACTGTTGGGCTGTACCCTGCCGCGCGAATAAACGCTGTTATCCAGAAGGCCCTATCGTTTCGCATGCTACGCCCGCTTTAGTGCACAGGTGCGCTCTTACCGGGACAAGCCCTTGATTTTGTTTTTCTAAGTGGTATGCTCAGTACAGAGAGCCATGATACTTTTACTCTTTCCCGTGTGGGAGGTAGAAGATGCCTAAGTGTAAACTGAACAAAATGCTGGGCTTTACTTTAATAGAACTGCTTGTGGCCTGCCAGCCGGAGCCTCGGCGAAGGCCAACTCGACAACGTTTTACCCTGATCGAGTTGCTTGTGGTCATCTCTATCATCGCTATTCTGGCGGCGATGCTTTTGCCGGCGTTGGAATCGGCACGGCAGATGGCCCAGCGCACCACATGCTTGAATGATCGGCGACAGAATTATCTAACGCTTCTGTACTATTCCAATGATCACGACGGAGCGTTGCCCGCGAAATATGCCGGGTTCAACGATCCGGGCCCTGCATCCGCTATAGGTCTTAATTACAATCTGGCGTCCATGACTTTTCCGAAGAAGCACGCCTCCTCCCTGGGGGTGTTAGTTAATCAGCGCGCTGGAGGTGGCTATGTGGAAGCCCCACAGACCCTGTACTGTCCGGCTTTTCGACGACCGGATCCGGGTGACGATGGATATGACTGGCGGCTCGATGAGAATGCAAATCAGTGGGACGATGCGCTGAACGGGGATCCGGAGGATGGCAAGATCTACTATCCGGTCGGCATTACTGCTTATAGCTATACGTTCGATATGAGGGGGGACGGGAGTGGTCAGGATGCCAAATGGGGTGAATATGGTCTGGACGAAGTTTCCCGCGCATGGAACGGGCCCATAATACCCGGGGGTGGTATGGCACCGATGGTGATTTCGTGTGCGAATTATGGCGGCGCCACGGTGGACGAGTCCGATGATACAAAAATATCTCACCGGTTGAAGGGGGGCAATGGAGTCTTTTTTGATGGATCGACGCGCTGGGTGCCGGGCAGCGAGAATATCCGCGCTGTGAACAGCCTGGGCTATTTTGCATTCGTAAAAGACGTTTCCGGGTCCAATACCATGGCGAATGACGACGTAGATGCCGCTACCAAGGGGAACATGCAGCTGTGGGCACGGAAATACCAGACCCTGGAAGGTCATTCGTTTCTGCCGTGACCTCACCGGTAAGGAACAGTAAATTGAGACGAGCCGTCAGGCTACAATATGTTTTTTTGTCTTCTGATCAAAGACGAGGGGGCTTTCAGGCCATTTGAGCTCATCGTATAGCGCAACCGCAATGAATCGCTTTCTCAGGCTGCAGGAAAAAGATCATTTTCACTGGACCAAACCCAATCTGGGGATTTTCACGTACAAAGGTCGTAAAACCAACATCGTCGCGTTTGGCCACGTGGGCTCGGGTGTTTTTAAAGACCCCCCATGCACAGGATCGCAACAAGAAATACAAGATCTTCGGTGCTTTGAAGCACCGACATCCCTATGTCCAGTATTCCAAAAACGGTCTCCACGGGGAGAAAAAGGATCAGCCGGGGGTGGTGAACCGAACCTCTTGAAGCGCGTGGAAACAGCCTCTGGGTGACCGCTGATGTGAACGAGGGTGGAGCGGTGAAGGTGGCGGTGTTTTATGAAGGGGAAAAAGTCGGCGAGACGGGCCTCATCGCAGATGCGGCCGTAGTCGGGGTGATGGATGTTTCAAAATACAGGGGAGAGTCACTGACTCTGGAATTCATTGTTGATGGAGGAAAGGTGTATTCGTTCGGATTTGACGGGTGATGGAGCCGGTAAATCGCACGGCTCAGGTGCCTATCTCCATTTTTGTTGTCGGCGGATTAATGTGGTAATATATGTATAGTGGGTTGCTAAGCGGTCCTTCATAAGTATCCTGAGTCTTCAGACACGCTTCTATGGATCCCATTCTCACGATATCCTGCTCGGATCATACACTGATACAATGATTTAAGGATACAAAGGTCCACACTGAATCCCTGCATCTTTGACTGAACATCCTCTAAAGAACGGATTATCAGAGTGCGTTAAACCTCAGCTTATTAATGACAATCCGCTCAGGCATAGAATGAACGATTGGTGTTTCCTGTAGGGAGGGAAAGAACCGATGGGCGACATGAGGCCAAAAACGCTACCTTCTCAACCTGTCGATGGTATGTGGAAGCGTTCGTCAGAGCCACGGCGAAGGCCAACTGGGCGGTGTTTTACCCTGATCGAGTTGCTTGTGGCCTGCCAGCCGGAGCCTCGGCGAAGGCCAACTCGACAACGTTTTAC
>CAZXYF010000192.1:845-5999 GCA_964644705.1 uncultured candidatus Brocadiaceae bacterium | reverse complement strand
AAGAAGATTGGATGGGCTAAATTCAGCCAATGATCCCATTCGGCCCCCACGGGTTCATCCCGTGGGGAGGAAAATTACCGTAACTGCTGGCTGTTCTTGCAGGTGGCGCACTGACGGCTCGGTCGGAGACCAAACCGTTGCCGTTTGAATGGTTGCAAACACACTGTGATTCACAATTGCTCTGATTGTTTGACATTACCTTTGGCTGAGAGTGCTTTTAGAATGATTACTCCTTGAGGTTGGTGAAATGTGGGGGGGATCCGTAAAACCTATAATCCGACAGCCGGATCGGATAATCGAATAATGTCGGTATCTTGCTCACAACAAATCCGTTACCAACGAGCTGGCATGATCGCAGCGTGCGATGCCTTACTGGCACTTATCCTGGAGGTGAATGGGAAAAAAACTATGCGGGACATTGTTTGACCCGGGTCGTATGTTATCCTGACGTGCGAGTTGATTTCGAGAATGGATGTGCAATTGATAATCCTTGAATTTGCGGAAACAGCAGGGAGGACGAATGGTTCGTTTTATTCATACATCTGACTGGCAGCTTGGAATGAGGGCAACCGGACGCGGAGATGCCGCCGAAAAGGTCCGCAACGCGCGATTCGATACGGTGTGCGCCATTGTGGAGGCCGCCCATGAACACGCCGTTGATTTCATACTGATCTCCGGCGATCTCTTCGAGGACAACGGGGTGAGGGGGGACACAGTTAGAACGACGACGAAAATTCTGGAAGATTCCTCGCCCATCCCCGTCTATATCATTCCGGGCAATCACGATCCCGCGACGGCGGACTCGGTGTACAACCAAAAGGACTGGCAGACGGGAGTGCCCGGTCACGTGACGGTTTTGGATGAATGCTCACCCTGCCATCTTGAGGATCACGGCGCCGTTCTCTTTCCGTGCCCGATTGCCCAGAAACAGAGCCGGGAGGATCCGACGAAATGGATTATTGACGAGGACATCGACAGGGAGGACGTCGTGCGGATCGGGATGGCCCACGGTTCGCTCGACATTCACGGACATGATCCCAATTTCCCCATATCGCCCGACGTGACCGAGAGCGCCGGTCTGGATTACCTGGCACTCGGTGACTGGCACGGCGCCTACGAACATGACGACCGCACAGCCTACAGCGGCACCCCCGAACAGACGAATTTCGGGGAAAGTGATACCGGCGGCATCTTCGTCGTGGAGGTTGAGGAGCCGGGCGCGGTTCCCGATATTACTCCCGTGGACGTGGCTCAGTGCGAGTGGATGTCATGGGAGTATGAGATGTCCTCCCGATCGGTCGATGAGATCCGCGAGGATATCCGAAACATTGAACATCCGGAGCAGACGCTGCTGCGTCTGACCGTTCGGGGAATGGTGGATCAAGAAGTGCTGTCGGAAGTGAGCGAACTGAAAGGGACTGCCGATGAGAGGCTGTTCTACGCCGAGCTCCACGACGATGAGCTGCGGCTTATGCTGGAACGCGATGAGATTGAGGATCTTTTTCCGCCCGGCGTGCTCCAGCGGGTTGGGGATGCTCTGCTGCAACTGCGGGATGGAAGTCCGGCGGATGATTCAGATGACGAGGAAAATATGGAGGACGTTATGGATGAATTGCCCGACGACCTGGTGACCGACGAGCAGACGACCGATCAGGCGCTCAAAATCCTCTGCGATATCATTCAAACCGGAGAATAGGTGACAGCAATATGATCATACACAGCCTAAAGGTCGAAAACTGGAAGTGTTTTCGCGAATCGGCGGAGTTTGAATTCAGCCCCGCCGTGAACCTCATCGCCGGGCCGAATGAGGCGGGGAAAAGCACGCTGATCGAAGCGATGACGCGCGGACTGTTCGATAAGCATACTTCGAGCGCGAGCGAGCTGAGCAAAACACAACCCTGGGGGACGTCCCTCTCGCCTCGCGTGACGGTCGAGTTCCAGAAAGGTGAGAACCAGTATCGGATTGAAAAAAGATTTCTGTCATCTGCCCGCAGCATTTTGCGGAGATACATGGACGGCGAATGGACGGAGGTGCATGAGGGGGACAGGGCCGACCAGGAGGTATGCAAGCTGTTCGATACGGAGCTCTACGAACACGGTGCCAGCAAACCGGAACATCGGGGGCTGGCCCAGCTTCTATGGACGACGCAGGGCGAGTTCCAACTCCCCGATGACCTCAATGCGACCTCGCGGGGGCAACTCCAGGACGTCCTCGGAGCGGTCACGGTGACCGCTTCCACGCACGAATCCTTTGCCGAGATTGACCGACGTTACAGCGAAATCTTCACCCGCGTGAAAGGAGACTACAAGAAGAACAGCGAAGTGGCGAAGACGCAGGCTCAACTGGATGCGACTCGGGAGCAGCTGGAAGATGTGGAAAAGAATATCACGAGTAAAAGAGAACTCGCCCACGAAGTCCAGCAGCTCAAGACCCGATTGGATAAGCTGAGGGACGAACTGGGGCGGGCTGAAGAGGACCTCAAGGAAAAACAGCAGGACCTTGATGCAGCACGCGAACATCGTGAGAAACGCATCAGAGCGCGGTCCAAAAAGAATGACGCTGAAAATGCTTACGAGAAGCTGGACGAACGTGTAACCAGGATCGACGAGCTGACGGAAGCAAAGAAGAAAAAGCTCGGACAGCTGGAGAAAAAACAGAGGGAAACTGAGGCGCTGGACGACGAAATCGACACGAACCTGGAGAAGGTCAAAGCGGAACAGCAGAAACTGAATGAGTTCAGGGAGCGACAAGAAGAACTGGACGATAAGCTGCGCAATCTCCGCACGCATGAAGATATCGTCCGGCTCGAACGCGATCTGGACAGTGCCCGGCAGAAGCATGAAAAAACGAAGGACAACATCCATGAAGTGGAGGATATGAAGTCCAATCTGGAGGAACTCCAGGCCCCGAATGACCAGGAGCTGGAAGAACTGCGAAAGCTGTCGGGCACGCTGGAACAGAAACGGGCAACTCTTGAGGCTCTTTCGCTGGACGTGTCCTTCCGGGCGGAAACAGCGGTCGGCGGCACCGCGGAAGGGGATGAAACCACGGAGTTCTCGCTGGAAGCGGGTGAAGAAACCCACTGGACGTCTCCCCGCACGATCGCGCTGGAGTTCGAGGGGATCGGGCGGCTGGAGGCGCGGAGCGGGAGCGAAGAAGCGGCGGATGTGCAGGAGGATGTGGCTGAGCTGGAAGAGGAATATCGGACGGAACTCGGCGCGTTTCAGGCGGATACTCTGGATGAGGCTATCGAGAAGAATCGGCGGCGACGAAACCTCGAGTCGAAGATCGAGAAGCTGGAAGACCGGATCGACGAGCTCATACCGGACGGCATGGACGCGTTGCAGAAGCAAATCAACAAACTCAACACCCGGCTCACTTCGGCGCGGGAAAAATCCAATCCGCTCGGTGAGGGCCTGGCGGAACAACTGGAGAATCTCGATGTTTCGGGACAGCAGGAGATGCTGGAGGAGGAAGCGAGCCAACTGGAGAACGAACAGGAGGCTCTCGACGAGAAGATTGAACGGACGGAGTCAGTGCTGAAGAAACTCCAGGACAGCGCCGAGACCAAGAAGGAAACTCTACAGGAGACTCGTGAAAGAGTGGCAAAATTAGAAACCTCGGTGGATTACATCGAATCGGAGCTTGCCGACCTCCGCGACGACGGATTGACGGAGGAAGAGCGAACGGAGAAACGGAAAAAGCGGCTCAAAGCCTACAAAGAAGCGCAGGAATATCTGGGTATGCTGGAGGAGGAGGTGAAGGAGAAAGAAGAGCGGCCGGAAAAAGCATACGATCGCGCCGAACGGAAGGTCAAGAGCCTGCGGGAGAAAGAACGGCAGAGCACCCAGAAACTGAGCGCCAGAGAAGAACGGTTGCGCGTATTGTCGGGAGAGGGGCTGTATGAGAGTAAGAACGAGCTGAAAGAGGAGGAGGCGACACTCCAGGACAGCCTGAATCGTCTCAAGAGTGAAGCCGATGCGATCAAACTGCTCAAACATTTGAAGGATCATTTCCAGCAGGAGACCCTGGACGCGCTGGTTCAGCCGGTCCGGCGAAATGTGGAACCCCGCTTCCGGCGTCTGGTGGGGCCGAAATACGAGAAGGTCAACCTGGACAGACAGATGTCGCCATCGACGGTGACGGTGAGCGGATGGGAAACCGAGGCCGATTCCGCTGAACTTTCGTTTGGCACGCAGGAACAGCTGGCCTTTCTGGTGCGCCTGGCGATCGCCGAGATACTGGCCGAGGAAGAACGCACGACCGTGGTGCTGGACGATCCGCTGGTGAACACGGATCCGGCGCGGATGGATGAAGCCCTTGGGATCATCGAGGAAACCGCTGATTCGGCGCAGATGTTCATCCTGACCTGCCACGAATCCATGTATGCCGGTCTGGATGCCAAAACCTTGCAACTTGAAAAATAAGCTCAGCGTCGTTAGCCCCGGAGGGGCGTCTCAAACCATAGCCCGTGGCGATGGAGCTAAGCGACGGAGCCACGGGTTTAAGAATAATCCCTCATCTCTTTTTTAGAGCCCCGCGAAGCGGGGCGATTCTTATAAACTCTAATCATGAACACGCGAAAAGGAGACAGACAGAAGATGTTTCGAAAAGTGAACGTAACGGACGAGAACATAGCCGGACAGTTGCTTCTCCACAGCATGCCCGGGCGGTGTGAGCCGTGGGAGAAGTTCGTCAGTGAGGCGGAGCGGGTGGATCTCGACCTCATTGTCTGCCTGACACCAGCGGAGGAAATTGAGCATAAGTCGCCCGATTACCGCGGGGCCATACAGACCGATGATCTTCCCTGTCCTCGGATGGCGTATCCCATCAGGGATTTCAACGCACCCGATGATCGTGAGGCGTTCGTGGAATTTATCGATGAAGTCGCACGGGAACTCCTGGGCGGACGAACCCTACTGGTGCATTGTGCCGCGGGGATTGGCCGCACGGGAACGGCGGCTGTGTGCCTCCTTCAACAGGCAGGTCTGGCACCGGAAAGGGACGAGACCGTCGTGAATGAGGCGGGGGCGGGAGCGTCCGGTCCCGCACAGAAAAACTGGATAGATTGGCCTGCAAACAAAGTAAAGGATGGCCTGTAATGACAAAAGCAAGTGAGAGGAAACAACCTGTACCGTATCCTCATGTCCAGG
>CAZXYF010000192.1:0-835 GCA_964644705.1 uncultured candidatus Brocadiaceae bacterium | reverse complement strand
AATATACTAATTGTGCGTGCGTCGATGCAAAGGCGATGTGTTGGTGTTGCAAACTTGAATAATAGCCAATAATCTATCTCAGTGTTTCGGTTTGATCAGCATTCTATGTATTTAAAGAGATTGAAGGGGAGGTCGCATGATGGCGGATTTGACAATCGATGATAAGGAAACGCCAGAGCAAAAAACGAGGTCGGACACGATTGCCAAGATCGAACGTGTCGGGCTGAATGAGTTGTGGTCGAGCGAGCCTGAGTGTTCGGGCTGGTTGAGAGATAATATTGAACGTTTGAATGAGGCGTTGGGTATTAAGCTTTCCGATGCTGAGTGTGAAATGCGTGTTGGCGACTTCAGCGCGGACATTGCGGCAGAGGCCGAATCGGGATCGCGGGTGGTGATCGAAAATCAGTTCGGCAGGAGCGACCACGACCACCTCGGTAAGTTGCTCACCTACTTAACCGGCACGGAAGCGGGCGGTGCTATCTGGATTGTGGGTCGGCCTCGTGCCGAGCATGTCGAAGCCGTGTCCTGGCTTAATGAAAGACCAGGAGCGGATTTCTGGCTTGTGAGGTTAGAGGCGGTCCGTATTGGGCGTTCTCCGACTGCTCCTCTACTTACAGTGATCGTGGAACCAAGTGAAGCGACCGAACAAGCCGGGCTCATCCGCGAGGAATGGGCCGAGCGCCAGAAACTCCGGTACGAGTTCTTTGAGGAGTTGCTTGAAAGAGCGAAAGATGAAATCAGCTTGCACGGGAATATCTCGCCCAGTAAAGACAGTTGGATATCGGCGGGGGCAGGTAAAACCGGGGTTCACTGGATATATCGCATCCGCAAGGAC
>CAZXYF010000191.1:3421-6074 GCA_964644705.1 uncultured candidatus Brocadiaceae bacterium | reverse complement strand
AGACCGGGGCGAATTCGACTCTCCCGTGGTGCTCAACAAACGACCGATCGGGTATGCGCTCAGGACGAACACGCACATTCCATCGTATCGCCGCGAACACCTGAGCGTCGCCAGCCGTGTTCTGAAAGTGGATCCACTGGACCCCTTCGATATGACCCGGGCCGAGCGGGAGGGGAGAGAACAGGCACGACAGTGCGCCAGGGCAGTGCAGCAGTGTGTCCCCGGCTACGAGGATGCGTATTTTCTCGACACCTCGAACCATCTCGGCGTACGCTCGTCGCGTCGCGTGCACGGAATCGAACGGGTAACGGATGAAGATGCGGTGGAGTTTCACAAATACGACGACGGTATTGCCCGCTCATCTTGGGACATCGACGTCTGGCCGGCTGAAAGCTACGACGCGCCGGCAGTGCCCCGACAGGATCCGGAATACAAAAAACGAATCGAGAAACTTAAGGAGGGCGAGTATTACGACATCCGCTACGGCTGCCTGGTGGCCGAGGGAGTGGACAATCTTCTGATGGCCGGGCGCTGCATCAGCGCCAGCCACCTGGCTGAAGCCAGCCTGCGTATACAGCAGACCTGTATGGCGACCGGCCAGGCGGCGGGAACGGTCGCGGCATTGAGCCTGGAGGCCGGCACCACGCCGCGCGAAATGGACCCGCAAAAGGTTGTGACGCAACTGGAGAAAGACCGAGCGGCGGCGCCGGATGTGGTGGAGGATATTTAGGCACGGAATAGCCCCAACGGTGGGCATATACCAGTTGCGTTTAGACATTGGTATAGCCTGATAAAGCCTCCAGTTACATATACGCTGACCTGCCCAGTCCACGGCGTCCACATGGTCCACTCGGTCCACAGTATTTCAGTGGCCCAAATGGACCTGATGGACTGAGTGGACGCACAACTCGCGAAACGCGTACGACGAAACACCGTAACGGGTATATGGGCCATTAGCCCTTTTACAGCCGCACAACGAGATGCATAGACCGGCGTATCGGATTCACCAGGTTTTACTTCATCAAAGAAAGCACGATTCATGGCAGAACACAAAAAGTCACCCAACGATAAGCCCAACGACAATCCACTGAACGTCCTGTTTATAGCCGTCGACGATCTGCGTCCACAGATGGGATGTTACGGCGACCCTGACGCGATCACGCCGCACATGGATTCGCTGGCCGATGAGGGTATGGTTTTTCAGCGAGCGTACTGCCAGCAGGCCGTCTGCGGGCCTTCGCGTGCGTCGTTGATGACGGGACTGCGTCCGGACAGCATTCGGGTGTGGGATCTGCAGACGCATTTCCGCACGCACCGACCGGACGCCGTGACGCTGTCGCAGCATTTCAAAAACCATGGCTACCACGCTGAGTGCATCGGCAAGATTTACCACGATCCCCGTTCGCATCGGGACAAACCGAGCTGGTCGGTGGACGAGATGCTGGATGTTACTTCTGAAGTGGGTGGGAAATACGTGCGGGAGGAGAATCTGGCCCTCTACGATCCGGAGAGCGGGCACAACAAAGCCGCCGCCGCGGAATGCGCGGATGTTCCGGACGACGCCTACATCGATGGCCGGGTGGCCAACAAGGCGATGGAGCGTCTTCGCGCGTTGGACGGTCAGGACGAGCCATTCTTCTGCGCCGTTGGGTTTCGTCGGCCTCATCTGCCGTTCTCTGCCCCCACCAAATACTGGGAGATGCAGGATCCGGACCGCATCGGCACGATTGAGCATCCGCTGCCGCCGGAGGATGTGCCGAAAATGGCTCTGCATGAATGGGACGAGCTGAGGGGTTATACCGACATTCCCGAACTGGGTGATCTCACCCCCGAACAGAAAGTGCATCTGCGCCATGGTTATTATGCGGCGATGAGCTACACGGACGCGCAGATCGGGAAGGTGATCGATGAACTGGAACGGCTTGGATTGCGGGAAAATACGGTTATCTGTCTGTGGGGCGATCACGGCTGGCATCTGGGCGAACATGGTCTCTGGGGCAAAACCACCAATTTCGAGCTGGATACAAACGCGCCCCTCATCATCTCCGTGCCCGGCCAGCCCACCGCCGGCGAGTCAACCGACTCACTGGTTGAGTTCGTGGATATCTATCCCACGCTGGCGGACGTCTGTGATCTGCCCGTCCCCGACGGACTCGAAGGCATGAGTCTGACGCCCGTCCTGGCCGATCCGTCCACCACCGTCAAGGATCATGCGCTGAGCCAGTTTCCCCGACCCTGGCGCGGCGGGGAAGAGGCCCCGATTATGGGCTACACCGTCCGCACCGATCGCTACCGTTACACCGAGTGGCGCAGGTGGCGCGAAGGAGGTATTGCGGCCCGTGAGCTGTATGATCACGAAGAGGATCCTGGAGAAACGGTAAATCTGGCCGTGCGGGATGAGTATACCGACCAGATGGAAGAACTGAGCACACTGTTGTCGCCGGGCAGAGCGGGTTTCGCTTAATATTACAGTTGTAAACTTGTCAGAGGGTTCACTACGAACCAGAGAACGTCTTTTTTGAACTTATGGTGAAGTCCATGATTTCCATGTTAATCGTCTCGCATTTCGGCTTGGCTCTCAGTCTCAGAACTCCTGATCCGTTGGAAAATACAGTGAACCCCAATTCGCCATGTAGCGGGGAACAACATCCGG
>CAZXYF010000191.1:0-3411 GCA_964644705.1 uncultured candidatus Brocadiaceae bacterium | reverse complement strand
GCCCAGAAGATGGAAGAGCTGAGCACACTGTTGCCCTCATGCGAAGGTCGTTTCGCTTAAAGTGCATCGTAAACTTGTCAGAGCGTGCCAGCATCTCTTTCTCAGGTTCGTAGTGGATCCTTTTAAGGATTCCTGTGCTTCCGATATCGAGATATGGCATGTGCCTTTTGACCGTGGTGTGGCACAGATTTTCAAAAGCAGATGAGATGTATGGAATCGCACGTTATTCCTGATGTCGGGAAATACGGAGGTCAAAAGACGTATGCCGTATCTCGTAGGGCGGTCGCACTTCGAGACGCCGAACGAATGAAGGATCATCGGTTGGGTTTGAGAAGGGATTTTGGTCCTTTTTTGAGAAACCATTGCCCCAAATATTTCGAACGGTGGGACAGGGCGGATGGACAGTTTGATGCGACGCGAATAGGAGACTACTCTGGTGATCAGGAAGGGCGTATATGAATTCAGAATTGCACAGGTTGCTCAATTTTCTGGCGGAGTCTCTGGACCTGGCCCGGCAGACACGGATTGCCACCCGGTATCGCCGGTCACTGGACTGCAAGCCCTGTGCGCGTCCACCGCTGGCGATCAGCTTCCCGTATCCTGATCCGGAATGATTCATCCATCTTGATATCTCCCGATACCTACCGGCAGCACGTTGCACCTTGCGACGAGCGAGTTCTGCAAGAGTGTGGAGGGGGAGGTATTCATTCCTGCGGGGATTGCAGTCATGTCATTGACGAGTTCTTGAAATTGCCGTCCATCCAGTCGATTGATCTGGGCCAGCCGGAACTGCTGGATGTCGACGCGATCTACGAGAAAACATCAAACGAACAGGTTGCCCTGATCGGTGTGACCATCTCACGCGAAGAAGTTGAATCGGGAAGTGCGTTTGATCGTTTCCCAACCGGTGTTGTGTTGCGTTACCGTGCGGATAGTTTTGAGGAAGCATGCGAAGTTGGTCAGGATCTGTCGAAGTCCACAAAATACACATTTAATTGAGGAGCGAGACGTATGAACGAACACGAAGGTGATCTTGACGGGTTTATGGACGAACCGGCCATGGAGATGCAGGAGATTTTCGATGGCGAGCGATTTCCCAACGTCGTGGTCAGCACGGAAGGTACGGTGCTTGCCACCTGGGGACGTTATAGCTTTAAGGTCCGCAGGAGCGAAGATGGCGGGAAAACGTGGGGACCCGAGATTGAAGTGGCGGATCCGGGGTTCCACGGAGGCGGTGTGACTGTGGATGAGATCAACGAGAGGATCATCGTGTTCGCGGAAGAGGAGCATCCGCCGGGCACCCCGCAAACGGAGATGGGACCGCTGCGTGTGTTTGGGAGCAATGACGACGGGAAACACTGGGAACAGATCAACGTGAGCATCCATCCCGATTCAAATGGGTTCGTGCCGGCCCGACATATGGCTGAGCATGGTATAACGCTGCGTCATGGAGCCAAGGCCGGGCGGCTTATACGGCCAGTTCGCGTTTACAATAAACCCGGTGCCGAACCACGTCGATACTGCAGCGCAATATACAGCGACGATGGGGGAGAAACATGGTTCAGCAGCGAACCGTTCCCCGAACCCGGCACGGGGGAGAGTGCTCTGGTGGAGTTGTGCGACGGGAGCGTTTATTTCACGTCACGGAAAAGCTACTTCGATACGGATCCCGGTGATTACAGTTTCCACCGGCCGGTTGCCTCGAGTTATGACGGAGGAGAGACGTGGAAGAACCTGGAGTGGGAGACGACCTTGCCCGACGGACCGCGTTACCGGGGAGCGGAGGACAGGAAGGCCTGCTATAACGGGCATTTTGGCATGTTCGCGGGACTGACGCGTCTGCCCGTGGAGGGGCGTGACATCCTCGTTTACAGCAACGCGGACACGCCGGGCGATACGCGAGAACGCGGAACCGTGTGGGCCAGTTTTGATGGCGGCGATACGTGGCCCATCAGGCGCCTGGTGCAGGACGGACCGTTTGCGTATTCGTCGCTCAATGCCGGGCGACCGGACACCCCGAGTGAGGGGTGGATTTACCTGCAGTTTGAGGGCGGGGAGGAGGATCGTAACGAAGGTGGGCGTATCGCACGGTTCAACCTCTCCTGGCTGCTGGACGGCGAAAAGACCGGCGACGGTGAAGTGCCGGGGTGGGTTCGGTGAGATTTTTTGTGTTGTCGCGGATGTTTGACAAACCAGCCGGTCTGCCCGTGCCTCCATCGGCGCAGGGCCGGATGGAGGGCGGGGTTTGAGTGAAACGCACGTAGTGGCTAATCAGAGGCCCCACCGACGCAGGGTCGGCGGGGGCCAAATTGTGAAGTTGAGTGCCTGACGCGGCCTGTCTGTTGGGAACAAACAGACTGTCAAAGTCCGCGGTGCACCATTGCTCAAACGCTGGACTGAAGGTGAGCTTCTCCTCCGGCCCTGCGCCGGGGGGCAAGACGATTAGCCACTACGTGCGGCTGCCCACGCAACCAGCCCTCCATCGGTCCTGTGCCGATGGAGGCAACGGACAAACCGAATGAAAGAGAACGATACAATGAAACCTATTTACACCGCAGAAAACACATTACCGGCTTATCAACTGAACTGGGCGGTCTCCCTTTTCTGGCGGGAAGATACTGTGGACGAGGGAGAATGGCTGGCACCTCTCAGAGAAGCGACTGAATCCGACGACGTCCGCATATTGGAACACAAACTCACAAAGTCGAACGTGTCTCAATTTCTGGTGAGTACAAAACCTGGCGTGCAACCAGATAAAATCGTTTGGTCGGTGAAAGGGAGATTACAGCACACAATTAGGAAAAGCCGACCGAAGGCTTTCCGACGGAATTATGCTTATCGGTCGATTGGTTCTATGACTCGTGCAGAGGTTGAAAAATACATTGAAGGTCAGATGGATCATCATCCGATGGCAGATTCGCGTGTGCAAAAACGATTACGCCAATATCAGAAAAGTTATGATACGGACCTCTCGGAGGCGAGGGCGAGTTCGCATGGCCGGTATTGGTACAATCTTCACCTTTCTCTTGTGACGGATTGGCGGGAAAAGGAATTGCGGGACGATGTGCTGACCCGATGGGGTGAAACCATCGAAAAGGCAGCCGACAAGCATGATCACCGGCTGTCACGGGTGGGGATTGTGCCGGATCATCTGCACCTGTCGATGAGTTGTCCCCAGTCGGAGTCACCAGCGGAGGTAGCTTTGAGCTATATGAACAATCTCGCTCACAATACTGGGATGCAGGAAGTCTTCAAATACAGTTATTACGTCGGCACGATCGGTGAATATAACCTGAGTGTTTTTGAGTGAAATGGATATCGCCTCGGTCTGTCCGTGCCTCCATCGGCGCAGGGCCGATGGAGGGCGGGGTTTGCGTGAGGCGCACGTAGTGGCTAATCAGCGCCTCCACC
>CAZXYF010000190.1:0-6192 GCA_964644705.1 uncultured candidatus Brocadiaceae bacterium | reverse complement strand
ACTTCGGGTAGTGCAGAAGTACGCCTCAACCGGGACAAGCCCGGCAGCAGGCCCACCTGGAATAACGTGGTTCACTGCATGGTTACGTCGTATGTTCGCGACAATAGATACAGTCCGTATATTTCACGAGTCGTCAGTGCTCCAGCTATAAGAACAGACAAGGGCGCTCGTGTTCTTACACCGCAACTGCAGGCTGTTCTTATAGATGGTGTGCTGACGGCTCGGTCGTAGACCAAACCGGTGTCGCTGGTACGGTTGAGAACACCCTGTTGTTATAAATCTGTCTGTGAATTGCGGATTACCGGTTGCTGAAGTTGCTTTTAGAATAATTAACGCTTGAGGTTTGTGAAATATGCGGAACAGGGGTTCATTGATACAGAGCTGCAAAGACCACCTGTGTATGTCTGGATTGTTCAGTGATGATATTTTTCTAACTGCTGGCGTCCATCTTGCCTCGGATAAACCTGTGCGAAACCGGTCAATCTTGCGCACCATACGGAAAAATATTTATGTGGAAAGTTTCATGTTTTTTATGCAGATGGGGGGAACGTAGTTGGAGCCGTGCCATTTCCGGTTTTGACCAAGGGCGGCAACATCTGAAAGCAGTTCATAGACATTCCCTGCTACCATGGCATCTTTGACGCGTCCCTGGATCTCCCCGTTTTCAACCAATAAGCCCAGAGAAACGTTGACGCTGAATTCCCCGGCTAAAGTGTTACTCTGACCCGATCCCAGAGTCTGATCGACGATCAAAGCACGATCCATCTGTTGAAGCAACTCAGAAAAATCAACCTCACCGGCGGATAGAATCGTGTTAGCGGAGGAGGGGGAAGGCCGCCTGGAGAAGGATCGATAACCACTGCCCGTTGGTTCCATATTCAGCAGGGCGGCTCGCTGCTGATCAATGAGATAGTTGCATAAAACGCCATCCTCGAAGAGGGAAAACTTGCTCGTTGGACAGCCCTCATCATCCACGGGAGTACTTCTCGGTGCGTAGTCGATGGTGGCGTCATCGAAAATTGATATGCGCGGATCAAGGACTTTTTCATCGATCCGACCCGCCAGCCTGGATGATCCCTTGTGAACCAGTTTACCGTTGAGAGCTGTCATGATGGGTCGGAGAAGATTGTGTATGGATTTTGGAATAAAAATGATCGGCATTTCATTCACCGACGGGTCCACGACGCGGTCGCCTTGCTGCATCTTATCCAGGGCATCGCCGGTAATATCCAGTATATCGCCAAACGGTTGGTTCCACGATTTTGATTCATACGCCTGTAGCAATCCATCCTCACGCGTTTCCTGGGCCTCGGCCGAGGCCGACATGTGGGTGTTTGGTCGTGTAATGTCGAGCCCGCGGGAGTTGACCAGCCGTTCACGGTATGACCGGGTGGTGATACTGGCGGAGAACAGATAATCATCGTTGGTTTCCCGGCTCTGCTGAAGAGCTTCCAACCCCATATCCACCATCTCTTCCAGTGAGACGTCATTCACCGTTTTGTCGGCCGCTTGGACGGATGGTAGTGAGGAGGGTGATTCAGGAAACACGAACCGGGCTTCCTCCCCGAATTGAGCGCTTTGCCTGGCCATCCGGACGAGATCTGCTGGATCACGAAGATCGGTGGTCGAGGCAAATCCGATCCGCCCATCCACGATCATGCGCAATCCTGCTCCCTCATACTGACGGGAGGATATTTTTTTGAGATTATTGTTTTCGTATTTGACGGATTGAACTTCTCCGGACTGGTGGAAAACTTCACACGAGGAGCTGTGCTGCTCTGCTTCGGATAGGATTGTATCGACAACTTTTGCCATGTTGTTTTTCCTTGTTGTTTACGTGCAACAGAACTATTCAAGCGCTCAAGACGGAAATCAACGGCCGCCTATGACTACATCTTTAATCCGGCAGTGCGGTCCGCCGTCGCCCACCCGCAGGGGGCTCTGCCCTCCTTTTCCACATCCTCCCATTCCGCCGTGTATCTCCATATCGTCACCCACGGCGTCGATATTGGCCAGGGTCGAAAAGACATTGCCGGTGAGAACGACTTCCCGTAATTTCTCGGCTATTTCACCATCGCGAATCCGATATGCTTCCTCGGCACTGAAGGTGAACATCTCCATGTTGGTCTGTCCGCCGAGCATCCCTTTCGCGTACACGCCGTCCGGCATATCGCCGAGCATGTCCTCGAAGCTCCATTCACCCGGTTCCAGCACCGTATTCGTCATACGCACAATGGGTGGATGTTTGTAGGAGATGGCGCGAGCATTTCCCGTCGGTTTCTCGTTCATCTTTGCGGCGGTTTCGCGGTTGTGGAGCCGGCCAACCAGAACACCGTCTTCTATGAGGGGGTTGCGCTGGGTGGGAACACCTTCATCGTCGTAGGCGAGAAATCCTGCTTCATCCTCGAGAGAGCCATCGTCGGTGATGTTGAGGAAATCCTCCCCAAATCTTTTCCCGGGCTGCATGATTTCCTGGAGCCGCGGATTCTCATAGATGTGGTCCGCTTCACTGAGATGACCGAATGCTTCATGGGTGAAAACGCCGCAGAGTTTGGGATCGACGATGACGTCATATTTGCCGCCCTCAATTGGATCGGCGTTCAGCAGGTCCGCGGCGCGCTTTTTGATGGACTCACACTCTTCTTCGAGATCGAGAACGTTATCATACCCCCGGAGATCCCCTTTCGCTTCATAGGCGCGCTGAACATTATCCCCATCGACTGCGATGGCGGCCAGCAGGATTCCGCAAAAGGTGTATTCTTGTTCGAGGCAGGTGCCGTCGGAATTGGCGTAGTAGCGCAGTGATTTACCATCACGATACCGAACCGATGACGACTGGATGTTGGGTCCGTCCAGGATGAGTTGATTGTAGTTTTCGCAGAGATTCTGTTTATCAACAAGTGGAATTTCTTCGGGGTTGTGCCGGGGTTCATGTTTATACACCGCCTGATGAGCGTGGACGGGAGCCAGGTCAATGTCCTCTCCCCCGACGAGTCTGGCCTGTTTGAGGGCCGACTGCGCGAACTCATCAAGTCGAGTCAGATCATTGAACGTGGTGAAACCCCAGCCACCCCGGTCAAGAACGCGAACACATCCGCCGCGTCCCTTTCGCTCACCGATGTCTTCCAGCTCCTCTCCGGAATAGACCACGGACGTACCCGTGCTTTCGTGAACACGCACTTCCACATAATCAGCCGGCAGTGTTTGACAGATGTGTTGGATCTTATCTTTCAAATGTGAGTCCTCGGAATCAGCAAAGTCATCGGTCAGGGTCCACGGACAGAAAAAGGGCAGCCCAAAAACCTTGACGGAAAAGATGAGCGAGAATATACTTCCCGAAGGGGGAAGGAAGAAATCAAACGGTCGAGAACAACAATTTTACCATAGATTATGGGAGAGAAAAGATGGAAACGTCCGCGATTGCTCAGAATCTGATCAAAGATCGTTCCGCCTGGCCCCGTGAGGATATGTCCGTTGTGCTGCTCATCATGGATGGTGTTGGAGACGTGCGGCATCCGGATTTTGGCATGAAAACTCCGCTGGAGGTCGCCGAGACCCCGAACATGGATGATCTCGCTCCACGGAGTGCCATGGGGCGCATTCTGCCCGTGGACTACGGGATTACGCCCGGCAGCGGTCCCGCGCATCTGGGTTTGTTCGGTTATGATCCCCGGGATGTGATCATCGGGCGCGGCGTGCTCGAGGCCGTGGGAATCGATATGGAAGTGCAGAAGGGCGACCTCGCCATGCGATGTAATGTCTGCCGGATAGAGGATGGCGTGATCGTGGACCGACGAGCGGGTCGGCCCCCCACGGAGGAAACCGCCGAAGCATGTGAGCTGCTGCAGAGGGAAATACCGGAGATTGAAGACTGCGAAGTGATCATAAAAGCCGGTAAAGGTCACCGTCTGGCCGTCATACTGCGCGGTCCGGGACTGAATGAGGGAGTAACCGACACCGATCCCCATGAGAATGGAGAACCGTTGCATGAAGCTGAAGCGAAACGGCCGGAGGCGGATAAAGCCGCCCGGATCGTGGGCAAGTTCCAGCAACGAGCTCTGGAGGTTCTGGAGGGTCACGAACCGATGAACGCACTGCTGTGCCGAGGCGTTGCTGAACGACCGGATCTGCCCGGGATGGAGCAGCGATTTAAACTCCGGCCAGCGGCCATCGCGACCTATCCCATGTATCGCGGGCTGGCTTCGCTGGTGGGAATGGATCTGCTCGAGACGGGTCAGAGCGTTGAGGATGAATTCAACACGTATCTGGAGACTCGCTCCGATTACGATTATCATTTCATCCACGTGAAAAAAACCGATGAGGGCGGGGAAGATGGTGACTTTGATAAAAAGGTGCAGGTTATCGAGGAAACCGATGCGGCGCTGCCGATGATTCTTGATTCGGATCCGGCGGTGCTGGCGATCACCGGAGACCATTCAACGCCCTGTTGCATGGAACTGCACAGCTGGCATCCGGTACCCCTGATGCTGCATTCGCCGCGCTGTGATGCGTCCGGTCTGGAGCGGTTCACGGAACAGCACTGCAACGTTGGTCCCCTCGGAACCTTCCGGGCACATCATCTGATGCGTTTGATGATGTCCAACGCCGCACTGCTGGATAAATTTGGCGCATAATCGCATTTGTTACAGCAAACAACAAGTGGACTTGGCGATCAACGGGAGAGTCGATAATGCCAGTAGAAACCATACGCTGGACGGGGGACGTGGACGGTCACATTGAGCTGATTGATCAGACGCTGTTGCCCTCGGAATGTGAATACATCACCTGTCATACGCTGGAGGAGATATGGGAGGCCATTCGGAAGCTGCGTGTCCGGGGGGCTCCAGCACTGGGTGTGGCCGGCGCAATGGGACTGATGCTGGGTTTGCAGGACGTCGAAACCGATGATTTTGCCGGGTTTATGGAGGAACTCCAGCGGGCTAAAGATTACCTGGAAACCAGCCGGCCGACCGCTGTCAACCTGTTCTGGGCCCTGGAGCGCATGGAGCGCGTGGCGGCGCACAACAAGCAGCTGGACATACCCGCTCTCAAGCAGCGCCTTCTGGATGAGGCGAAAGCCATATTCCAGGAGGATCAGGAAACGTGCCGCGCTCTCGGCCGGAACGGGGCGGAGTTGCTGGAGGACGGAGACACCGTACTGACGCACTGCAATGCCGGTGCGCTGGCAACCAGTGATTACGGAACGGCCCTTGCCGTGCTCTACGCTGCGCAGGAGGCCGGTAAGGATGTGTCGGCCTACGCCGATGAGACCAGACCACTGCTGCAGGGCGCTCGCCTCACGACGTGGGAACTGCAGAAGTCCGATATACCCGTGACGCTTATTTGCGATAGCATGGCCCCGGTGGTGATGCGTGAGGGCCGGATCGATGCGGTGGTGGTGGGTGCGGATCGAATTGCCTCAAACGGGGACGTGGCCAACAAGATTGGAACTTTCGGTGTGAGCCTCGCCGCCCGGGAATTCAACATACCCTTTTACGTGGCCGCGCCGGTATCCACGTTTGATATGGAACTGGCATCGGGCTCGGACATACCCATTGAGGAGCGGGATCCGGAGGAAATAACCCGGTGGGGCGACCACCAGATAGCGCCCGACGGGATCGATGTCTATAGTCCCGCCTTCGACGTCACCCCCGCGGCAAACGTGGACGCCATCATTACGGAGAAAGGCGTCATTAAAAATCCCACCGCGAAGAAAATGTCGGAATTATACAACCGATAGGACCCGACCGGACGGACGGTGAGCTTTTATATCCGGCGGAGCCGGCAGGGATCCTGTTCAGGGTGGCCCAGGCCTGTCCAAAATAGCGTTTCGAAAAGCATGATTCTTTGTCTTTATCATCGTCTTTACCATAATCTGTCGTTGTTTTTGGCGGTCTTAGCATCGACAGAAAGGCAGACAAAGGCAAAGACGAAGGTAAAGATGTTGGATACACCTCCCTGAACGTAATTGGGGGTGGTTTGCGAGATGGATTGTATTCCCGGCTCAAACTCACCGGAGAACCCGTTTGAAAACGCATTTTTGAACGTTTTGGACAGCACTGAGGGTGGCCCTGCCTGCAGGGGGGCGGACTATAACATATCGTTGCTGATACATCCCTTTCTGGATCTTTCGCGAGTCGCCAGTAGGTCAGCTGTGACAACACTCCCGCTCACGAGCGGGATAGTCGTCCC
>CAZXYF010000189.1:0-6212 GCA_964644705.1 uncultured candidatus Brocadiaceae bacterium | reverse complement strand
CTACATGTCGAATAGGGTTCACTTTATTTTCCAACGGATCAGGAGTTCTGAGGCTGATGTTCATATCAGCTTTATCGTACCGTGGACCCCCGCGTAGGACAAGTATTTTGTCGCCGGCCGGGACATTACTCATATCATATCTTAGTGGTCGTCACCCGCAGCATTCGCCAGCGACCACATATCCGGTCCAACACGCTATCCGCTCGTCACCTCCGCCTTATCCACCAGTGCTCCGCTCTCCCGAAGTCCATCGCGTAGCTGAGAGGTATCCACATCGCGGAATGGGAGACCGTCTGCACAGACCTGATCTGCCGCAAAACCCGCGGCCTCGCCCATGGCCATCACCGGAGCCATGACGCGGAGAGGTCCCAGCCTCCCCTATCAACTCCTCCACGCTCAGTCGATACTCACCGTCGATGCGACGCGTCTCCCGCACGCCGAGCATCGGCGCGATGGATTTCACCCGCACATCGGAGAATCCGGGCATATGCTCGCGCAGAAACCCGATGAGCCATTCAATCTCCTCCCGGCCTCTCTGCATCCCCCGGGTGATGGACTCGCCATCGGTACCATCAATGCCGCATACCCGGGTGGTGTTGAGCATCATCACGCCCTTTTCGGTCATCTGCACGCAGATAAAAATGTCGGCATTCTGCGTCCACGATCCTTCCGCACGTTTTTCCTTGATGAATTCACGCATCCGTGGCGCGTCGTTGGTTCGGACGTAATCCGCGTATCTGTCCTGATCAACGTTATCCACATGCACTTCGAGAGTAACGGGGGTCATCGCCCCATCCTCCTCCCGGCCCTTCTCGTAGTCACATCCGCACATCGCCGCCACATCGGCGTCCCCCGTCGAATCGACCACGGCATCCGCCGAGACGGCCTGAAGCCCGCTTTTGTTGTGGATGATGACATGCGATACGCGGCCCTCATCCCGCACCACATCGACGACGCGGGTGTCCAGCAGAACCATCACGTCGTTGTCTTCCATTTTTCGGTCCAGGTAGCCGGTCATTGCGTGTGGGTCAAACGGCACTCCATGACTCAAGCCCAGCAACCAGCCATGGGGAGTGTATTTCTGCCCTTCTTCCACTTCCGGAAGCAGGGCCATACCTTCATCACGCGCTTCTCGGCTCATTTCGCGAAAAATGCCACCGACAACCCATTCCCCACTGAGTTTGCGCCCCCCCAGCCAGTGCGAAACGAGTCCACTGGTGCCCGTGCCTCCCAGCTGCCCGCGTCCTTCGACAATCAGTACACTGAGCCCCTGGCGGGCCGCGGCCAATGCCGCCGCACAACCGGCGGATCCACCACCACACACCACGACATCGTATTCATAATCGACAGAAACTGAGCGCGAGAGATTCACTTCCGACACTGTTATTTCCTTTCATATTCCTGAGACATAGTTCTCTACCTCCACAATCAGGCATTCCAATGGTTTGTCACATTACTCCGAGAGAATCCAGTCGAGTTCCAATCGCGCCAGTGTCACGTATTTGTCATCGTGGATCCGTTCCACGATCTGGTCCTCATACAGGCATCCGATCCGGCCCCCGGGCAAGACGGTCAGATCGCTGTAGCCGGACGGTCCGGGTTCAATCACGCGACAGGCTGTCCAGTTCTCGCCGTCATCCTCGCTGAGGCGGATGGTGAGGTTCTTCCGGCTCCTGTGCGGTTCTTCCTCGGGATTGGTCCCCGGTCGCATGTCGGTATCAAGGGTATCGGGATTCGCAAAAAGGATGCGGCCCGGTTCGTTTTCGTCCGGCCAGTCGTATCGAATCAAGCTGCCCATGCACACAGGTTCCACCAGTTCCTCATCGAATCCCTGGCATGTCCATTCCGTGGCTCCATCCGGGCTGGTAGCGATCAGCCGTCGGTTGTTCATCGATTCACTGCGCAGATTGAACATTACCCGGCTATCCGAGAGTTCCACCGCGACGGTTTCGCTCGGATTGACCACTTCCACGCCCTCGATTGTATCACCATGACGGCACACGATTTCTCCGCGCTCCCAGCTCTCTCCACCGTCGTCGCTATATACGAGCGACACAATGGATGGCCGATGCCCACGTTTATCTTCGCCGAATTCTCCTCCACTTCCATCCGACAGCCAGACCGGGACGATCATTCGACCGTTGCGCAGTTGGGTTCCGTGCCCGGGACCGGTCGCGCAGACCCGCCACGGATAGTCGTCCCGAAACTCCTCAAAGACATCGGTGATCTCCTGCGGTTTCGTCCAGGTGGCGCCGCCATCCTCGGTTCGCATCCTGAAAACGCGCGCGTAGTCGTGGCAAAAAAGCGCGACCACGTGGTCCGTTTCCCGGTCCGGGATCATGACGAAGTTGCTGACCGGCCCCTCACCGTAAGTCCGATGATCCACCAGCTTACGAAAAGGTTCGAATTTTTCTCCGCCGTCCGTGCTGCGTCGCATGACGACGTCGTTGTAATCGTAGTCTCCCCCCTCACCAGGCCGCGCCTCGGCGGTCACGATTACAACGCCACCGGGAGTCGTCACTATTCCGGGGATTCGGTACGTCTTGTAGCCATTCGTTCGGGCTTCGAACAGGTGCTGTTTGTCCATAGTTTTTGGATGTCCTTACGTTGTTCTCTTTGTTCCTGTTAGTCCGTTTCCCCTCCGGGGCGCAGCGGAGGGCTGTGTAGCGCAATGTCGTGCGTAGTGACTAATCGTCTTGCCCCCCGGCGCAGGGCCGGCGGAGAAGCTCACCTTCAGTCCAGCGGATGAGCCAATGGTGCACCGCGGAGTTTCACGGTCAGTTTGTTTCCAACAGACAGGCCTCGCCAGGCATTCAACCTTACCATCTGGCCCCCGCCGACCCTGCGTCGGTGGAGGCGCTGATTAGCCACTACGTGCGCCTCACGCAAACCCCGCCCTCCATCCGGCCCTGCGCCGATGGAGGCGCGGACTGACCGGACAGGAATCATCAACCAACCTCCCGTGGCACAAAACGCGCCACCGGTTTTCGGGGTGACTGCACGCGGCCGTTCGATCCGTCCACGGCACACACCACGTGGTGTGCCACCGTCGCGAGCAGCCTCAGTTTTATGTCTTCACAGTCCGGATCGTCCCACAAATTGTGCAGTTCGTCCGGATCTTTCTCGCGATCGTACAGCTCTCCTTCGTTGCTCCCGGCATACATCGTTACTTTCCACTTTTTCGTCGTCAGCGTGCGTGATCTCATCGGCACAAAATCGTCGTCGTTCTCCGTCATCACGCCGTCTCGGGGCAACGCGCCGTCGCCCGACAGCGCTTTCCGCATGGAGACACCCTGCATCGCATCCGGTTCTTCCAGGCCAACCAGATCCATCAGAGTGGGCGCCAGATCGACCGTCGAGGACATGTCGGTCAGTCGCTGACCCGATTCAATACCTGGACCACGCATGATCAGCGGTGTCCGGATGACACTGTCGTAATGAAATCCTTTCCCGCAGAATCCGTGGTCACCGAGATACTCTCCATGATCACTGACAAACGCCACGATCGTATTGTCGGCCTGGCCACTTTCCTCCAGTGCCTTCAAAATTCGCCCGACCTGGTGGTCAAGCTGCGTGATCATTCCGTAATAGATTGCTTTCGTTGCCCTCCAGTCCTCCTCTGAATACCGGGTGTAATTCGAGGGTGGCGTGCCAATAATATGATCCGCCGCTCCGCCCTCCTCAAACTGTGTCTGTCCCCCTCGCAACGTTTCTAACTGCAGAGAGGTTGCATTTCCGTCCTCCGATACGGGCGGCAAAGGCGGCGGCACATCTTCCGGATCATACATGCTGGCATACGGCTCGGGAACGGTGAACGGATGGTGTGGATCATTGAACGAAACGTGGAGAAAAAACGGCTGGTCCCCTTCCGCTCGTTCCCGAAGATAGTTCGTAGTTTGTTCCACGATATACTCCCCGGAGTGCGCTTCGGGCGGCAGCGTATAGGTTTCCGTTGTGATTTTGCCGCCGTTGATCCCCGGTGAGATGGGGGCGGGCGATGCCTGCAATGCTTCCCGATCATCACATCGTTCCTGAACCCACCGGTTGTAATCCGGCCCAAAACAGTTCATTCCGTGTCCGTTCACCAGGTCAACCTGCTGAAAACCGTAATAGTCGACATCGCCATCCTCATCGCGCGTCTGCTCAATCCGCTCCGCCTCATCGCCCTGCGGCACCAGATGGATTTTGCCGATCGATGCGGCATGGTATCCCGCATCCGAAAGAATCCGTGGCAGAAAACGCGGATCATCGGGTGTCACGCATCCGACCATCCGGCATCGCAGCGCCGAGGGGAAACATCCGGTGAGCATCGAC
The DNA here is from genome assembly GCA_964644705.1 of uncultured candidatus Brocadiaceae bacterium. GTDB lineage: Bacteria > Planctomycetota > Brocadiia > SM23-32 > SM23-32 > CAZXYF01. The sequence goes on along the minus strand of CAZXYF010000189.1, from coordinate 1,898 downwards.
GCGCGGCTGGGCGTGCAGGTGGGCTGCGTTACCATGCACTGAGTCAGCGCCGTGCCCTGCGTCGCGAGCCGGTCCAGATTCGGCGTCTGGCAGATCTCATTGCCAAAACACCCCAGCGCATCGGCGCGAAGTTCGTCCGCAAGTATCAAAATGATGTTCGTGTCGTTTTCCGTCATCGTTTCATTCGCTCCCGTTGACTCGCGATAACCCGTTCCCATAACGCCTCTCCATCCCACATGTCTTGCAGTTCTTCCTCGGGCTATCCCGCATTTCATACAATCCAAAAAATAGTACTATCCCAAAGCTGTTTCTGGACCATCTAACCCTCTATCTCAGGCAGCCGCGCCGCATCCTGAATGCAGCTCTCGGCCCAGTTCAAAGCTGCCGTTTTCATCGCCTCGACCCGGTTGGGCTGTTCATCCGCCAGATTGTTCTTTTCGCCGGGATCGTTTTGAAGATCATACAGAGCCCAGGTTTGCCCCTCATCCCGGGTGAGGAGTTTATAGCGGTCATCAGTCCAGGTGATCTGACGCGTATTCTCACCGGTGCGTCCCGAATCGGGGTTTCTTATGGGCGACTGAAAACCGATTGATTCGCCTCGTTCCGTCTCACTGCCGCTCAACAGGGGCCAAACATCCATACCATCCAGAATGGCCGACTGTTGCGTGCTCACACCGGCAAGGCGAAGCAACGTCGGGTAGAAATCGCTGGTAACCAGCGGCGCATCGACCACCTTTCCACCGTCGAGGCTCCCTGGCCATTCGACGATACCGGGAACCCGGATGCCGCCCTCATAAAGGCTGCCTTTCTTTCCGCGGAAGGGTCCCGCTGAATTCAGGTCGTGAATCCAGGAAGGGCCGTTGTCGCTGCAGAACCAGAGCAATGTGTTTTCCGCCATACCGCGACTTCGCAGCAAATCACGCAGCCGCCCCACCTGCAGATCCAGTGCACTGAGACATCCATACCAGTGCTGCTGACGACAGTTGAGATCGGGATACAATGCCCGCATATCGTCGCCGGCCACGATCGGGGTATGCGGCGCGTGGAACCAGATGCATGCAAAGTAAGGTCGATCGCTGTCGGCACTTCGCTCAATGAAATCCATTGCCCGGTCCATAATCAGTTTTGAATCGCATCCGGGCAGATTTTCATCCACGACCTCGCCCGGCCCGGTCCAGTAAAGCGCCGGATTATGACCCGTCCACCGCACTCCGGAAGTGTCGCCCCGTTTGACCGGTTCATCCATAATGTATTTGTATCCCTCACTATCGAGCAACCCGCCGTCGTAGTAGTAGGGATTATAGGTCGGCATCATCGATTCAGTTGAAAAACATTCATCAAACCCGTGTTCCCATGGCGGAGCGTAACGCTCGGGATTCGCCCGAACGCCAAATTCCTGCTGGACAACAGTTTTGCTCAACTGCCCCACGTGCCATTTCCCGAAATGACCGGTGGCATAACCAGCCGTTTTCAACGCCTTCGCGATCGTAATTTCATCCTCAGGCAGATGTCCGTCGCCCGCCCAGGGTATGTTGTAGCGATATGGATGTCGGCCGGTAAGACAACTGCCGCGGGTCGGAGAACAGACCGGTGCGGCGGCATAAAACCGGTCCAGCCGCACCCCCTCACTCGCCATAGCATCCAGGTGCGGAGTCTTGACGACCTCGTTTCCGTTGTACGCCACATCGCCCCAACCCTGATCGTCGGTCATTACGAGAATGATATTTGGTTTACTCATTGCGGTTTACCTTCATCTGCTGGACCAGCGTTTCGTCATGGCTCGAATGTTGTATCAGTTCGCTCCGGACGTCCGACGGCTTTACGTCACGCACTTCCGTCCCGCACGAAAGAGCCGCGGCGATGCCCGCCGCCTGCCCCATCAGACAACCGGTGGCCAT
>CAZXYF010000188.1:0-6259 GCA_964644705.1 uncultured candidatus Brocadiaceae bacterium | reverse complement strand
CACAGGTACGCCCCTACCGGGACAAGCCCGGCAAGTAGGGCATCATAAAACGCACATGGTTCACCGAACCTTACCATCTCGCAAACCACCCACTAAACGGATCAACTGTTTCCAAGAGGTCTTAGGTAAAATCTGACAGAAAACTCATGTCCGGGGACCTTGGTTCCGGAGCTTCGGTGAAGTGTTGTGATGGTCCCTCCAGGACATCCCATCCGGTTTCCCGGTAGATCTCCTGGCATTCCCCCACATCATCGCCCCGGTTCTCTTCAGTTTGTTCCTGGTCGTCTCGTGGATTCGCGCCCACCTCGGCCCAGAAGATTGATGCCCCACCCAGGGCGCCGAGCGTGCAGGGCTCGTGGGTGCAGTTGCCGCGGGTTGTGCGGGGCATGGCCAGTCGCGTGACCGCCACGATCTGCGCCATCCGGAGCTCCGATATCATGCCTTTTTCCGCCAGGGAGGTATTCGGCACGGGTATCCGGCGGGCCGCACCGCTGAATGCGGGACGGAAGGAGGCGGTCAGTAAAATCATGCGGGCCAGCTCCTCATTGGTGTGTTCCGGTCCGACCGGCTCCACACAGGTGCAGATCCAGAGGCCCGCCTCCTGCAGGTTGCGTATCGTTTCCAGCCGTTTACCGGGATCGATCGTGTTGCGTTTTCCTTCATCAAGCCGCAGGGCATGATACACACCGTCGTAACCGGCTTCTTTCATCTGACGCGCTTCGTCCGCAGTCCTGTCGCCGGTGTTGGCGATCAGCGGGATGTCCGGCGAGATGTCCCGTCGGATCTCGCGGGCAATGTCCAGCATCTTGCCCAGGGGATAGTCCGCGGTCGTCATGGTGAGAACGGCGTTGGCGCCTTCCTCTTCGAAATGCGTTGCGTAATCCACCGCGTCACCGGCACTGATCTGCCAGCCGTCCTCAAAGACTTCGTTCCGTGCGGCGAACGAGCACCATTCACAGTTGACCGTGCACGGCGCGAGATCGAGGGCGAACTGGCCATGCACCTCCGCCCGTCCCTCGGTCGTCTCGCGGGATATCCGCCTCGCCTCGGCCAGGATGCGCATCGACTCGGGGGAGGAGGGGGGATAGGAGAGCATCTGGACGAGCTCGTCCAGAGAAAAGTTGTCGTGGTCCCGCGACTTCATGATCAGATCGTCAATAGTCATCTTCTTTACTCCTGTCTTTATACCGAGTTACGTCCTCAAAAATGAAACCTTATTTCACGTTTAGCACATTTCATGGTTCAAGTACCTCTTCATCGCCCGATTCCGTATCGGCGACGGCCTGTGCGATCGCATTCTTTGCCAGTTTCGTGACGAACACAACCACGCCGATGGTGACGAAGAGGCCAACCCAGAAAAAAACCTTCTGTGGGGTGGACATCGTGGCCTCGCCCGCTATGATTTGGGCGATGTTCTTGGCCGCCACACCGAAGTAAATATACATCACCGTTCCCGGCAGCATCCCGATCCACGAGGCCAGGGCGTACTTCCAGAACGCAATGTCCGTCAGCCCGAAGGCGTAGTTCTGGAGAGTAAAGGGGAACAGTGGACTCAGCCGGACCAGAAACACGATTTTGAAGCCCGCCTGACCGACGGCCTCGTCCACGGCACTGAATTTTTTGTTTCCTTCAATCTTATCCGCCACCCATCCACGGCCTACGGTTCGTCCAATGAGGAACGCAATGCAGGCGGTGGCGGTGCTGGCCAGCGATACGAGGATCGTGCCGCCAGGAAGGCCATACAAAAATCCCGCTCCCATGGTGAGAACAGAGCCCGGGAACAGTAGCAGGGAACCGATGATGTAGATGACTCCCAGCACAACGGCGCCAATGGTCCCGGCCTCGTCAGTCCATTTCAGAAAGCTTTCGAGATACTCCCGAACGGGTATCCACCTGCGCAGAAGCATGAGACCGCCGACCACAATCAGCACTCCCAGAATGATTCGTGCCCAACCGGGCAAAAGGTGATTGTCCGGCTGTTCACTGGTTGGATCGCTGTCGGCATTTACGGCGTTACGGTCACTTTTGTTTTTGGCACTCATAGAAGACTCCAGTGCATGCAGGTTTGTGTTACTTCTGTTCGTTCAGGCTCCAGTCATAATCCAGGTAATAGACGCTGTAATCGCCCTGGAGTAGATACCGTCGGTCCTTTTTCTTCAGGTGATCTTTCAGGTAATTCAAGACGGCTGCATTTTTCTTGGACAGGTCCTTGAAGGCTTTTTTCGGGGCATATGTTTTGATGAAATCCTGTCCGAACCAATCGAAAATGCTGGAAATATACACGTATCCATTGTCGCGCTCAATCTTGAAATTATCCGGCTGGCGGACAAACTGATGGGCCTGCATCCCGAACTGATCGTCGAGTTTTCTGGCAGTATAGGGTTGGTTCAACAGCCGCGGACAGCTCATGGCGGCGCAGACGAGCGCTATGTGAATGCGGGGTTCGTTAAAATCCTTCCGCAGTGTTTCATGCTCGATGTCATCCAGCGTCATCTTTTTCCCCATGATTTTATGGGTGATCTCGTCGAAAACGCCGCTGATCTGGCGGATGCTGTTGCTCGGGTAACTCAGTGAACCGAAGAATCCCGCCTCAATGGGGTAGTTGTCGATGATTATTTTGAGCGTGATCGCGTTATAGGCATTGATCCAGAACGCAATCTGGGACTTCTTCTCCCATTTCTTATACCTCTGTTTCTTGAGTTTTCCCAGCGACCGCACAAAAGTGTCGAGTGGCTTGCGGTGAGCCTTGAGCGCTTTGTAGTCAACCATGCCCTTATCGTTGACGTGTTTCTTGAGCACTTTTGCGTATGGCCTGTAATTGAAGGCAGTTTTGCCGGTTTTCCTCGGTGTCGCTTTTTCGGCGGCACGAGTGCCCGGCGAGACAACCAGCACGATTGCCAGCAAACCGACCCACTGCATGATGGCTTTGGGCCTTATCAAGGTATGTTCGAGTTTCATCGTCACTTCCTTTCGTCCAAAAAGTGGTCTGAATAGAGGTTTGTTGTGATTCTCAGAGCATGGACTGAATACGTTCGTCCATTTTTTGCTGTGCATCGGCAAAATAGTAAGCTCCGTGAAGGTTCATGAGGGCGTCCAGGCTGACGGTTCCCGATTTCAGCTCCGTTTTCCACGCGTCATAGGCGGGGATTTTGCCCGTTTCCTGCGCCGTCCGGACGTGGTCATCGGTCCAGTCGGGTAAGAAACCGGGGAGGTCGCGGGTGGCGAAAAAATCTCGCACGTTATCCGCCGAAAAGTTGTCAAGGTTCCACTCTCGCATGTCGGCCACGATCCGTTTGAACTCATCCGGCACATCCCACAGGACATTGAGTCCGCTTTCTTCGGGATCCACTTTGTCTGCCAGTTCGACTTCGGGGAGGCTGCCGGTTTGCGGGGCGATCTTTTCGCTCGATGGGTCGAGCTGCTGGAACTCCTGAACCACCGAGAGTGGCATAGTGAACACATCCACTCCGGTGAGGGATAATACCTGTGCGCCGTTGCGCATGCTGGCGGCGATCTGCCGGGTTTTTGTGTCGATGACATCCCGTAATTCCTGGATTGCCTGCTGGCTGCTGATGGTCGCTCGTTCCCCGATCATATCACCAGTTCCCAGATCGTTGTTGGCCACGAAGGAATTCAGCCGCCCCAGAAACACGTTGCAGAAGGTGGCTTCGGCCACGGCGGCGATGAGGAAGTTCTGGCGGGCGGAGAATCCCAGGGTGCAGTTGACGGGAATCCCTTCCCGTTCCAGCTGTCGGGCGGCCAGTAAACCGGCGGGGCTGAAGGGGACTTTGACGTAAAAATTCTCCGGGCAGATATCGTGATACCGTCGCCCATAGGCGATGGATCGTTCCGCGTCGTTGAGAAGGTCGGTATGCAGTTCAACGCTCACGTTGACCCCGAACTCGTGGACGAGTCGCAGGGCATGGCGCGCGTTCAACACAAACGCTATTTCGAGGGGCAGATCCTCCTCAGGGACTTCCCCCCGCAACTGGCTGGCCGTGTGGGCGATCAGGTCATCGTATGTTCCTTTGGCCACCTCTTTGTTCAGGAGGCTGTTGTTTGTGGTGAACGCCTCAAACTGTTGGTTCCAGAGGGGAGAGGAAGCCTCGATGTCCCCGGTGTCGAGCCACAGTCGGGTGCCGCAATCCCGCACCCGTTGCCAGAGGTCACTGTCGGGTACCTCCCCGGTGGCAGATGCGCCGGGCTCAAAGTCCATGACAATCTCTTTGACCTGATCGGCTATTGCTGCGATGCGTTCACACTTCATATTCGTCCCTCCTGTCCGGCAGAAGTTGTAAGATGGTGACGGTCAATCTCATTCAAGTGTCGACAGCACGTCGGCGAGCGAACTACGAGCGACGGCAGTCACAGCATCATTGACGCCGAGATAAATCTCCAGCGTTCCATCATCCAGCACGTGGGCACCGGTGGGGAAAGCAACATCGGGGATGACATCCTCGTCCCCGGTGTCGAATGGGCGCAGAAGCGGTTCGCTGGCGCGGTGGATGGAACTCCACGGAGCCTCTTTGTCCAGCAGGGCGGCCCATCCTTCGTATTGCGGTCCGTCGTCGCGCTGGAGGCGACCATGATAAATGACCAGCCAGCCCGCATCCGTTTTTACGGGGGAGGCGCCGGCTCCGACATGGCCTTCCGTGGTGCCTGCCACGACGGGGGTGGGCTGTCCCCAGTGAATGAGATCATCCGAAGCGACCATGAACATACTGGGGGATATGTAACGATGGGCCGCGCCGGGGCGGATAAGTGCCCAGTACCGGGGATCGTCGCCATGTGGCCCCTGTATTTTTTCTGGAAAAACCACGACATCTTTCTGCGGTGGATGGAATATCGTCGATGGCTCATGGGCGGGCAGGCGGGTGAAGTGTTTCAGGTCGTTGGAGACGGCAAACGAAGTGGCGATGCCCCAGATGCCCGAACAGGCGACGTAGCTGATGAGATAACGGTAGCGTTCGTCATTGACTTTAAGGGGCTCATCGAGGGCGGTGATGCGTGGATCCTCGATTCCGTATTCCTCGTATCCTTTTCCGGGGATCAGCCCCTCACGGCCGACTTCATTCAGAGTTGGGTGGTTGGTGTTCGCATCTCTTTCCAGAGCGGCGTAACGAGCATGAGAAATCACGGTGGGGCGCACCTTTTCGACAAGCCCGGGAAGCTTGACCGAATAGCTATCATTGGGCATGACTTCCGTTCCCAGTTCTTTTTTATCCCAGTTTATCCCCTGCGTGCCGGCCCGGGGTAGATATACGTGATCGGGGAGCGGTCGATCGTCATCAAAATGGCGATGGTAGGCAAGGTTTTTCTCGTGTGCTTCGATGACCCGCAGGAGAAGGCGGACCTGACCATCGACGATAGCACTGCCAGGATTGAGAGTCCCAATCACGCGGTGGTTCGGATCCAGGGGGGGAACATCCTCGGGGCGAACCAGAATGCTGACGTCGCAGATGTCGTCCATCGATCAGCCTCCTTAACGTTTCCTATCTGAAGCGAGCCGGTTATATGAGAATCTATTCTGTCAGTTTACGGTTCTAAAAACTGTTTCAGGCACTCGATGTTGGTACGGAATATTTCGGCGTCCCTCCGGAGTCGTCCCTGCATAATACCGCCCTCCAGAACGACGATTACGTGATAGGCCAGGGCGCGCGCCGTTTGATCGGTGCGGAATTGCCCACATTCCTGACCGGCCTCAATAACGCGGGCCATAACGTCGGCCCATTGATCAAAGACGTTTCGGGCGATCTCCGCGATTTCTGGCTTTTCTCCACTGGCTTCCAGGGCGATGTTGCCAAACAGGCACCCACCGGCGAAACGGGTTTCCCGGTGTCTGTCCAGTGCTGCGTCCAGAAACGAGTAGAGTTGAGTTTGAGGGGTATTGCCGGACAGGGATTGTTCGACAAATGACATGTGCTTTTCACCAGCCCGCCGAATGACGTGCATGGCCAGCTCCTGTTTCCCGGAAAAATAGTGGTAAAGCGTCCCTCGTTGAACGTCCGCGGCCTCAATGAGATTATTTATGCTGGTCGCCCCAATCCCCTTGCGGTGGAACATACGTTCCGCTTCATCGAGTATCCGCTCTCGGGTTGATCGGCCATTGGTTGATTCCATGATCACATCTCCAGCAAGCAACACCAGCAGGGTGGCGCTTTTCAGTGCAGGAACGAGACGTTATTAAGAGATCTAAGCGGCAAAAATAAAGTTTGTTCCGGTTTCTGTTTCCTTGAGCCCCATCGGGGCGGATTCATAC
>CAZXYF010000187.1:0-6352 GCA_964644705.1 uncultured candidatus Brocadiaceae bacterium | reverse complement strand
GATTTGGAGTTTCGGCATGGACCGGCTCCTGCTCTTGAGGTCAACTGGGTACTGATCATATTGTCCGCGAGGTTCTGAATTAATGTCAAACCAAAATAAAGTGGTAGGTTGTGACTTTGCGCGGGTCGAAGATCAGGCGTACAATAACTTTTCTCCGGGAAACCTCATTATTCTTGCATGGTTTCGCGTCAGATGTTTTCTGTGAACAGAACGGGACTGAAATGGCGAACAAAATACGACGACAATTGTGCGAGGCTATGGACTTTGCAGATCAGGAGGGGAATGTTTTTGAGGCGAAAGCCCGCCTGGACGAAGATTTTGTGGGATTCAACGGCCATTTCCCCGATGAACCCGTTCTGCCCGGCATTTGTATGATCACTGCTGTGCTGGTGGCAGCTCAGGAACATCTGGGTTGCAATCTGCATATAAAAACGGTGAAGGCGGCCAAGTTTTATTCGCCAGCGCGGCCGGGGGATTCACTGACTGTGAAGGGCAAAGTGGAGGAAGCTGACTCGGGATGGCGAATCAGCGGAACAATCACGTCCGATGAGGAACGTGTGGGGAAAGTCAGTTTGATCGCGAAAACTCAGATTCAGGAATGTAAGTAACAATGCAATCAACACCGCGACGCAAAAAAGGTGATTATTTTGATAAGGTGCCGGATGACCCGGCTCCCCTGACCGTATCGTGCACGCGACGCGTGTCGTTCAGCGAGGCGGACCCGATGGGTATTCTGTGGCACGGACGATATGCGAAGTATTTTGAGGATGCCAACGAGGAACTCGGACGACGCATCGGCCTGAGCTATCATGATTTTCGGGAGGCGGGCCTGCGCGCACCGATTGTGCAGATGCACGTGGATTACTTCGCGTCGCCTTTTCTCGGCGAGGAGGTGACCATCATCGGCCGGATGGTGTGGAACGAGGGGGCGCGGATGGACATCGAATACGAGGTGTACAAGGAGGATGAAAGCCTGGCGGCCGCGGGTTATACGGTGCAGATGTTTGTGACCGCGGAGGGGGAAACGCTGGTGGCGCTTCCCCCGTTGCTCGAGCGCTGCCGTGACCGATGGCGAGACGGCGAATTTTCGGAGATACAATGAATCCAGTAATCGCGACATGCACTTTAAATAGTCCCTACGGCTTCGGCATCGATGCATGCTGGGAAGCCCTGATGGAAGGGCGGAGCGCGATCCGGTACGTGGAACGTTTCGATCGTGATTCGTTCGTGTCCAATCTGGCGGCGATGGCCGAAGAGGTCCCGGAGTCAGAAGACAGCCGGGTCTGGGGGCTGACGCGCAAGGTGGCCGATGCGTTATCCGATGATGTGCCGATGGATTCTGCTCTCCTCATGGCGACGACCACCGGCGAGATCGAGCATGTGGAACGAGCTGTGGACGGTGAGGAAGAAAATGCCGAACGAAGTGATCCGTCCCACCTGCTGGCCAGGATCCAGGATATCGCCGGAGTTCAGGGCGAATGTGCCGTGATTTCCAGCGCGTGTTCCTCCAGCGCGATAGCCCTGATTCGAGCGGTTCAGCGGATTCGGCACGAAAGAAACCAAAGTGTGTTGGTTGTGGGATGCGACGGCGTCAGTGAATTCGTCCACGCGGGTTTTTGCACCCTGATGGCTCTGTCGTCCCGCGCGGCACGCCCGTTCGATGCTGATCGCGATGGCCTGACGCTGGGGGAGGGCGCTGCCGGCGCGGTTGTTTGCTCGCCTCAGCGGGCCGAAGAGCTGGGATCGGGCGGACGCTGCAGTATTCTGGGGACGGGCATGACCTGCGACGCCAATCACATGACCGGTCCGTCCCGCGACGGGGAGGGCCTGGCTCGGGCGGTTGACCGGGCGCTGGATGAAGCGCAGCTCGGTCCGGCGGATGTCGATTGCATCTGTGCGCATGGGACCGGAACCGTGTACAATGATTCTATGGAGATGAAGGCCTTCAAACGCGTGTTTGGCGAAGAGCCGGTGCCCACTTTCTCCATCAAAGGAGCAACGGGCCACACGATGGGAGCGGCCGGCCTGCTGGAGATTCTGATCGCCGCGCGAAGCGTCGAAGAGAATGTGATACCGCCGACGGTGGGGATGGAGAATCCCGATGAAGAAGCGGCGGGGTGGGTGAGAAGCGAACCGGTGGAAGCGAATGTGCGATATGCTCTGTGTGTCAATTCAGGTTTCGGAGGCGTGAACTCCGCGGTCGTGATTGGAACGGCGGTTGTGAGTTGAGAGTTGTGAGTTGAGAGTTTTGAGTTGTGAGTTTTGAGTAGATAGTTGAGAGTTCTGAGTATGGCGATAAATTTCGGTGATTATACGGTGCGCTCGTCAGCCTGGATACTGCCGGAAAGAGCCGGTGTGTGGGATGGCTGTGGCTCGGATGAGTGGGGCATCGAAGAGCTGGATGCGCTTTTCAACGAAAAAGTGCGCGATCGCATGGCCGTTGATAATTGCGGCCGGTTCCCGGAGGGGACCCGAGCTGCGTTTGCGGCGTCGGTGATGGCCCTGGAGGCCGGAGATCGTTCGCCCGGTGAACCTCGCGATTCCACCACGGGAATTATTGCCGCTGGCTTTGATCATACGATGGAGCAGAACAGGGACTATTTTCAGGATTACGCCGATAACGGGCGGATCATGGGGCGGGGCAATCTGTTCATTTATACGCTTCCGACCAGCGCCATCGCCGAAGTGGCGATCGGGCTGGGAATGGATGGTCCCTTGTTCTATGAAGAGTTGACCGGTTCTCCTTTTGCGGGCCTGCTGAAAGCTGGATGCGACTGCATGGAGTCCGGCCAGGCAGAACAGATGGTGGTGGTATGGCAACACGAGAGGGCAACGGTTAGTTCGTTTCTGATGAGTGATGCCGACGAAGGATGCCCCATGGGTGCAATGACCGCAACGGCCGCTGAATGGACGGAACCATCGTCGGCCATTGAATATTTCCGACGAACGCACGAAACCCAAACGAAAGGATCTTCCCGGTGAAGGTCAAAATCATATATCCCGAATGGCCCAAACTGGAAAACCAGCCGGAATTCCATCTCCCACCCCACGGCCCCGTCTGTTTCGCGGCGGCCCTGCCGGACGACGTGGAGGTGGAGTTTTGCGATGAAAATGTGTCGGAACTGTCCTATGAGGGGAGCCCGGATCTCGTCGCGCTTTCCTGTATGCTGACCTGTCAGATGCCGCGCGGGTGGGAGATTGCAGACAGGTATCGAGAGATGGATGTTCCGGTGATCTTCGGTGGCATCGGAACGATGCTGCATGTGGAGGAGACCCGGCAGCATGCCGACAGCGTCTTCGTGGGGGAAGCCGAAGGGCGGATGGAGCAGGTGATCCGCGACGTGGGAAATGACGCGTTGCGTCCGGTGTATGATTATTTCCATGATTTTCCGGATACTTCGGAGATCGGACCGGCCCGCCGGGATATACTCGATCACAGCCTGTACAATTTTCGCGGCGTGCAGATGGTTGACCTCGTGCACGCGTCACGCGGGTGCCGCTTCAACTGTTTCCCCTGCTGCACGCCCTATCTTGGCGGCAGGCAGTTCCGTCCACGGCCCATTGATCAGGTGGTGGAGGAGGTGGCGGGGATTGAGAACAACCGGCTTTTCTTCGTGGATAATTCGCTGGCGCAGGATGATCAGTGGGAGAAGGACCTGTTCCGCGAGCTGGCACCGCTGAAGAAGAAATGGATATCCCATCCTATCAAAGACGACGAAGAAATACTGGATCTGGCCGCCGAGGCGGGATGCTGGTACGTTTACCAGGCCATCATCAACACCTCGGATGTGATTGCGGAGCGAATTCGCCGCTACAAAGAGCGGGGTATTGGCGTGGAGGGAACCATCATACTGGGCACCGACGAACACGATGAGGATGCCATCAAGGAGCTGGTTGATTTCCTGCTGGAACTGGAACTGGACCTCGCCGAATTCACCATTCTGACGCCGTTCCCCGAGACGCCCATCCGGCGGCAATTGGAAGAGGAAGGCCGCATCTTGAGCAACGATTGGAGCCAATACACATGCGACAAAACGGTTTTCCAGCCCGCCCGGATGAGCGTGGAGAAGCTGAATGAGCTGCATCAGTATGCGTGGGACCGATTTTATGCGGACTGCAGCATTGAGCTGAAAATGGCAAAATTATATGTTGACGTGATTCATCGTGAAAAAGAGGACGGCACCTACCAGGGCCGGGACCGAGATAACGATAGCGCATGGGGGCGATGAGCCTTATGCAGGTTCTTCTGATATCCGCGAACACGGCCGAAATGCCCTATCCGGTGTATCCCATCGGAATGAGCATGGTGGCGGCCGCCGCGCAAGAGGCCGGTCACGACGTCACCTGTTTTGATTTTTTGCAGAGCGGGCGTTCAATGGGAGATTTGGAAAGCACGGTCCAGGAGACCGACCCGGAGGTCGTGGGGGTGTCCATCCGGAACATCGACAACGTCAATATTCTGCAGGAAGAACGCTACGTGGACGGGGTGCGCCAGCTGGTGCGGCACGTCCGCAATACCACTGAGGCGACGATTGTTCTGGGGGGATCCGGATTCTCGATCATGCCCGAACGCATGCTGGAGGCGGTGGGCGGGGACTACGGTGTCAGCGGGGAAGGCGAGAGGGCGTTTGTGACGCTTCTGGAACGGCTCCAGAGCAATGATGCCCCGCCTGAGGGCACGATCATGGCTGACGACGATCAGATGGAGGGTGCGCACATACCCTCACCGGTGTATGAAAACAATTTGCTGACCGCCTATCTGGACGACGGGAGTGTGGCGCCGGTGCAGACCAAACGGGGATGTCCCCACAACTGCGTCTACTGTTCATATCCGTCGCTGGAGGGGCAAAAATTGCGTCGTCGGGATCCCGGGAGAGTCGTCGACGACGTGGAGAAGCTCATCAACGAACATGGGGCGCAATACATCTTTTTCACCGACTCGGTTTTCAACGAACCGACCGAATCACACATGGCGGTGGTCCGGGAGATGAACCGGCGAGGCGTGAAGGTTCCATGGTCCGCTTTTTTCACGCCGGGATCGATCAAAGCCGGCAACATTGAAGAAATGGTTGAGTCAGGATTGCAGGCGGCCGAGCTGGGGACCGATGCGGCGTGCGACCGGACCCTGAAAGGACAGCGCAAGCCGTTTCGGTGGGACGATGTGGTGCGGGCCAACGATACGCTCCGCGACGCGGGTGTGTCCACGGCGCATTATTTCATGTTCGGCGGCCCCGGCGAGAATCGCGGCACCGTCAAAGAGGGCATCGACAACATACTGGCGTTGGATTGTTCGGCCAGTTTCGTGTTTCTGGGAATCCGGATTCTGCCGGATACCGAGCTGTATCGGATAGCGCTCGAAGAGGGCGTCGTGGAGCCGGACAACGATCTGCTGGATCCGGTGTATTATTTCTCACCCCAGCTGGAGCGCGAATGGCTTGAGGAGATGCTGGACGAAGCATTCGGCTCCGTACGTCACGTCGTGTATCCACCGGGTTCGATGGATGACACGTTGCGACTGCTGCACAAACTGGGCCACGGCGGAGTGCTCTGGGACCTGCTGACCAAAAAATAGATCGGGACATCGTTTCGGGAATCCTCAAAAGCGCGTTGATGTGCAGAAAGGCGCATGAAAACAAAACGGATGGATGTCACCACGAAGAACACGCAGGACACGAAGTTTAAAAACGGCAATAGGCGGTTATTTCTTGTATCTTTTCGTGGTAAAACAACAAGGAATGTTGGCGTGATGGTTCCGTATTTTCGTCAGGCCTGACCGGGCCGTTGCAGACGTAGTTGCGCCGCGCGGCGGGTGAACGAAGAGAGCCCCGGGGATAAATTGTAGCCCCCAACGGGGGCGTAGCAGACGTAGCCCCGGGTGAACGGAGAGAGCCCGGGGAATGAAAGACGGCCAAAAAGGTTGAGCCCCGAAGGGGCGCAGCAGAGGACCGCGCATTGACCGCAACACACGAATACAAAAACTCCAAAACACCCTGCACCGCCCCGCTGGGGCTTGAAAATTGTTTTGAAAATCCGATAACCCGGGGCTTACCCAAACAACGGGTGCACCCCGGGCTACGCTCCAACCGCCCCTTATCAGGGGCTAACAATCACGAATCACACGGAACTCAACGCCACAAATGGAAAATGTCGTCAGCCCCCGAATGGGGGCGATGCAGACGTAGCCCTGGGTGAACGCAGTGAGCCCGGGGGATGAATGGCCGCCCCCCAAGATAAAGCCCCGAAGGGGCGACGCAGAGGAACATACAAAGACCGCAACGTACGAATACCCTCGCTTGTTCCGCTTGTTGCTCAGAATGTGGCAGAAATGAAAGGCAAAAAGGTTTATGTGTCA
>CAZXYF010000186.1:0-6400 GCA_964644705.1 uncultured candidatus Brocadiaceae bacterium | reverse complement strand
TGGGATGCATAAAATTGGGCTGAAACATTAGGATACTTATAAAGGTCCGCTTAGCGATCCGAAGCTTCAAGAAGTAGGTGGCGCAAATGGATGGCATGATTCGTTTGCTCCCTGAGACGAAATGGATGGGCAATCTCCATTCCCACCACCCATACAATACGTCCCTCTTCATCAACCACCAGAGGTATATTGTTGCGTCTGTGCCGGGGCACTTTTTTGTCGATGAAGTAATCTTTCAGCTTCCGATGACCCGGCGCGCCCAGGGGGTAAAAACGATCGCCGGGACGGCGATTTCGGACCTGCAGCGGGAGGGAAAGGTCTTTTGTGGACAGATACACGCTCGCAGGGGTGGATCGGGCGATGTATTCCTTGACCTGGTTCTTTTCAATGTCCAAAAATTGTCCCTCAATGATTGATCCGATCGCCGGCAGTTTCGTCCTGCCGGGAAGATGGAGTTCCTTAGTTTCAAATCCTTCCGACAGGTCCCCGTATTCGCATCTCAAGAGACCGTGTTCGCGGCGAAGCATGATGTTTCCGGGGAGGGTGAGACATCGGCCTACTGAGGAGTCCGTCAGTTCGATAATCTGGTCGTAATGCTCTCGTTTTAAATCGGGGACGCCCTCGCCTGCGGGACGCACGAGGCGGAGGGCGTGGCGCACGGCATGTTTGCGCAATTCAGGGGCCAGCCCGCGCAGCTCGCCAATGTTCAAATCCAGTGAGCGCTCGTCGTGGTCTGTACACAGATGCTCCCATTTGTTCCCGATCATCTGCTTGAGCGACCGATTCACTGCGCCCGCAAGTTCCGCACACCTGTTCAGTTGAGTTGTGAGGTCGCCGGGCATCTGCCCCTGCAGGGCCGGCAAAAGTTCATGGCGTATATGATTGCGCATGTAACAGGTTGCCCTGTTGGTGGAATCCAGGCGGTAGGAGAGATGTTCTTCGCTCAGGTATTGTCGTATTTGTTTCCGGCGCAGTGGGAGGATGGGCCGAATAACGCGGATGGTCCCGCTGTAGAGTGACTGCCGGCTCGGTGGCATGCCGACCAGACCGTTCAATCCGCACCCTCGGGTCAAATGCAACAACAGGGTTTCCGCCTGATCATCGGCGTGGTGCCCGACGGCCACATGCTGAATGCCTTTCTGTTGTGCGGTTCTCGCCAGAAAACTGTAGCGTATGCGTCGGGCCGCAGCTTCCAGCGATTCCCCATCCCTGCGTTTCGATTCCACATCGATTCTGTCGGACACGTGATCCACGTTGAGATCAGTGGCAAGCTGTCCGCAGAAATCTGCGTCCGCGCGGGACTCTTC
Organism: uncultured candidatus Brocadiaceae bacterium; assembly: GCA_964644705.1. Classification (GTDB taxonomy): domain Bacteria; phylum Planctomycetota; class Brocadiia; order SM23-32; family SM23-32; genus CAZXYF01. Next base: position 5,093 of record CAZXYF010000186.1, on the reverse strand, counting down.
TCCACGAAGATCGTGATTCAGGTGTGCCGTGCTGATGTCGAGTGGCAGGGCACCGCTTTCCGACAGCTCGCAGAGCACGGACAGCAGTGTCACGGAATCGGGTCCCCCGCTCAGCGCCACCAACACGGCATCCCCCGGTGAGAGGAGATCTTGCTCCCGGATAAACTCCAGGACGTTGTCGGCGATGGAGGAAGGCGTGCTCATAAGACTCCGGTGGTGGCCCGTGGTCTATTCAGTTACCTCGAGGGTGGCGGTGATTGCCCCGCTGGATGGGTCCTGGGGTTGGCCGCCGCCGATGGAAAACTCAAATTGGCCGGGTTCCACAAACGGTTCTCCATCATCATCGTAGGCGGCGAGTTGATCGCAGGACACTTTGAAGGCCACCGTTTTGCGCTGTTGCGGTGTCAGTCGGACTCGTTGGATGCCCTCCAGATGCAGATTGGGGACCGGCACCGAGGCATCCACATCGCGCACATACAGCTGCGCCACCTCCTCTCCAATACGGTCACCGGTGTTCTCAATGGTAGCGCTGACGTAGATCTGGCCGTCGGGAGAGATCGTGTCTGCCGACAGCTCAATGTCGGAATATTCAAAGGAGGTGTAGCTGAGTCCATAACCGAATCGATACAGCGGTTCCTCGTCCATGAAGCGGTAGGTGTGCCCGTCCATGTCATAGTCCCGGAAAGGCGGGAGCTGATCCACGCTGCGGGGGAAGGTCACCGGGAGGCGACCGGAGGGGTTGTAATCGCCGAAAATAACATCGGCGATGGCGTGGCCGCCTTCCTGTCCCGGATACCACGCGTTGAGAATGGCCGGGAGGTTTTCCTGTTCCCAGTTGATGGCGACGGCACTACCGGTCATCAGGACCAGGATGACGGGCGTGCCCGTTGCGTGAAGTTCCTGCAGAAGTTCCTCCTGCACGCCGGGGAGTTCCAGCGTCGTGCGGTCCCCTTCTTCGTCGGAAAGATCGGTGTCGTTCTCTTCCCCTTCCATGCGGGGCGACTGCCCCATGCAGGCAATGACGACGTCGGCATGTCTGGCCGCATTAACGACCCCCTCAAATTCCTCACGCGAGTGCCCCCGGAGCTCACAGCCCTTCGCAGGGCCGACGTTGGTGCCCGCTTCCACCCGGCTGAGTATCCCCTCAAGCGGGGTGGTGTAGCCCGGTGGGTAACCGTTGTAGTTGGCGAGAAGCGTCTCGGTGGAGTCGGCGTTCGGGCCGACGACCAGGACGTGATCCAGCTCATCATCCAGCGGCAGCAGATCGTTTTCATTTTTGAGAAGGACGATCGATTCGCGGGCCATCTGACGACTGAGCCGGGCGTGGTCCTCGCATCCCACAACGTCGGGTGAAATGCTGGCATACGGCACCTCTTCCGGTGGGTCGAACATGCCGAGGCGGAATCGTTCTCGCATCACCCGGTGAAGGGCCCGGTCTATATGCTGTTCATCGATAAGATTTTCCTGCAGGGCGTCAAGCGTTGACTGAAAAGTGTTCCCGCAGTTCAGGTCGCATCCATTTTTCAGGGCCATCGCCGCCGATTCGGCCGGGCTGTCGGTGATCTTATGGTGTTTGTGGAAATCGCCGATAGCGCCACAGTCGGAAACGACGTATCCGTCAAACCCCCATTCATCGCGCAGAATGTCCTGGAGCAGGGTCGGGCTTCCGCAGCAGGGTTCTCCGTTCGTGCGGTTGTAGGCGCCCATGATGGACCGCGCGTTTCCTTCCTGGACGCACTTTTTGAAATGCGGCAGGTAGGTTTCCCGCAGGTCCCGCTGATTGACCTCAGCGTTGAAATGATGCCGTTCACTCTCCTTGCCGCTGTGGACGGCGTAGTGTTTGGGGGTTGCCACGAGTTTCAGGTAGTCGGGATCGTCACCCTGCAGGCCGCGAACGAACGCCACGCCCATCCGGCCCGCCAGATACGGATCCTCTCCATAGGTTTCCTGGCCCCGACCCCATCGCGGATCGCGGACGATGTTGATGTTGGGTGTCCAGTAGGTGAGCCCAAAGTAGCGCTGGTGATTGTCCTGTTTCAGCGCCTGATGGTGCTTGGCCCGCGCTTCGTCCGAGATGGCCGTGGCGACCTCCTGCAACAGGTCCTGGTCGAAGGAAGCGGCCATCCCGATGGCCTGGGGGAAGACGGTCGCGCATCCGGCCCGACCAACGCCGTGGAGACACTCGTTCCAGTAATCGTATTCGGGGATGTCCAGACGCGGTATCGCGGGGGTCTGGTTGCAGAGCTGCCCGATCTTCTCGCCGAGAGTCATTCGGTCGATCAGGTCGTTCACACGTTCGTCGAGGGGAAGGTCCGTACTCTTATACGCCGGCTGTTCACTCACTGTTGATCTCCTGTCGTAGGGTAAGCTGGACGAAACCTGCAGACTACAGATTAATACTCTCGCTCCGATTCTGCAAAAGATATTGACAGTTTCTGGCGTGGCACGTAGAGTGAAGATTTCATGCTACGCCTGAATCTGGAGCCGAAATCAAAGCATCGGATGTTCGGAAGGCGCCTGCAGGCGCCCACTGATTTAGACATAAGACTCAATCTGAAGGTACCACATATCATGGCAAATGAACACAAAGGCGGCTGGCTGGCGATGGTTTCCACGCCGATAGGGAACCTTGAAGACATGTCGGAACGCGCGTTAAATACGCTCAAACAGGCGGATTTGATTGCCGCGGAGGACACCCGTCGCACCGGCAAATTGTGCAGCCATTTTGATATTCACACCAGCATGACGAGTTATCATCAGCACAATGAGCACAAAAAGACCGACCGCCTGCTGGAGCGCGTCGAGACCGGGCAGAAGGTGGCCGTGGTCACCGATGCAGGCACCCCCGCCATCTCCGATCCCGGCTTCTTAATCGTGCGCGAGGGGTTGAAGCGCGGCATCGAGCCGGAGGTCCTGCCGGGGCCGTCCGCGCTGACGTATGCAGTAACCGCCATGGGATTTCCCGCGGATAAATTTACGTTTTACGGCTACCCGCCGCGCAAAAGCGGTCGCCGCCGGAAGCTCTTTGAGAAGATGGAAGGCGCGGACATGACCTATTTTTTGTTCGTTTCCATCCACCGCGTCGATCGGGTTCTTGAAGACATTGCGGAAGTGCTCGGGGGACGAACGCGGGTGGGCATTATTCGGGAGGCAACGAAAGTGCACGAGGAACGGCTTCGGGGGGCGGTGGAGGACATCCGGGAGGAACATGGCGGGCGAAACTGGAAGGGGGAAATTGTGATGGCCATTGATATGAAAAACTCCCCTTTACCCCGATCATAATTCAGGTGATTCTGAGATTGTGAGCTTGTGCTAACAATGACCCGGGGCTGCACGCATGATCCGGCATGATGTGTTCCGGTGCGTCAAGGATCTTCCCCCCGGTCGAGCACATCGTTAGGAACCCCGCTTGAAGCCGCTTTGTTTTCCGGTCGGAACATTTTTACGTTTGGAGGAAGACGGGGGAGGGGGATTATGCCCGGCCTGACTACTCAAACCGCAAAGTATCGACGGGGTCCATCCGGGCGGCTTTGATGGCCGGGAGGACGCTGAAGATGAGGCTGCAGATAATGGCTCCGGCCGCGATAATGGAAGGCATCAGAAGACCGGTGTCGGCCGGTATCTTCGTGAAGTAATACACGTCCTGGGGGAATGGTGTCCATCCGGTCATGTTCTCGACGAAAGCGGCGATTGGGTTGATATTTCCCGCAAACGCCAACCCCCCAGTTACCCCGATGAGAGCCCCCACCAATCCCACCGCGCCGCCGTCCACGAGGAAAATCATCGCGATGTAGTGGGATGTATATCCGACGGATTTCAGGATACCGATATCCCGTCGTTTCTCATAGACGGTCATGATGAGTATGGCAAAAATGCAGAACCCGGCCAGAAGGCCCACAAACGACAGTATCAGTCCCATCAGCGTGCGCTCCATGTGGACCGCCTCCAGGAAGTTGCGTTGCTGATCCTCCCAGGTCTGAGCCATGTATTCACCGGCGAGTTCCTTTTTGATCTCTGGAGCATGTTTGAAATCGTCCAGCTTCAAATTTATCCCCGTGACCTGGCCCCGGGAACCGATGAAATCCATAGCTGAATCCAGGGAGACCAGGACCACACCGTTGTCGTAGTCATAACGACCGGTTTTGAAAATGCCCGCCACCACGTATTTCTCCAACCGGCGATGGAGATCACCGGTTGCGGTGATCAGCACTACTTCATCCCGCAGTGCACGTTCGGCATTCGCGGCAACGATACGGGCCAGTCCACCATCGATCTCGGATAGTTTACTCACCACTTTCTTCATCCGCTCACGTCCCTTCTGCAGCGTTCGCGCCGCCCGGACCTTTGCCAGCAGGGAAAGAATCGTGTCTCTATGTGGCGGCTGAAGCTGTTCGGAGATCCGCTGATAGAGCTGGTAGTAGGTGGACCACCGCTTGGCCATCTCACTTCCCACCAGGCAGGCATCGATTCTGGCGTTGTTCTCCCCGATGTAGGTCCGTCTGAGATCGTCCAGGTTCCCGCGTTCGACGAACTCATCCCCGAATTCGGTGACTGCGGTCTCAAGCTCGGGTTTCATCCCGCGGAATACGACCTGCGACATGTGATCGTAGCGTGGGACACGAAGCAGAGCGGGGCCCTGAATGAAGGGGGCGGCGGCGTCCACATGCGGCATCTTGAGAAACCGCTTGCGTTCCTTCGTCCAGTCTTCAAAGCCGTGCAGGCCTCCCGAGTGAGACTTGACCGTGATGTCGCTCAGATAACCGCGCACAACCCCACGGAGCTGTTGTTCAAAACCGGTCATCACACTCATCACCACGATCAGGGTGCCCACGCTTACAGCGACGGCGATCATGGCAAGGTAGCTCAGCTTTTTCCGAAACAGGTAACGGAGGCCCAGGAAAAAGGGGGAGTGGCTCAGAAGCGGCATTGATCCACCCGATTCCGGTGCTGATGAGGTGTTTTGATCGGAATTCATGCTGTCCGCCCAAAGTGATGAAGGAACGTCGTTTCAGGAGTGTGACGCCAATGCACGGCGGTGTATCACAGGTGAATAGGATAGGCCGAGGGAAGGTTGCGGGCAAGCAAAAGCGGGC
>CAZXYF010000185.1:0-6424 GCA_964644705.1 uncultured candidatus Brocadiaceae bacterium | reverse complement strand
AAAAACGCACTATTTTTTGAACTTATCCCGTATATGCCCCACTAATGAATTGCATGCAGAGAGGTAAACTATCAGGTTTACCAAAAATAGCATCCGGGTGGTACACAATTTGCAGCTTGTCATATCAGGAGGTGAAGACAATGAAAACGAAAAACAGAAATAATACACACTGGAAGACACAACGGGAACAACTGGAAGATCAGCTCACGAATCTCGAGAAAGATCTACTTGAAGCGCTGCAGGAACGTCTTGAGCGAGCGCGTGCGGTGTCCGCGGACGATCCAACGGAATTTATGGACATGGCTTCCGATAGCGAGGCCGATGAGCTCGCGGCGCGGATTGCTGAATCAGACTCAGCAAAAGTGGATGAGATCGAGGAAGCCCTTCGACGCCTCCGAGAAGGCGACTACGGCAGCTGCGAAAGCTGTGGCGAAGACATCGCCGATAAACGTCTCCAGGCGCGTCCTTTCGCCACCCTGTGCATAGAATGCAAAGAGGAACGCGAGAAAACCGGTAACAGAGCACGGGTTGGCGTCGCTCCCAGCGCTAAAAGAAGCGCGGTAGCGGATGTGGGCACGGGTCGCAGCAGTTCGTCCGGCCCCTCCACCCGCGATCTTGTGCGTGACGCCAACTCGGGTGGCATCATGTAATCGGGACAACATTCATACAATCCCAAAACAACAGGAGCCCTGCCCGCAGGCAGGGCTTCACTTTTGTACAGTCCCCGTCTTTGTTCCGCCCATGGCCCACGTGTACAATAAGGTTTCTCGAAATCACACCAGAGAGGAACCCGGCCTATGAATTCTCGCCATCTTGACCGAACGCAACTGGATTTCTACCCCCTGGCAGAACGTGATAATCGCGTGGACATTGAATCGGCATCCGTCCATCCCGGCGATAGTCCTGGAGAGCTGCCGAAAGAAGTCGAGGACGTGATACAGAAACTCACAGAGCGCATCAAAGAGGCTCACGCGGACGGCCGTCCGGTAGTGCTGGCCTTTGGAGCCCACACCATCAAGAATGGTCTGGCCCCGATTCTCATTCACTTGATGAAAGATGGATGGGTGTCACATCTCGCCACCAACGGGGCCGGCATCATCCATGACTGGGAATTTTCGTTCCTCGGAGAAACCAGCGAACATGTCGAGCGCAACACCAGTAGAGGTCAGTTTGGCATGTGGGAGGAAACGGGCAAATATTTGAACCTGGCCCTGCTGGTGGGGGCCTACCGTGGACTGGGCTACGGCGAAAGTGTGGGATCAATGATTAACGAAGAGGGTCTGGACGTCCCCACCCGGCAGGAGCTGAAGGCAGAGATTCAACACGATATTGAGCAGTCCCCCACCCCGCCCCGCGCCGCGGCTGCAGCCGATCTCCTCCGGGTGCTGGAGACAACGGATTTAGACTCGGGACGCATGAACATATCCCACCCGTACAAGCAATACAGTGCCCAGGCAGCGGCACGACGATGCGGTGTCCCGTTCACGAGCCACCCGATGTTTGGACATGATATTATTTATCTCCATCCCTATAACTACGGCGCCGCCATCGGACGCGCCGCTCAACGCGACTTCTTGGACTACGCCGAGGCTATCAGCCGCCTGACCGACGGCGTGTATATCTCAGTTGGATCCGCCGTCATGTCCCCCATGATTTTCGAAAAATCCATGTCCATGGCTCAGAATCTGGCCCATCAGAACGGCGACGCCATCGAAAATCATTTCATCGTGGTCAATGATATCCAGGAGTCAAGCTGGGACTGGAGCCAGGGGGAACCACCCGAGGACCATCCGGACTATTACCTCCGATTCTACAAAACCTTCCATCGGATGGGCGGGGATCTCCACTACGCCCAGTGCGACAACCGCGATTTCCTGCTCACCCTCTGCCGGAAACTCAATAATTAGTCCCCCGCCTGTTCTTCCAGTACGCGGGATATCTCATCGCGCAATTGTGTCTCCCTGTAGGGTTTTGCAAGCCGTCCAGCAAACCCGTAGTCAGCATAATTGGCAAATATTGCCCCTGAAGAATAACCACTCGACACAATCACCCGTGCATCGGGATCAAACTCGAGAAGCCGCTTCACTGCCTCCTGCCCTCCCATACCACCGGGTACCGTAAGATCCAGAATAACCACATCGAAAGGGTCCCCCTCCTCCTGTGCTTCGATGTATTGGTCCACGGCTTCCTCCCCATCGCAGGCCAACCGGACAGAATGCCCACATTGGGATAACATCTCTTTTCCGAACTCACGGACCATCTGTTCATCGTCCATCAGCAGGACACGAGAACGCTCATCGGAGGTCTCCGGGGCCGGTTCCGCACCAGAATCCAACAGCTCGTCGGAGTCCGGATCGGCGGGGAGGTAAATCGTGCACTTCGTGCCTTCCCCGGGTTTTGAATCTATGGTTATGTGGCCATCATGCTGATCCATGACGCTGTGGACGACCGATAACCCTAACCCGCTGCCCGTCTGTTTGGTCGAGAAATAGGGATCAAATATTTTGTCTTCAAATTTTTCCGGGATCCCGATGCCCTCATCCACGATCTCAATTTTGACAAATTTACCGCGTGCCCCGGCCATACCGGTTCCCCCCACTTCCCCGACGTTCTCCGCTCTCACAGACAACGTTCCCCCCGTGGGCATAGCTTCGCGGGCATTGATCGTCAAATTGGCCAGAACCTGGTCTATTTGCCCTCTGTCCACATGCACGGGCCACAGATCCTCCGGCAGATCAAATCGAGGACGAACCTCGCTTCCGCTGAGATTGAATTCGACCGTCTCCTTGAGGTGCTCACCAATATCCACAGTTTCCAGAATTGGGTCCCCACCTTTGGCAAAGGTGAGCAACTGATTGGTCAGGTTCCGCGCTTCCTCCATCGCACGATGGGCCCTGGTAAGATAGTGGAATGCTTCGTGGTCCTCCGTCAGTTTTTTCTGGGCCAGTTCAACGTTTCCGAAAACCCCCGTCAGCAAATTGTTAAAATCATGGGCAATGCCCCCCGCCACCTTCCCGAGCCCGTCCAATTTCTGCATCTTCCTCCGCTCATCCTCATATCGTTTTCGGGCGGTAATATCCTGATGAGTGCCGCACATCCTGATTGGATCCCCCTTTTCGTCTCTTTCGATCACTTTTCCCCGATCCAGAATCCAGACCCAACTTCCCGACTTGTGTTGCATTCGGAACTCCGCCTCATAAAAATCCGTCTCCCCCACCAGGTGAGCTTCGAGCTCATCCCGCACGGCATCAAGATCATCCGGGTGTACCAACCCTTCCCAGGTTTCGTAACCGGGCTCAAGCTCATCCACTTCGTATCCCAGCATTTCCGCCCAATTCACATTGAAATCCACTCGTCCACTGGCAACATCCCAATCCCACGTACCCAGATTGGCGGCCTCAATAACAAGCTCTAATCTTCTGCGTTGTTGCTCAAGTTCATTCCTCAGGTGATATTGGTCAGTGATATCACGGAAAACAAGCACAACCCCGCGCAGTTCGTTTTCAGCGTCCCGGATGGGAGCCGCCGAATCGGCTATCTGATATTGAGCTCCGTCCCGGCTGTTCAGTTGGGTGTGGTTTGCCAGTCCAACCGTCTCCCCGTTTTGAAGAACCTGATCGACCGGATTCTCAACCTCCGCCCCCGTCTGCGCATCCACAATCTGAAACACATCACTCAAATCCTCCCCACGCGCCTCACCAACCGGCCACCCCGTTAAATTCTCCGCCACTTCATTCATCCGGCTCACCTGCCCGTCGATGTCCGTGGCTATTACGCCATCCCCGATGGAATGCAGCGTCGTATGGAGATCCTTTTCACTTCGCCGGGCATCGGCCTCCGCAGCCCGTGCCCGCACATAGAAAACTGCAACGACACCGAGCGCCCCCACCAAAAACACTATAACGCCCGCCACCTGCCAGACCAGTCCTTTATATTTCTCATAAAACGAGGTTGGACGGCCAACCACCTCGGCGGTCGGCGGTAACTGAGACATCGAAATGCCAAACTCCTGCATTTTTTCAAAATCAAACGTCGGGCGGGTGGGCGTTCTGTACATAACCGGCACTTCCGCTACCGACGTGCCTTCCAGAATACGCATCGCTTTTTTGGCGGCAGTCTCCCCCTGATCGAATCCCATTGCCAGATCCCCACCCAGAATTCCGAAACCCAGGCTAAATGACCAACAACCATAGACCGGAACAGCAGCATGACGCGAGACCATTTTTGCCTGCGCATCATACGTAAGATAATTGTTCTGATTATCCCGGAAAAAGACCGTGAGAAGGACAACATCGGGCGGGGATAGAGCGGCAAGGCGGGTCTTCAACTGTTCCGTGCTCACGTCGGTCAGCACATCCAGTTTGAGGTCGGGGAACAGATCCTCGGATTTGATTCGTTCCACCTCCCGGCGTATCTGTTTCCCGGTCGGCGTCCTTTCGATGATCACCAGCACCCGCCGGCTTCCCGGATGGAGCTGACTGATCAACGAGAGATTACCCTCAATATCCGCCTCTTCGTTGACCCCCGTTGCATTGATCAGACCTCTCAAATCCGCCCTGTTCAAATAATTTACCCCACAGAACACGTGGGGGACGTCCCCGAAAATACGCCTCCCCCGCTTCTTCATGAACTGAAAAGCGTTGTTATCGCAGGTCAGAACGACATCGTAATCATATTTTTGCGCTTTCAGTGACAGGAGCTTTTCAATCAGATCCAGATGTTCCTTCGACGGCCGCAGATGTTTGGTGTCCATATACTGAACATGGACCTGAACATCGGTTCCGTCGAAAACGGATCGGATCCCCCTGGTGATTTCATCCGACCAAAGAAATCCCGGATGGTACGAATGAAGCACAAGGACGCGGTCCACCCTCGCTGCCGTGGGACCCTCGGCCATAGATCCTGCTGGTGCCACGACGCCACACAGGCAGATAAGCACAACCAGGGAAAAGAAAACGATCGGACTCTTACGGAACCCCCGCCACAGTTGCCGTTTTTTTCGCATTCCATCCACTCCCTCCGTTGCCCGTCCCCAGGCATCGATAAATGTTCATATCGACTTCAGCAGCCCACGAAGTGTAATAGACTATACCTGTCACGCGTATCTATTGCAATCCACGCTTCCGCGTCTTTCCGTCGGGATGTGGCTGGTTCCACCTGTATCTGAGCCCTATTATTTCTTCATATTCTGCCTCTGTTTTACCTTCTGCAGCATCTTTTTGATTCGCCTGCCCATACGGCTCTGCGGATCCACGGCAACAGCCTTTTTTAGCATTTCGATCCCCTTCTTCTGTTTTCCCTGCTGGCCGTAAAGCATGCCGAGAAAATACCGGGCGAGTTGGGGTTTTTGAAGTTCCGACCCGGTATCGATGAGCTTTTTATACATGTTGGTGGCAAATCCCAGATTCTTTTGCCGGCTGTCAGGGGACATCTTACGGGCGTGTCGGAACATCCCCACAGTGAACCTCCTGGTGGCTTTTTCCCACTGCCCTTTGCTGTTCTCGGGATCGTATTTGCTGACTTTCTGCAAATAACCGCGAGCTTCCCCCCATTTCCGAGATTTCTGCAGCCCCTCCATCCGGATCAAAGCGGCCTGCGCATTATTCCCTTTCTTGTTCTCTGGATCCAGCTTCAGGACCTGCCTCGCCGCCTTTTGGGCCTTTTTATTCGCCTTCATGGATCTATAAATTTTCATGGCCTTCACGTTGAACTGATAACTATCCCTGTCCGCGGATTTGGCCTCTTTCTCAAACTGTTTCAGTTCTTTCAGATTGCTGAGAGCTTTCTTCAGCTCCTGAGCAAAAGCGTCCACAGGCTTGTATCCGGACCACGAATTGAAGACCTCGCCATCGGCCGTGACCTGGACAAGGTAGGGATATCCGCTACCGCCCCAACGCGACTGCAGCTTTTTATTTTCCTTTGCCTGCTGCAGTTCCTTTCCTTTTTTGTTTTTGACGGTGCAATCCAGACTGACCGGCACAAAGGGTTTGAGTGCTTTTTTCCCTTTTTTGCTCTTATACACTTCGTTCTCAATCTTGCGGCACCACCCACACCATTCGGTTGTGAAATGCACATAGAGAGGCTTCCCCTTTTTCTTCGCAATCTTTCTTGCCCTGTCCCAATCGCTATGAAAATATTCGACGCCCGTTCCGGCCTGAACAAATGGAACCGCCACCATCATCAACAAAACAATACTCAGTTTCCTCATTGTCTTCCCTTTCACTTTATCGCCCGAAAAACGGTAAGATTCATACATACCAGCACTTAAAATAAAACAATAGTAAGGTTTCGGTGAACCACGTGTGTTTTGTGATGCCTTACTTGCCGGGCTTGTCCCGGTAGGAGCGTACCTGTGCACTACAGCAGGCATACCACGCCAGGCGATAGGGCCTTCTGGCAGGGCGCTGCAGCTATCAACACAATC
>CAZXYF010000184.1:0-6430 GCA_964644705.1 uncultured candidatus Brocadiaceae bacterium | reverse complement strand
TACGCCTCAACCGGGACAAGCCCGGCAGCAGGCCCATCTGGAATAACGTGGTTTGCCGAGTACTTACATTCATCGTATGATCCATGTTATCCGTTGAAGCAAAAACCTCGCATCTATCAATTTTTTCGGGAGAACAGCAATGGGTAAGGTTCAGGAATATGAGGTCAAGCTCGCGAGAGTTCTGGAATATCTGTCGGACCACAATCTTGATGGAGTGGTGTTGAATCGAGCCGACAATTTTGCGTGGTTTGGATGCGGCGCAGATAGCGTTGTTAACGCCGCGGAAGAAAGCGGTGTTGGGACTTTTGTAGTCACTCCCGAACAGGTGACACTCGTTTCCAAAAACATTGAAACCGAACGGCTCCTGACGGAGGAACTTTCCGGTCTCAGCCCCCTCAAATCCGTCACCTATCCCTGGCATAAACCCGAACAGCGGGAGGAAGAAATAGCCGATCTTATCGATTCAGGCAGTTTTGCGGCCGACGATGGTTCCTGCGATTTGCCTCCTCTACCAGCTGACTGGAACGAACTCCGGTATCAACTAACCGATACGGAAATCCGCCGCTATCGCAAACTCGGGCAAGATGCTTCCGAAGCGATGGAAGCGGCTGCGAAATCAGTGGAAAAAGGTATGTCAGAACGGAGAATTTCCGGTCTGGTGGCCCATCAGTACCGCTCACGGGGACTTTTCCCCGCTGTACTGCTTGTGGCCGCTGATGACCGAATTCGTGAATGGCGCCATCCTGTACCGAAAAACCTCGATGTTGAACAGTATGTGATGCTGGTCGCCTGTGGGCGCCGCCGGGGATTGGTCACGGCCATCACTCGTTTCGTCCATTTCGGTGCACTTTCCGATGACCTGAAAGAAAGGCACGAGGCCGTCTGTACAGTCGATGGCGAGATTATGGCCGCCACCCGCCCCGGCAGCACCGCTGCGGACGCAATCAAGGCCGCTCAATCTGCCTACGCCGAAGTGGGCTACCCCGAAGAATGGAAGCTCCACCATCAGGGCGGGGCCATCGGATATCAGCCGCGCGAATACATTGCCGATCCAACCTGTGAGCATAGGATCCGGGATAAACAGGCGTTCGCATGGAATCCATCCATCTGCGGCACCAAAAGTGAAGACACAATTCTCGTCACCGATGATGGCCCCGAGCTGCTCACCCAACCCTCAGATGACTGGCCAACCATCGACGTTGAGGTGAACGGGAAAACTGTGCCGCGCGCTGATATGCTCGTGCGCTGATCCGGCATTTCCCCAAAAGGGTGCCCGATTCGTGGTGGCGCCGCGAATATGTGGAGAAGGCCTGCCCCCTATTGGTGACGAGCAGGCCTGTTCACAATAGTGTTTCTGGACGGGTGAGTCTTTGTCTTCATCATCGTCTTTACCATAATCTGTCCTTGTTTTTGGCGGCGTGAGCCTCGATAGAAAAGCAGACAAAGGCAAAGATAGAGAGGTTAGATACACCACCTCGACATATTTAGGGATGGCCTGCGAGATGAGCCGTATTTTGGGCTCTCAAACTCCTCGGAGCCCGTCAAAAAGTCCATTTGTGAACATTTTGGACAGCACTGGGTGGAGGGGGCTTTTTCAGGCTCTTTTACCGTTGCCGGATAATCCCTACCGCCATCACTCGGAGTTGCCATCAACGTCCCGGGCGATTTCCCGGCACTGGTTCAGGCGCGCGTCCACGCAGCCACGGGTGTAATCAACGGCGGTGGCGCCGCAGGCCGAAGCCGCGCCTGCTGAGACCGCCTGTTTCAGCGCGAAGGCGGAATCTGCCCCACTTTCCAGCGCATCGAGCCAGCCCGCCAGGAAAGCATCACCACACCCCACAGTGTTGTTGACTTCTTCAGCTGGCAGTGGGCAGCACATACCCGACTCTGTTCCCGCCTCAATAGCGTAAGCCCCCCGGCGGCCCAGCGTCAGCAGGACCTCCTTCACACGATCCAGCAGGGCGCGTGCAGCGTAGGGCGCCGTTTCCGGTTCCACATCCCGACCCAAACACTGCGAGAGTTCCGACAGATTGGGTTTCACCGTATGGACACTCCCGCTTTGAATCGCAGCCTTCAGTGCTTCCCCGCTCGTATCACAAATGACCTGGGCTCCGAGTTCACAACAGTGGGTCAGAAGATCAGCAAAGACATCCGGGGAGACGCCCGGCGGAAGACTTCCGCAAAAGACGGTTCGGACCCGTTCATCCCGACCGGTCAAACGATTTGACAGCCACTCCCTGAGCTCGGCGAGGTCGGCCGCCCGGACATCAAAACCCTTTTCGCGCAAATGGGTGGTCGTGCCGTTCTGTGAATCCAGTATCGTCGTGTTCGTGCGCGTTATTCCCTCCACCGGAAAAAGCGCGGGCTCCGTCATCGGGGCTTCCTTCAACATATCGGCAAAAAGGCCCTCCTCTCGCCGTCCCACAAGTGCGCAGGCAACACAGGCACGGCGCATGCGATTCAACCCACGCGCAACATTGATGCCTTTTCCGGCCGGGATAAAAGACTTAATTTCCGCGCGGGCATGTTGCCCGACCGAGAAATCAGGGACCTCGAGCGTTTTATCCAGTGCGGGATTGAGGGTGATAGTGATAATCATTGGCATTTATCCAATTAACCGATCAGGTGTATAGACGAGAGTCAAATATGGCTCGACTCCACGCCCATTATAGCCGTCTCAGGCATAAAACTTGAAATCAGTTGAACCACATCCCGGCAATGCCTAGAATAAGCCCCTTCATCACTACAGACTCACCCCCATTCAGGGAGCGATACCATCATGGAAGAAGTCATTATCGGCGTAGACCTCGGAGGTACTAACCTCAAGGCCGGAGTTCTTACCGACGACGGGGAAATTCTTCACCGCTGTCAGCGTCGGACTGAAAGCGATAAAGGACCCGAAAAAGTGTGTGATAACATCGCCGCTGCAGTTAAGGAATGTCGAAAAGCAGCCAGCGAAAACCAACACGTGGCCGGGATCGGCATTGGCACACCGGGTCCACTCGATCTATCACAGGGAGTTGTACGTTTTGCCCCCAACCTGCCCGGATGGGATGATGTTCCGCTCCGGGACATGATCCAGGAACGTACCGGTTTACGCTGCGTCATGGAGAATGACGCCAACGCAGCGGCTCTCGGCGAACAGTGGCTGGGAGCGGGGCATGGATGCTCGTCTCTGGTTCTTTTCACTCTGGGCACAGGCATTGGTGGTGGAATTGTTCTGGACGGTGAGGTGTGGCATGGATACGACGACGGCGCCGGGGAAATCGGGCACATGAGCATTGACCCGGAGGGCCCTCGCTGTGGATGCGGTAGCTGGGGATGCATCGAAGCCTTTGCCAGCGCCACCGGCATGGTACGCCGAATGGAACAAGCCATCGAATCCGGAACCAATACCTGCCTTGCCGATACCCGAGGAGACCTCACTGCCAAAAAGATTTACGAAGCCGCCGTGGATGGCGACGCGGCGGCTTCGAAAAACATTCATATGACCGGTTATTATCTCGGAGTTGCCGTCTCCAACATCATGCATATCCTCAACCCCGAGGTTGTGGTTTTCAGCGGTGGCGTCACAGCAGCCGGTAACATGCTGCTCAATCCGATTCGACAAACCGCGCGAGAACGCACAATGGAAGCCTGCCGTCGCGATGTAAAAATCAAACTGGCAGAACTGGAGGAAAATGCGGGAATTATCGGTGCCGTGCGCTCATTTATCATTGGTTCCTGACGCAAACATCTTTCCCTTACGTCCGGCTGCCCCGTCCGCGCGGCATAACGCATGTGAAGATCGGTTCCGTATATTTGAATATCACGGGGCTAAAGCTGTATCATAATCCTTTCGTTGCAAAGAAAGTTTCACTCCAGAAGTAAGGAAACGGCCATGTCCAAAGAATGCGAAATTTGTGGAAAAGGTCCCAAAACGGGAAAAAAAGTGCAAAGCCGCGGTCAAGCCAAAGCAGACGGCGGTGTCGGTGTCAAACAGACCGGTCGCAGCAACCGGCGGTTCAATCCAAATCTTCAGCGCGTGTGGGCCGTAATTGACGGCCAGAAAAAACGTATCCGTGCCTGCACGAAATGCATCAAAAGCGGTCGGGTTCAAAAACCAGCCAGGTAAAAGCCCCCATGCCAATCACCCAAGAACACGTCGACTACGTTGCCCATTTATCTCGCCTCTCCCTGTCGGAGCGGGAGAAGGAACGTTTCGCACAGCAGCTGGACGAAATACTTGATGCCGTGGATAAGCTGAACGAGTTGGACACAGAGGGGGTGGAACCACTCGTGCACATGGGGCCGGAGCAAAACGTTACGCGCGAGGATTCCAGAGAATCATCCCTCAATCGCAGGAACGCCCTCCGGAACGCACCGGACCGTGCCAATAACTGCTTCAAAGTGCCCCAGATAATCGACTAACGGGACGGGCCGGAAACCGGGCTGTGCAAGCGCGCAGAAGGGGTCTTCACATAAGCCAGGCAATATCACTTTGCCGATGATGCTGACGATTTTTCTGCGTGGCGAATGATGAGATCCAAACAATGCTCGATGAATCTTTTCTCCCATTTGAGCATTTCCTCCACACCTTTCTGACGTTCAATGGCCGGCACAGACTGGGGCTCGATGAGTATCTGCACATGACGGGGAATATCCTTCCATCCGGGTAACTGGCCATCCGGCGTCAACTCAAGCGGCATGAACTGCGAAATATGATAATACAGGCTGAGTCGCTCATACGACGAGTTACCGGGGTCTCGCGTTTCCCCCCATATGAAACGCACCATGGCCCCATTGCCCGCGTCCGGATGCTGATGCAGTTCACGGCGGACTGTATAGAACGTGCACTGAGAACTGATTTCCGTGGGGGCAACCAGATTGCTCTCTGGATACTCGGGGAAAAACGCACAATTTATCAGCCGCCCCGTTCCGTCCAGAGCCTTCCATGCAGCACTCACCAGATACCCCAGATGATCTGCCGCGGCATTCTCCGCGGTAAAAGAACTCTCCAGTGCGTCTTTTTCTGACACCACATTATTAATATTCCGGCGCACATACGTCAGCAAATCCGATACTATTGCCTGAGAACTTTCGCACTCATACAGCCCACAGAGAGCATACAGAACTTTTTCTTCGTTTTTCATCCCCGGATACGCTCCTTTTCCGAACAGATTTATTGCCGCTAACCTGACTCACCATTTATCCACTAATGTTGATTTGGTACAATTGAAGCTCTTGTTGATTCTAGCCTATTTCCCAACCCATGGCAAAAGTCCCGGCCCTCCAGTTTGATACGCATCTCCAGAAACAGGGAGTCCATTCTCTCTATGTTTTCGAGGGGGAGGACGACGCCCTGTTGACCAGCTGTCTTTCCGCCCTCAAGGAATCTATTGAGACGCAGGACATGCCGGGAAGCATGACCACGGATATTGACGAGGTGGAAGACTGTCGGTCAGTTTTCGACGAATTGCATACTCAGCCGTTTATCGGCATGAGTGGAAAACGACTGGTCATCATACGCCAGGGGAAAAAGTTCATATCCGACCATAAAGAGCCACTTCAAAAGTACCTCGACAACCCCGCCCCCTCAGGGATTCTGGCCCTGTGCTGCGATTCACTCGACAAACGGTATAAAGCCGCCAAAACCCTGAGCCAGAAAGGGATTATAGTTGATTGCAGCAAAATCCGCTGGAAAGAAGCAAAAAGCTGGATTTCCAAACAGGCAGCTCAGGAGGGGAAGAAAATAAGCGGACGCGCCCTATCAATGCTTCTGGAAGCGGTGGGGCCGGACATTACCACACTCCGGGCGGAGCTTGATAAGCTGGTGCTGTACGTCGGGGACAAAGAGCTTATTACGGAGGATCACGTGGCAGAACTGGTCCCGCAGAGTAGATCACGTTCAATTTTTGATCTCAGCAACGCTATCACCCGGGGGAACGTGGAAGAAGCTCTGCAACTGGGGGAAAATCTGCTTCTCGAGGGGGAGAATCCAGTGGGCATCGTGTCTTTCCTGGCCCACAGAATGCGCAAGTTGTGGCAGATTCGGCGACTGGTGGAAGAGGGGAAACAGCCAAATGAGATCAGCCGAAAAGTGGGAATGCCCCGCTGGGCCGCGAAAAAAGCGACCCGGGCCGTCAGATCCCTCCCCGAACAATGGTTTGCACGACGCATCGGGCTGCTTGCCCGAGCGGATGTTGAGCTAAAGAGCACATCGGTACAATCGCGGGAAGAAGATGTGTGGTTAAGCCGGTTCCTAACGCAGTTATGTCAGGGTCAGTGACCAACTAAGCGGACCTTCATAAGTATCCTGATGTTTCAGACCAGCTTTTAGCTGTTATCCGACTGGGTGTTCTACCATCCGGGGGACATATCTGTAAGGAGGCCACGCGGATGATATGAATACCCACCCGGATGAAGCACGACGTGTCTTTCATTCTACGGC
>CAZXYF010000183.1:4005-6477 GCA_964644705.1 uncultured candidatus Brocadiaceae bacterium | reverse complement strand
ATCTTGGGTATGAGATGGAAAATAAATGGATGAGCTGAAAGCTCATTTCAAAATTGATCAACGAAGCCCCGCAAAACCGGCCATAAACATTTGAAATGAGCCTTCAGCTCATAAACATCCAAAACAACCAAAACCCAACATTCCGCGATCCGTCAGATCGCTCCATGTCGGGCTAGTATGAATCCGCCCCCCTGGGGCTCAAGAAGATAAAAACCGGAACGCACTTATTGTCAGCCGCTTGGCCCAGCTCTCCACTCCTCTGGGAAAAGGAAGAATTATGAGCGAACGTACCGAGGATAAGCCCCTGAAAACCGTGGCTACCTTCGACACGCCAACGGCCGCGGGTTTTGTGCGTAGCCGTCTGGAGGCGGAGGATATACGCGTATTTACGGAAAACCTGGAAACGGTGGGGGTGGCCTGGCATCTGGGTAACGCCGTCGGGGGCATCAAACTGCAGGTTTTTGATGAAGATGCGGAACGCGCATTCGCGGTCCTCGAGGACATGAACGCCCACGCTCCCGTGAAAGAAAATGATGAGCCGCCGGCTGCGGAAGCGCACCAGGAGGTTCCCGGGCGGGATATTGACGGGGACGAGCCAAAGCCCACTTCAGCCAGTGAACTCGTGAACCGGGCCTTACGGTGTGCCATTCTGGGGATGCTGTTTTTCCCGTTGCAGATCTATACGTTGTGGCTCGTGGGACGCATCATGTTGGGGGATGCCACGTTAAGCCCGGGCGACAGGACGCGATTTGTTGCTGTGCTGGTGTTGGTGTGTCTGATCGGTGCGGCGATGATCACCATACTGAGTCTTGGGGTTTAGCGGGGGAGCGGGGGGAGGGGTTTTCCATAGACCTTCTGTGAATGGCGACTGAATGCTTGATACATACTCGGTTTGACCTTCTCATCGTTGATGCCGATGGCCTCGTCGTTTCCGTAATCGCTGAAGAGAAAACCACCGTCCGGCCCGGCCCAGTGGGTCATGAGCGCCTCGGCGTCGGCCTCGATCTTTTCGGGATCCCCCGTGGGGAGAGTGTTCTGAATGTCCGAGAGGCTTTCGAATGCGATGTCACCACGATAACTGTCGGCGATTTCTTCGATTCCCAGCGCGCGGGGTTGCTGCAGGTTAACCACGTCAACACCGGCTTGAATGTACCCCTGGATGATCTCGTTGATTTTGCCGCAGGAATGCACCCACACGTCGCACCCGGCATCGTGCATGGCGTCGAATATACGTTTGTAACGTGGGTAGAAAAACTCCATCCATTTTTCATAGCTGATGAAGGCGGATTGCTGGGTCCCCCAGTCATCGGTCATCTTCCATCCGTCAATTCGTCCCGGAAAACGGCGAGCCACTTCCTGCACCAGCCGAACGTGCGCATCGGTGATCATGTCGGCCAATTTCCCCAGACGGTCAGCGTCGCTGTAGAGGTCCATCAGGGTGTTTTCAAAACCATGAAGTGCATGCATGCGTTCAAAAAGCACCATGAATATGCTGCAGCAGGCATATTTCCCGTCCGCCTCAATCTGGTCGAGCTTCTCGGCCCCTCCCTCAAACCGTCCGTCGTGATGATACGAGGGCGGTTCAAAATCATCGAGATCGTCCAGATCCTCCAGCGGGTGTCCCGTCACCTGGCCCATGTTGTGTTGTTCGGTTTGGGACCAGACGCAGTCCCACTCGTCGGCCCCCTCCACGACCGGTTCCCAGTCCGGTGCGGCCTGAATCGGGAAACCATCGACGTCGCTGACGCCCAGATCTGCCATGAGGACGGGCAGACGTTCGGGGTTGTTGTAATGAATGGCACGACTGACAATTTCCTTTGAATTCATTGGTTTTCCTTTCTGGCGGTGAATATGTCTAAGCGGATAATTATTAATGACCTGAGGATTATAACACACCCTGGGAATTCGTTCTTTGGATGGTGTCCAGTGCAAGATACGAGGATGCAGGATCAGAACTCCTGATCCGGAAACATCAATCCGCACTGAGCATTCTGCATAACTCCTGTGCTAAACAGCTGATACAATTCATCTGCCACTCATTCTCAGTAAGTATTCGGTAAACCACGTTCGTCTCAAACAATTTGCGGGGAATGGGTAGGTGCCGAGCGCCGCGCGGCTCCTGCCGGGTGCTCTTGATTTTCCAAACAGGGTGGTTCCAAAAATCCAGAGCTCGTGAGAGATGATCACTGGACCGCTACGTTGCACGCTCGAATAAACAAGGTCCCGCTCGGCAATCGGGACCTACTGACGAACGTGGTTTACCGAATACTTACGTTGAAATCGTTAGTGTGCTCAAAACATGGCCTTTTTGTTGGAGTCGATAAACTCAGGCGTCTCGCCTGTTAAAACTTGCACGTATTTGTGTGGGCTTGTATTATACAGTGCAAATGTGCTGATAAAGGCCATTTCCCAGAATGGTGTTTCCGAGGCAAGGCTTTGCCTTGGGCGAGTCGTTTTTTGTTATCATAGGAG